>CADBXS010000052.1:32923-56533 GCA_902798705.1 uncultured Bacteroidales bacterium
TTGAAACCAGTTCATCATAACGACGCTGTGCACGAATTTCTGCCGATGCGGTAATGAAGACCTTGAGCTCTGCATCAGGGAAAACAACAGTACCAATGTCGCGTCCATCCATCACGATGCCCTTCTCCTTACCCATAGCCTGCTGCTGAGCAACAAGGAACTTACGAACAAATGGAAGTGCAGCAATAGGACTCACATTGTTGGAAACCTCCATGCCACGAATTTCATCTTCCACCACCTCTCCATTCAAGCAAGCGAGAGGAAGATTGGTCTCAGGGTCGAGCTGGAAACTCACCTTCACACGGCTACAATCAATGTGCTGCTGAAGTGCAAATTCGTAGATTCGTCCGTTTTCAATAAGACGATTACGCAATGCATAGAGTGTCACAACACGATACATGGCTCCTGTATCAACATATATATAGCCAACGGTACGCGCCAATGCTTTTGCCATGGTACTCTTTCCGCAAGAAGAGTGTCCATCGATGGCAACAACTATCTTTTTCATTTCAAAATCAAGGATTTATAGGATTTTATTAATTTGTTTGATTAAACAAGTCCTCTGCCGTGGCAGTTCTTGAATTTCTTACCAGAACCGCAAGGACATGGATCATTTCTTCCCACTCGTGGCTGATTATTCACGATAGGACGACGCTCCACTGGTCCACGACTTGTCTGAGCATGAGCTGCTTGTTGCATAGCCTTCTGCGTTTCAGATGGCTCATCCAGATTCTGCTTCGACTCCGTATATTGTGGACGCTGAGCAGGTTGTTGCTGCTGAGGAGCATCCTGAGGTGGTTGCTGAACTGGCAATGAAGTGCGCATCAATACTGAAATGGTGCCATCATTGATTTCATTCACCATGTTGTCGAACAGCGTCACTGACTCCAACTTGAAGATAAGCAGAGGGTCTTTCTGCTCATAACTTGCATTCTGAACGGAGTGCTGCAATTCATCGAGCGCACGAAGATTCTCCTTCCAAGCATCATCGATGGTATGAAGCAGAATGGCTTTCTCAAACTGAAGCATCACATTGCCTGCTTGCGTTTCGTATGCCTCTTTGAGAGGAACAGAAATCTGATACATCCTGCGTCCATCTGTAAGTGGAACAAGAATGTTTTCATACATACTTCCCTTCGTCTCATACACATCCTTAATCACAGGATATGCCGTATTTGCAAAACGCTCGCAACGCTTCTTGAAACTTGCCAAGACAAGTTCAAATGCCTCGTTTTCAAGGGCTTCGCGTCCCTTTTCCTCATGCTGTTCTGCGGTGAAAGGATATTCCATCGCAAAAATGCGGAGGAACTGCTCCTTGCAACCCTCGAAATCGTTGTTCTCAATGATATTGACGGTGCGGTCCCAAATCATGTTGGTAATATCCATACCGATACGCTGTCCCATCAAGGCATGGCGACGACGCTCGTAAATCACCTTACGCTGCTTGTTCATCACATCATCGTATTCCAGCAAGCGCTTACGAATACCGAAGTTGTTTTCCTCCACCTTCTTCTGAGCACGCTCAATAGACTTGTTAATCATTGGGTGCTCAATCATCTCGCCTTCCTCAAATCCGAGTTTGTCCATAATGGAAGAAATGCGGTCCGAAGCAAAGAGGCGCATCAGCTTATCCTCAAGCGATACATAGAACACAGAGGAACCTGGGTCTCCCTGACGTCCTGCACGTCCACGCAACTGACGGTCCACACGACGGCTCTCATGACGCTCCGTACCAATAATGGCAAGACCACCTGCTGCTTTCACTTCATCGGAAAGCTTAATATCGGTACCACGACCTGCCATGTTGGTAGCAATAGTAACGATAGAACGCTGACCTGCCTGTGCCACAATGTCTGCTTCCTTCTGGTGCAGCTTAGCGTTGAGGACATTGTGCTCTATCTTACGCATCTGCAACATCTTGGAAAGCATTTCAGAGATTTCCACCGAAGTAGTACCCACAAGCACTGGTCTTCCTGCAGCTATCATGCGCTCAATCTCCTCAATAACAGCCTTATACTTCTCACGATTCGTCTTATATACACGGTCGTTCATATCATTTCGTGCAACAGGACGATTCGTAGGAATCTCAACCACATCGAGCTTGTAGATGTCCCAGAATTCACCTGCTTCCGTAATGGCTGTACCCGTCATACCCGAGAGCTTGTGATACATACGGAAGTAGTTCTGCAAGGTGATGGTAGCAAAAGTCTGTGTCGCAGCTTCTACCTTCACGCGCTCCTTTGCTTCCACAGCCTGATGAAGTCCATCACTCCAGCGACGTCCCTCCATGATACGACCTGTCTGCTCATCTACAATCTTCACCTCACCATCAATCACCACATAGTCGTCATCCTTCATGAACATCGTGTAAGCCTTCAGCAGCTGCTGCATAGTGTGCACACGCTCCGACTTCACAGCATAGTCTGCCATCAGTTCGTCCTTCTTGGCAAGGCGCTCCTCCTCATCACTAATCGTATTGTCAAGTTCCGACAACTGTCCCGTAATATCAGGGAGCACGAAGAACTGATCGTCCTTCACAATGTCGGCAACGAGTTGGTTACCCTTATCAGTCATTTCCACCGACTTCAGCTTCTCATCCACTACGAAGTACAATGGTTCCGTAGCCTCAGGCATCCTGCGGTTGTTGTTCTCCATGTAGATTTCCTCAGTCTTGAGGAGACCTGTCTTGATGCCGTCTTCCGAAAGGAACTTGATGAGAGCCTTGTTCTTTGGCATGGACTTATATGCACGGAACAACGCAAGGAATCCAGCTTCAATTTCCTTCTGGTCCTCGCTGTAGATTTGCTTACGTGCAGTTGCCAGATATTCTGTTGCCAACTTGCGCTGAGCCTCAACCAGTTTCTCAACAATAGGACAATACTCGTCATACATCTGGATTTCTCCCTTAGGGATTGGACCAGAGATGATGAGTGGAGTTCGAGCATCATCAATCAGCACGGAATCGACCTCATCGACAATGGCAAAGTTGTGAGAACGCTGCACGAGTTCCTCAGGACGCATCGCCATGTTATCACGCAGATAGTCGAAACCAAATTCATTGTTCGTACCGAAGGTAATATCTGCCTGATATGCCTTCCTACGTGCATCTGAGTTAGGCTGATGCTTATCGATGCAATCCACACTCAGTCCGTGGAACATATAGAGAGGACCCATCCACTCCGAGTCACGCTTTGCCAGATAGTCATTCACTGTGACAACATGCACACCATTGCGAGTCAGTGCATTAAGGAACACAGGAAGCGTTGCCACGAGCGTCTTACCTTCACCCGTTGCCATTTCCGCAATCTTACCCTGATGCAGAACCACACCACCGAAGAGCTGAACATCATAGTGAATCATGTTCCAAACGGTGTCGTTTCCGCCTGCCACCCAGTGATTATGCCAAATAGCCTTGTCGCCATCTATATCCACAAAATCGTGAGTCATCGAGAGCTCCTTATCAAATTCCGTGGCAGTGACAACAACGTCCTCATTCTCAGTGAATCGGCGAGCCGTATCTTTCACAATAGCAAAAACCGTAGGAAGCACCTCGTTGAGTCCCTTCTCGAAAATATCCAAGATTTCAGCATCTATCTTGTCGATTTCATCAAAGATAGGCTGACGCTGGTCTATTTCCGTTTCCTTGATTTTTGCATTGAGAGCCTCTATTTTTGCTCTCTGTTCCGTCACAAGGCCCTGCAAATAAACCTTGATTTCGTCTGTCTTCGCACGAAGTTCATCGTTCGACAGCTTTTGAATTTCTGGATACACGTTAAGCACCTTCTGCACAACAGGCTTAATCTCCTTCATGTCGCGAGTAGCCTTATTGCCAAAAAGAGAACTTAGGAATCCATTTAATGAAAATGCCATAATATCTATTTTGTATTTAGTTTCTTTATAATTCAGTTTCTGCTTTCAATGTAAGTTCCGGTTCTGCCTTCTCAGCAAGTTCCGGTTCCGCTTTCTCAGTAAGCTTCGGTTCTGCCGAAGCCTCCCTCCAGCCACCGTTCCCTTCGGTTCCGCCGAAGGTCTTCTTTCTATCACCTTCTCCTCACCTCCGAAAGCGGCGAAGTATTGCATCCATTAGGAGCCCGAATCCGCATGAAATGTGCCACCGTAGGAGCAATGCAATCCACCGTCACTGGCGTTGCGATTCTCTCAGCCTTCAGTTGGAATCCGAAGAAGATGATGGGAAATTCAAAGTAACTGTCCCGCACCTGTCTCGATTGCCCAATATCATCATTAGCAAGAGTCCATCCAGGATTCGCAAGAATCAGTATGTCGCCCGAGCACTTCGGATTAAACGAATTTCTGATTCTGCTGATGCCCGGAGTCCATGCTCCCTGCGTGAGGCGAGTAGATGTATAGACATCCCTCACTCCCGTATATTGAAACAAGAAATCCTCACATGTTTCGAGCACCTCAGCCAAGTTCAGCTGCTTTTGCTCGATGAGCTTATGATTGAGATAGAATTGATTGTCATAATACGACTCCACATACTGCCCCTGCCCATAAATCGCCATCAGGTACATATTCAGCAGCGCAGCACAGCGATTCAGATGCAATGTTCCCGTCGGGATGCGATATTTCGACAAGTCGGCAGCCTCAGCATCCTCAAAGCCCGTGGAAGTGATGAAGAAAAGCGTGTTCTCGATGCCCACACTCTTGTCAATTTCCCTGAACAAGTTTGCCAAAGCCTCATCCAGCCGAACGTATGTGTCCTGAATCTCCGTGGCAGAGTCATTGAACGTCTTTCCATCGAAGGAGCCAGCGTAGTAGCAAAGCGAAAGGAAATCAGGCACATCGTCGCGTCCCATTCCCGCTTGCGTAATGACAAAGGAAGCCGTCTCCGTGATGAAATCATTGATGAGTCCCGAAGTCTTGAAACTGCGAAAACGTCTCTCACCCGTGAATCGATGGTTGAAAGACGAAGTCTTCTCACTTGCCAAGTAATAGTTATAGCTCGTAACAGCAGCATTCTTAGGCTTCCAAGAAACTTGGTCAACACCCGATATAGACCTCGTAGTCAGGTACTTATACCACGAAGGCTGCTCAGCATAGTAACTTGTGCCAGCCCATTTCCCCGTATGTCCATCCAGCCAGATGGCAAAGTCCCCTGCATGTCCCACGGAAAGCACAGAAGCCTCCCTGTTAGGAGCAATCCCATAGACCATCGCACGTCCATTCGACGACAACTTCAGCTCATCCCCAATCGTCGAAACCAGCAGATTCTTCGGAGAAGCCGTTTCCTGCGTATTGATGCCACGAATCTTGAAATCCTCCACACACTGCACAGGGCGCATCGACTGCCTGTCCATCCAGTCCTCACCCACGATGCCATGATTGTAAGGCACAGTCCCCGTGAAAATCGAAGCAATCGCAGAAGCCCTATCCACATCGGCAGACGAATACTGCGCATTACTGAAGAACACCCCCTCGCGCATCAAGCGCTTGAAGCCGTCCTCCCCATAGAGCGGAGAAAAAGCGTCCATATAGTCAGAGCGCAGCTGATCTATTGTCAGACCAACCACGAGCCGAGGCACCGACGTCTGGGATTGAGCCGCAAGCGAAGCAGCCAATACAGCCAGCACTGTAGTTATCGTAGGACGTTTCACCTTTTTTCTATTAATTTTTCACTTTTCACTTTTCACTTTTCACTTACTTGGTCGCCTTCGGCTCGAAATGAAGTTTAAAATTATAATGTAAAATTTTTTTTTAAATTCTAAATGATAATTCTAAATACAATTTCAAGCGAAGCGCCCCAAATCCTTTTTAACCCTTGATTCATTTTTCACTTATCACTTTTCACTTCTCACTTTTAATACTTCCTATGCACCAACTCAATCATAAAAGTTCTCAAGCGCAATGCCGACCTTACGAGCAAAGTCAATACCAAAGGCAGCATCGCAGGATGAAGCCACTGCAGAGAAAGCCAAAATAGCAGAAGAGTGAAAACCAGTGCTGACATATTGACAATTTCGCATGACACCTTCATCACCTTCTTACCCACAAGCACCACAGGAATCATCCCCAGAACCAGCGGATTGAAAGCAAGGATGAGCCAGTTGGAACCCACAGCAGGATGCTCCGAGAAGAAGAACAAAAACGCAATGAGGCAACCAGCCAAGCCCTGAGCCAGCAGCAGCACTATGTCGAACCAAATCGTAGCCTTCCTTCTGATAAAATCAACCACCGACAAGCCCGCCGCTATGCCAAAGACAATCCAGAACAGCGTCACAGGACCCATCGGGAACCCCGCAACCTCCTGGAACTTACCTGTAGGCGCATGATGCTTCACACTCCTCACAAAAGCCATCTGCGTACTATCCGCCGCAAGCACAGCATCGCCCACCTCCATCTCATACACCGATGGAATAAACATCTGCTCCATCTGCGAGCGCTTCTTATCCACCTCCGAGCCAAGAATCATGTCAATACCAAAAGCAGTCCAAGGAGAACCCTTCGTGAAGCGATGCAAAATCTCGCGGAAAGTCGTCTCCTCATACTCCTCCCCCCTGTTCTTATACCTCAGTTTCCTGTCCAGCAGCGCATCCCTGATAATATCACGCGCCCTCGTCGTACAGTTATCATAAAGGAAGTTATAGCGATACACACGATTCTCAGGCTGATAGTTGATAACCAGCAAGTTATAAAGCAATTTCTTCTCCTCATCCGTCAAGTTCAGCACCTGCTCATCAATCTCAATCCCCTCCTCCGAATAGCGAGAAAAGAAAAAGTCCGTAGGTTCAGCACCCAACTCATAATCCGTCTCACCCCTCACGAAGCGATACACAAAATTCTTCTTCTGATAATTGAACATACCATAATTGAAGGCAAAGTCAAAAGACTTCTCACCCTCCCCCTTCACACGGATAGCAGTATGTCCAAACAGCTTATAGGCATCCGCACCAGGCGCACAAGTCAGCAAAGAAACATACAGAGAATCAATCTGCGGTTCCGACGACGCAGCCTCCTCCGTCTGAGCCTTACCCCAAACAAAACCCGCCAAAGCCACTATGAAGAAAAACAATCGTTTCATACGTATAAGCACATAATATGTGGCAAAGTTACGAAAAATATCCCACACAATCGATGGAAAACGCAAAAAACACCATCAAACACCCATAAAACACCATGAAACCAAATAAGGAATGCCGCCCAACTCCATCACGGAGCCAGACGGCAACTCTATTATTAGCATTAACATGAAGAAAAGTTTTACTTATCTCTGTCAAATGCTTTCAACTACTTTCACATAGCACTTCTTCTCATGGTCGTAAGTGACAAAGCCCTTTTGCTGCCATCTATAAAGACGTATGTGAGCTGAGGTTTTCGAAAGGCTGGGGTCGAGTGCAAGCATATCGTCGGCCGTGAATTCATGCTTCAAATCCACAAAAATGCTGCGTAGCCTGTCCGACACTCTGCGAGCCCATTTCGGATTGATTTTCATTTGCTTCATACATGGCATCTAAGCTTTCCGTATTTCGTCGCCAGAATGACCGCCAGAACATCTTGCATTCATTTATGGTGACCTTAATCAGCCAGCGGTGTATATGTTCGTCATCGTTAAATACCATATCCGTAGTCATAAGCAATGCCTGCCCTGATACCTTTCAAGGCTTCACGGCGGCAGAAACGGTCGCGAATAATGTCGTGAGTGCTTTCAGCACACTTCATCTGGTTCTTGCACCAATCATAAAGCGCATCAGTCAACTTACTCACTTCCACGCGTCCACCTATTCTGCGTCCTTCCTCGCCATTCAGCAGCCTTGCCATTTCGATAATGGCTTTCTTTTCCTCATAACTGCGGTTAAAACCTCCTTTCTCAATCATCTGATAGCGATTCGTAGGCATGATGTAAAGCATCAGGCGTTGGTTCTGACCGCTGAGCATATCGCCTACAAACTTCATCAAGGACGACATCACACCAGCAAACCAAGTGTTCCAGTGCACCTCAACAATGCCGCTGGCACTCTGCTCACTCATATAGTCGTTACCCGTCTTTTCATCCTGAAAACCTTTCAGCATATAGTCCGCATATTTCGAGAACTGATTGCCAAGCTGACGAATCACGCTTGCCATCTCAGGCTCGCACGTAATGAGATGAAGGAAGAGCTTCACGGGGTCGCCACCACCCAGCGGAACTTCCATTTCGAAAGCATTCTTCAGACGTTGGTTCAACATGGAAGTCGAAATGCCTGATGGCACCACTCTCACCATCGCCTTTGGTCGAGCAGTCTTCATCTTGCCTTGACCAGCCTTTTGCTTCTCTTCCTTCCATTTGTCCTCCAAATCCCGTGCCAAATTATCTTGTTCAACAAGCGGTTCTAGCAGCAAGTCCGAAAGTTGCGTCATAAAACTCTTGCCTGTGCCTGCTTCACCCACCGTGAAAGCCTGTCCACTCAGACGATACTCACGTCCATCATAGCTGATGAAACGAATTCTCGACAGCAACGTATAAATGCATACCAACGAACCCAAAACGCAACCCATCTTGAAACTTTCAGGCACACCGCAAGTGCATTCCCTCAATCCTCTCACCAAGTGGATTTCGTCCAAGCGGGAGTTCCAGTGAGCATGATTTACCTCCAAGCCGCCAAGATAGTCCGCCTCTTCCAAATCACTGCCTTCCTCAATGGATTGCATCACCGCATCAATCAAGCGAGAGCTCCAGTACCTCATTTCGCCGCTCGTCGCACTCTTGCAGACGGTAAGCAGTTCCGAGTCCTTCAAACCATTCGCCCAAGGTTTCAGAATCTCAAAGAGCAGTCCAGCGTTGTTGTCACAAATATAGCGCAGATTGACCGCAGCCTTGTGCAACTTCGTGTTACGCTCACCCATGACAGGTGCGCCACCCAAACTCTCAAACACTTTCCCTACAATCATGCGATAAGGCACACCACGGAAACAAAGCTCACCTTGTGCATTGCGTTCCATGTCCTTCATTTCTACGTTAGCACTTGCAGCCGTTTCAGCCGTCGTAGGTGGGGTGATTAGTAACAACCCCATCTCCTTCGCAGTAGGGGTGTCATGTTTTGTTACATCCCCTCCAGCGGTAGGGGTTCCCAAAACAGTAACTCCCTTTTGTGTCCCTTTCTTCTCATAGTCCTCAAAGCGTCTGCCCGTCAGCCTTTCAGCCTCCTGCTTCAGCTCCTCAGTTGTCCAGAACATGCGGTCGTCCTTCACCCAAATCATGTCCGTGTGCGACACAAACGAACACCTTGTGATGTCCTTTCCCGATTTATCGAACACAACATTAAAGGTTTTCGCAAACCATTCCAGTGTTTCCACAAAGCTATAACGTGGGTCACGAAGCACAAAATAGCGCAATCCTGTTCCACTGCACGAAATGCCAGCATAAAGCACCATGTCCTCATACCACTGGCTTCTCAGCGCACGAATTTTTGCATCCATTGCCTTTGGGTCTGGCAACAACTCTGGGTTCATGTCATAATCAAGGTCGATAGGAACGATATACGTCTCCTTCGCAAACTCAATTTTACGTGGAGACCCCTCTTGATAAGTGGAACCAGGAATCAGCACAGGCAACTTCCCTTTCAAACGACTCACCTCCTTGTGCACGATTTCAGATTCCTCAATCTTGCCCTGCTCCTTGAGTTCAAACATCTCGCGTTTCTTCACCTCAATCTGCTGGCAAAGCACTTTCACTTCCTCAGAATTGATAAGCTCCAAAAACTTCTCCTTCGTACAAACCTTAGGCGAAGAAGCAAACGCAGTTACATCGTAACTAATCATAGTTTTCTACCTTTTTAAAGTCAATACTCTTTTTACTACTCTCTAAACTTCTTAGCACCTTCATCTGCTTCATCAACTCACGAAACTGTTGACGCATCTCGCCTTTCCAGCCTTTCAGCCCACGAGGCAGACAAATCGACACCTTCACGCATCGCGTCCACATCTGAACGGTTCCAAACTCGGAGTAAGCAACATCATCATATCGCCTCCCTCCATTCATTTTCTTTTGCTTTTTCACAAAAAAAAAGAATTAATAATTACACAATTGTCGGGCTTCAAATTCTCTCAGCATGGTGCATAAAAAAACTTGCACCCGACGGATATCGAGTGCAAAGTAAGGGCAAAAAGAAAATGTCTGCAATACTCGAGTATTAGCTAAAGTATCAACTTTAGTACTTGAGCAATACTTGACTTAATGCGGTAAATGATTGGATTTCACGTCTTTGCGATATTTTTTTACTATTTTTGAAAAATCTTTCTGCAATCGCTCATAATCTTTCTTATTCTGACTTTTAAAATCTTGGAAGTTTGTTCCCATGGTTGTCGGATTATCCCCTGTTAGTTCAGAAGATACTTTCCAACAATTTTTAATTTTTAATTCATCACAAATCAAGTGGCAAATAGCAGCTCTTTTTCTTCCAAGGTGCACGGGATGAAAAACGTCATTCAACCAACCCACATCACGTAAGAATTTCAGTAAAGCAAACGCACGTTCATTTTGAAGTTCCTTTGGGAGAAAAGCCTTTTCGTCTTCTTCTATGTTAGTAGCTGTCGTGTTCTCCTCTTTCTCCTTAATCTCGACCGTGTTCCCAGAATATTTCATTATCATTTGGAAAATGCGTTGTCGTTGTTTTACTTTTTCTTTGATATGAGTACTTACGAATTTTCCGAAATTGGTACCAGTATAACTTTTACGATTACCAAGTTCATCAATATAGTCGTATGGCGAACCACTCAAACTACATTCATATTTCATAATCAACAAATCAGTAAAATAGCTAAAGAGCTGCGGTTCTTCGATGTTTTCTAAAACCGAGTCAATTAATTGCAGGGAGGTGATACTAACATTCTTGCCACTAAAATCATCTATTGATGGCTTACCAGCAAATAATACTATTAAATTCTTATCTGCTAATTCTTTTTTTGTGGCTGTCGTCACAAACTCAGTGAGCTGTTGTACGTCATTAAATATGTACATAATAAATAAATTTTATACCCAATTCACAACGTGTTATCCTGTGATTGGTTAACAGCCCCAAAGTTACAAAAAAATCTGACAAATATCAACGACAAATCATTATTTTTTTGGGTTCATTTCGTGACCTCAGATTTCCATATATTTTTAGCTTGATTATTATACTATATTAGAATAATTATATTCATTTATTCTTATAACCAATAACAATCTCTCCTGAACCAGCAAATAAATCTATAATAGAATCATAAGGAGGTTCAGTATATACAATATCTATTTTATTCCAACTTCAATTTAGAATCTATACTTTTAGTAGTTATTATTATATCTATATATTATTAAGATTATAATAGATGTATTCTTTATTCTACAATATATAATCATCTTCTATGATACCTTAATATATATATATTCTCCTAAAAAATCATTTGTCCTCCTCTATCAGAAAAACATGAAAATCGTTTATGTAATGATGTAATGTTGTAATGATGTAATGGATTTACTGTTTTGTCGTTCTGCTGCATAGCGCTCTCCCTCCCTCGCCATTGGGGACTCATTCCCAGTTCGTTGGGAAACGACTCTCGCGCCATTGGGGACTGACTGGAGTTGTGACCCAATGAAGATGAAGAATCAGAGTTTTTTGCGAAAAGATGTTGTCGGTTCAAAATAAAGTTGTATTTTTGCATAATCACTTATAAATCAAACTAAAAAAACACATATTATGAAACACTTTTCTAACCTTATGCAGAGATTTCTGCTTGTGATGCTCGCCCTGTGTGCCAGTGTCAGCGTTGATGCTTACGACTTCGAAGCTGCTCATTTCTCCAAGTCGTGGCCTTTTGTGAATGAGTGTTCCTTGCAACAGGAGGAAGAGAGTGGGTACTGCGGCAACCCCGATGTGAACGAGGGAAAAAACCTCTGCTATGTTGTGACAAGCGTAAACGATGTGAAGACACTCACCATTTCCAGGAATCCTCATGGGCTTTTTCCGTTCTCGTCATTGAGGATGGTGTCACCTCCATCGGGCAGGATGCTTTTATTTTTTGTGACAAACTGACTACAGCCACTTTCCCTGATGGTTTGACCTCCATCGGGCAGAATGCTTTCTGGGGTTGTACCAGCCTGACTACAGTCAATTTTCACGACGGCTTGACCTCCATCGGCGAGAGTGCTTTCAGGGGCTGTGAAAGCCTGACTACGGTCACTTTCCCCGAAGGCTTGACCTCCATCGGGCAAGATGCTTTCAATGGCTGTGAAAGCCTGAAGACGCTCACTTTCCCCGAAGGCTTGACCTCCATCGGCGAGGGTGCTTTCTTCTACTGTACAAACCTGACTACGCTCACTTTCCCCGAAGGCTTGACCTCCATCGGGCAGAGTGCTTTCTTTTTCTGTAAAAACCTGACTACACTCACTTTCCCAAGCAGCTTGACCTCCATTGGCGAGGGTGCTTTTGGGGCTTGCTGGGGCGTAACGGACATCTATTGCCATGCCGATCCCTCCAAACTGACTTGGATTGATGAGGGCTGTGATGATTTCAAGGCAGACAAGGCCACGCTATGCCATGTGTTTAATAAAAGCGAATGGAGCAGTTTTGAAGGGAATGTCAATGTTACTTTTGTGGGCGAGATTGATGGGTACTGCGGCAACCCCGATGTGAACGAGGGAAAAAACCTCTGCTATGTTGTGACAAGCGTAAACGATGTGAAGACACTCACCATTTCCAGGAATCCCTCACCATTTCCAGGAATCCCGATGCCGTGGGTAATGACTTCGGTATAGCTGAGAATTTTTTCTGTTATAAGGATTTTTCCGTTCTCGTCATTGAGGATGGTGTCACCTCCATCGGTCATGGTGCTTTCTGGCATTGTACCAGCCTGACTACGGTCACTTTCCCCGAAGGCTTGACCTCCATCGGCGAGAGTGCTTTCATGAGATGTACAAGCTTGACTACGGTCACTTTCCCCGAAGGCTTGACCTCCATCGGGCAGGATGCTTTCAGGGACTGTGGAAGCCTGACTACGCTCACTTTCCCCGAAGGCCTGGCCTCCATCGGGCAGGGTGCTTTCAGGTATTGTGAAAACCTGACTACGCTCACTTTTCCCGAAGGCTTGACCTCCATCGGCGAGAGTGCTTTCAGGGGTTGTGAAAACCTGACTACGCTCACTTTTCCCGAAGGCTTGACCTCCATCGGCGAGAGTGCTTTCTACGGCTGTAACAGCCTGACTACGGTCACTTTCCCCGAAGGCTTGACCTCCATCGGGCAGGGTGCTTTTATGTATTGTGAAAACCTGACTACGGTCAATTTTCCCGACGGCCTGGCCTCCATCGGGCAGGATGCTTTCTACGGCTGTGAAAACCTGACTACGCTCACTTTCCCAAGCAGCTTGACTTCTATTGGCGCGAATGCTTTTAGGGTTTGCTGGGGCGTAACGGACATCTATTGCCATGCCGTTCCCTCCAAACTGACTTGGATTGATGAGGGCTGTAATGATTTCATGGCAGATAAAGCTACACGATGCCATGTGTATGACGAGGGTTATTGGAGCGTGTTTGAGGGGGTTGTCAATGTTACCTTTGTGGGCGACCTGCCTGTTGTGCTGAAGAAGAACGGCGACAACAGCGACTTGGTTGCCTTCCCGCCAACGAAGGCCAAGGACGTGACGCTTGCCGACCGTGTGCTCTTCGCGGATGGCAGCTGGAACACGCTCTGCCTGCCTTTCTCGCTCAGCAGTCTGGATGGCACGCCGTTGGATGGTTTCACCGTGAAGGAACTGGACACGCAGACCGATGTAGGTGGTCACCGCACGGGCATGGAGGGCGAAACGCTCTACCTGAACTTCAAGGATGCCACCAGCATCGAGGCTGGCAAGCCTTACCTCGTGAAGAAGACGACAATAGTCAGTGACATCAGCTATATCTCCTGCTCTGCTACCAAAGGCACGGGAGCTCAGTCGGGATTGCCAGATGCTACGTTTGACTATAAAGGCTTGGTGGACGGCAAGACGGGCAGGCGCTGGCGAACAAATCCTCCGCCTTCAAACGCTTCTAACTTCTGCGAATTCGAAGCCTCTGAGCCAGTGTGTGTGACCCGCTATGAGATTTTTGCCACTAATTTGAATTATAAATCCAACCCGACTGTGTGGACGCTGAAGGGCAAGCTGAACGAGGAGGACGAATGGACTGTCATCGATAGTCGGGACACGGGTGCAAACCCTGGCGATTCGTTGGGTATCGCTACTTCGAAGAAGAACTACAATATCGCTAACGACAAGCAGGGTGTGTTCAAGTACTTCCGCTTCGATGTGACGAAGATAAATGGTGGCAGTGCCATGGTGATCTCGGAACTGATGCTGTATGGCGCGAAGGCTGAGATTACCTCCATCGAAAATCCTGTGTTCACAGGCGTGACCATCCAGAATGTAGCTCCAACTGTTGTCAGTAGATCTTTCGGGAGGAAAGAAGATGGGTGCGCTCCATGCCGCCTTCTTCACGGGACAGGTGAACAGTGCGGGAAATCCTGTGGGCGACGTGAACAGCGACGGCACGGTTGACATCAGCGACGTGGTTGTGTTGGTGAACAAGATTCTGAACGACAGCTCTGACGTCAGCGACGTGACGGACGTGAACGGTGACGGCACGGTTGACATCAGTGACGTGGTTGTGCTGGTGAACATGATTCTGAACCCTGATACCAGCGTCAAGGTCTCAAGTGTCGTCAGCAACGTGAACATCATCTTCGATAGTTCTGGCTCTGGTGCTGCAAGGTAAGCGAGAGAGTGAAGTGAAAAATGAAGTCCTGCTCATTGAATGATGAGCGGGATTTTTTTATGCGGAAAAAGTGAAAATATTTTGCATATTATTTGCATATATGCAGAAAATTGTGTATATTTGCATAGAAATTCAACGGAGAGACTCGGAGGGTCGGGGAGAAAATGATTTTATGGCTTGACGAGGATTGGGTTGGGTTCTAAGGTGATTTTTATGTTTAATTTTAAAAAATGAAAGGAGATTAAGTTATGGGAAATCGGAGAAATCCTGTTGTGAAGCTGAAGGTGAAGGAGCAGCAGTGCGGACTGGACAAGAAGCAGCGCTTCTACACGAGGGTGAACCGCGCGAGTGTGATTGACGACGATGTGCTGATTGAGTACGCGAGCAATGACTCTGGCATCCGCATCGAGCAGATCGCGGCTGTATATCGCAGCCTGATGACGCAGGTGAAGCAGCTGGTGTGCAATGGTCACTCTGTGCAGCTGGGCGACTTGGGTACGCTGTACTTCAAGGTTCATGCGAAGATTGCTGAGGAGGAGGCTGACGCTGGTGGCTCTGCGGTGAAGAGCAAGCGCATCGGTTTCAGAGCAAGCAAGGTGCTGAGACAGCTGATGGAAGGAGTGAATTTTGTAGTGAAAAGTGAAGAGTGAAAAGTGAAAAGTGGAGTGTGTTTATTCACAAAAACTTAAAAACTTAAAAACTTAAAAACTTAATTTATCATGGGAAAAGTATTTATCAAGACTCAGCAGCAGTATTTCAAGCCTGAGGACAAGGAGATGTGGTTTACCAAGTCGATTACGTACACGAAGATTGGTTTCGACCAGTTGATTGAGCATATCGCGAAGGACTCGGGCATGAGTGAGGGTGCCTGCGATGGGGCTGTGCGCTCGATTATCAAGCAGGTGGAGGAGATGGTGCTGAACGGACATACCATCTTCATCAAGAACTTGGGCTCGTTCAAGATGTCTATCTCGGCTAAGGCTCCGCTTGACCAGGAGGAGGCTGGAGCTAAGCAGGTGTATCGTCGCCGTCTGCTCTTCCATCCGTCTGAGAAGCTCAAGGATGAGGTGGAGAACACTGAACTGGTCAGTGTCTAATCAGGGAGTTTAAGGTCAGGGATTTTTAGGATTTTAAAGGATTTTTCTTTACTACTCCTATGCTCCTGTCTGAGATTTTTATCAAGGATTTTAAGGATTGAAAGGATTCTAGTGAGAAATGCCATCCGGATGGTTACTCTCCTCCCCTCGGGGAGGTCGGGAGGGGGCCAAAGAAAAGCGACCTGGATAGTTGTTGGGACTATTCAGGCCGCTTGGTTGGTAGGATGTGGGAGGGGGTTAGCCTCCGAAGTTGTCGAAGCGAATCATGTCGTCTTCCACGCCGAGGGAGTGGAGAAGGTCGAGGACGGTCTTTGCCATCATTGGTGGACCGCAGAGGTAGTATTCTACGTCTTCTGGGGCTTCATGCTGCTTGAGGTAGGTGTCGCCGAGTACGTTGGCGATGAAGCCTGGGCTGTAGCGCACGCCGAGGGAGTCTGCCTTCTTGTCTGGGAAGTCGAGGGCGAGGTGGAAGTGGAAGTTTGGATACTCCTTTTCGAGTTCGAGGAAGTCTTCCATGAAGAACACTTCGTCGATGCCGCGTGCTCCGTAGAAGTAGTGCATTTCGCGGTCGCGTGTGTGGAGTGTCTTGAGCATGTGCATGATTTGTGCTC
Source organism: uncultured Bacteroidales bacterium (assembly GCA_902798705.1). Classification (GTDB taxonomy): domain Bacteria; phylum Bacteroidota; class Bacteroidia; order Bacteroidales; family Bacteroidaceae; genus UBA3839. The sequence goes on from CADBXS010000052.1 coordinate 49,351, forward strand.
GGAGTGGTGCCATGCCTGCTCCTCCTCCTACCCATATCATTTCGCGCTTGGAGTCGAATTCTGGGTGGAAGTCTCCGTAAGGTCCGCTCATGATGACTTTGTCGCCTGGCTTGAGGCTGAAGATGTAGGATGATGCAATGCCTGGGCTGACGGGCTGGAATCCGACTTGTGGCTTTGGCAGGAATGGTGGTGTGGCGATACGCACGGTGAGTGTGATGATGTCTCCTTCGTCTGGGTAGTTTGCCATGGAGTATGCTCTCACGGTTGGCGTGGTGTTGACGCACTTGAGGCTGAAGATGTTGAACTTCTGCCATGTTGGTACGTAGAGGTCGCCGATGAGGTTCTTGTCGATGTCCTTGTCGTAGTCCATGCTGTAAGCTGGAATCTTGATTTGGGCGTATGAGCCTGGTATGAAGTCCATGTGCTCGCCTTTAGGGAGTGCGACTTTGAACTCTTTGATGAAGGATGCGACGTTGCTGTTGCTGATGACTTCGCATTCCCATTCTTTGACGCCCATGACGGATTCTGGCACTTTGATGCTGAGGTCGCCTTTGACTTTGCACTGGCATCCGAGGCGGTAGTGCTCTTTGATTTGCTTGCGGGTGAAGTGGCCTTTTTCGGAGTCGAGTATTTCGCCTCCTCCTTCTACTACTTGGCATTTGCATTGTCCGCAGGAGCCTTTTCCTCCGCAGGCTGAGCTGAGGTAGATGCCGTTTGCGGCGAGTGTGGAGAGGATGCTGCTACCCTGCTCTACTGACAGTTTGTTGTCTCCATTGATGGTCAATGTTACGTTGCCACTTGGAGAGAGATATTTCTTTGCTACGAGCAGGATGATGACGACTATCAGGATGATAGTGAGGAATACTCCTATGCTCGCTAAAATCAAATTCATGTCCATATTTTGATATCTTGCTTAGATTTTAAGACCTGAGAAACACATGAATGCCATTGCCATGAGGCCCACAGTGATGAATGTGATGCCAAGTCCACGGAGTGGCTTTGGTACGTCGCTGTATGCCATCTTTTCGCGGATGGCTGCGAGGCCTACGATGGCGAGTGTCCAGCCGATTCCTGAGCCGAGTGCGTATGCGATGGAGTCCCACACGCTGCCGATGGCTTGTGAGGATGTGGCTGGGTCGAGGAGAATGCGCTGCTGCATGAAGAGGGATGCTCCCATGATGGCGCAGTTCACGGCGATGAGAGGGAGGAAGATACCAAGTGCTGCATAGAGGGATGGGGAGAATCGCTCCACGATCATCTCCACGAGCTGCACCATGCCTGCGATGACGGCGATGAAGAGGATGAAGCTGAGGAATGTGAGGTCAACTCCTTCCACGATTGCGTTTTCGGCAAGTACCTTCGTCTGGAGCAGATAGTCAACGGGAACGGTGATGAGCAGGACGAATGTGACTGCTATGCCGAGTCCCAGGGAAGTCTTCACGGTCTTGGATACTGCGAGGTAGGAGCACATGCCCAAGAAGAATGCGAAGATCATATTGTCCACGAATATCGAACGGACGAACAAACTAAGTATATGTTCCATAAATTATTTACTGTTTTAAGTATTTACGATTTACGTATTGTAACTGAAATCTGAAAATTGTCAATCGGCAAATCTGTAAATCACTCGATGTCTTTATTATATGCACGGTGTACCCAGATGACGCAAGCGAGGAGGATGAGTGCCATGGCTGGCATGGTCATCATTCCGTTGTGCATGTAGAGTCCGCCATTCTCGAGGAGCCAGCTGTCTGGGATAATCTGGAATCCGAACACGCTTCCGAAGCCGAGTAGCTCGCGCACGAAGCCTACTACGACGAGGATGATGGCGTAGCCGAGTCCGTTGCCCACTCCGTCGAGGAAGGACTCCCATGGTCCGTTCTGCATGGCGAATGCTTCGAGGCGTCCCATGAGGATACAGTTGGTAATAATCAGTCCGACATAGACAGAGAGCTGTACGCTCACATCATAGACGTATGCCTTGAGGATGTTGCTCACAATCGTAACGAGTGCAGCTACTACTACGAGCTGTACGATGATACGGATGCGGTTTGGAATTGTCTTGCGGAGCAATGAAATAATCACATTGGAGAAAGCTGTGATGACTGTCACAGAAAGACCCATCACGATGGCTGGTTTCAGCTGTGAAGTGACAGCCAGCGCTGAACAGATACCAAGCACCTGGACAGCGATTGGGTTATTGATATTCAGCGGGTTCGTGAATACTTCGCCATTCTCTTTTGAAAATAATTTACTCATATTCTTGTCCCTCCTTATTTTTTCTGTGCCTTCAGAATGTCCTGATAGCTCTTCAGATCTTCCTGAATCATGTCGTTAACACCATTGGATGTGAGGGTTGCACCTGTCACACCATTTACATAATTGTCTGGGCTCATGCTGCCTTCCTTGCCTTTCTTCACGACGCTCAGAACCACGTCCTCGTTGCCTTCGGCATAGAGTTTCTTGCCTTGGAAGCTGTCCTGGAACCACTGCTCCGTGATGCGTGCACCAAGACCTGCGGTTTCGCTCTCGTGTGAGAAGTAAGTGCCATAGACTGTCTCGCAGTCCTCGTTCAGAGCTACGTAGCCCCAAAGACCGCCCCAAAGTCCTGCACCTGTGACTGGAATGACATACTTCTTGGCTCCATCCACTTCTGCCACGTAGAAAGGACGATTGTCAGGGGTGATGTTCTTTCCTTCCACCTTGAAACCTGCCTGGTCCTTAGCTTCGCCATTGTTCGTTGGAGTCGTTGGGTCTGTGCCATAGATGGCATCATTCACGATGACGCTCTTGTAGGTGGCATCCACAGCGGATTTCTCCACGCCACGAATGTTGAGCGAAGACAGAATTTGCTGCTTCTTGTCGATAGCCACATTGTCGTCCTGAGTAGGCTTCAGTGCAGAAGCCACGAAAGCCAGGAGGAACGCCACGATGACCACGATAACGGCTGCATAGATAATCGTGTATGCATTGCCATTTGTATTCAATTTTGCCATAGTTCTTATCCTCCTATTTTATTTAGTGGCACGCTTAGCGCGCATGTTAATATTACTCTTCACCACGTAGTAGTCGATGAGCGGAGCAAACACGTTCATCAGCAGGATGGCAAGCATCATACCTTCTGGATAACCTGGGTTCAACACACGGATGATAATTGCTATCACACCGATGAGGAATCCGTAAATCCACTTGCCACACTCTGTGCGGGCACTGGTTACAGGGTCGGTAGCCATGAAAACGGCACCGAAGCAGAAGCCACCCACAGTGATGTGCTCGAACCATGAGAAGTTCGCACTCTCGATGCTGCCCTTGAAAAGGAATGCTGTGAGAATACCACCCACAAATACGCTCAGCATCGTCTTCCAGCTTGCCACACCGCTCCAAAGGAGGATGAGGGCACCGATGGCGATGGCAATGACGCTTGTCTCACCGATAGAACCTGGGATGAAACCAGTCACTGTGTCGCAGAAGCTATAGCCGATAGGGTCACCCGTTGCAAGCTGTCCGAGAGGAGTGGCAGCAGTAACAGCATCTGTGGCAGTACCGCTCACACCATTGATACAGTCCATATAGTTTCCATTCACCCAAACCTTGTCACCCGACATGGTGGAAGGATAAGAGAAGAATAGGAACGCACGCGTAACCAATGCAACATTCAGGATATTCATACCTGTTCCACCAAACACTTCCTTGGCGAAAATCACTGCGAAAGCAGTTGCCACTGCGATAATCCACAGAGGGCAGTTGACAGGTACAATCATAGGAATCAGAATACCACTGACGAGGAAACCCTCATGGATTTCTTCACCTTTCCACTGAGCCACGGTAAACTCGATGCCAAGACCGACGAGATAGCTCACCACAATCTTTGGCAACACGGCAGCAAGTCCATAGAGGAAATTGCACCAGAAACCTGACTCTTCGCCAATGGCCAGATAGTGCTGATAGCCCACGTTGTACATACCAAACAAGAGGGCAGGAACCAGCGCTATCACAACAAACGACATGATGCGCTTCGAGTCGATGGCATCATGAATGTGTGCACCGCGAGCCTTCGCCGTGTCGTTCGGAACGTACATGAACGTCTCGAATCCGTCGAACACAGAGCGGAAAGCGTGCAGCTTGCCACCTTCCTGGAAAGATGGCTTTATCTTGTTGAGAAAATTTCTTAACGCACTCATTTTCTTTAAATTTTATATTACTCGTTTTCCTTGCGGAGCATATCAAGACCTTCGCGTACAATGCGCTGCAATTCCAATTTCGAACTATCGACGAACTCTGCAACGGCAAAATCCTCTGGAGCCACCTCGTAGATGCCGAGAGCCTCCATACGGTCTATGTCACCCGCAATGATTGACTTCACAAGCTGCTCAGGATAAATATCCATAGGGAACACACTGTCGTACTCACCCGACATAATCATGTGGCGCTCTCCACCCTTGATACGTGCATCGAGCACATACTCCTTGTTCTTACCCATCAGCCAAGAGCAATAGCTGCGGCTTGTGGAGAACTGGTTGAAGCGTGGCATGATCCAGCCGAAAGCCTCGTCAGCGTCATCACCCTCAGGGATAGCAGTCACCTCTGTGGAGTGAGCACCCAAGAAATCGCTCTCTGATACCTTCAGACCCGTGAGAGGATTACCATCAATGAGGCGCACCTTCTTATCGGTCTTTACGTTGTTGGCAACGATGTCACCAATTGTCTGACCTACCAAGACCCTCATATAGCGAGGCTGCTTGATTTCGCTACCAGCAACAGCTACGGTACGGGTGAAATCCACCTTACCTGTGTTCAAGACACGTCCAATGAAAATCACTTCTTCGGCACCAATGGTCCAAACCACCTCACCCTTATTCACAGGGCTCACATGGTTGATTTGCACACCCACGTTGCCTGCAGGGCACTTGCCGTCGAACACGTTTACTTCCACATCCTTTGCCTGAGCAAGAGCGGAAGAAGCACCTGGCTTCACGCCTAAATATACCTTTGCCAGCTTCGACAAGGCAGTCAGACCCGTCTGGAAGTCATTCTCACTTCCTTTCAGAGCCACCTCGAAATCAGCAGCAAGAGGCATGTCGCCAATAGCAGAAACGAAAATGCCCTTAGGCGTATCGTCTGGATTGGCAGCAATAGCATAAGGACGCTGGTTGATGAAAGCAAAGCAGCCCGTCTCGAGCAAGAAGTCCTTCACCTGCTGAGCCGACATGCTCTTAACGTCCTTCTTTCCGAAGTCGTTCTTCACTTGCTGGCTATCGGCTTCCACCTGAACGCTTAACACTTTGCGGCGGTCGCCCCTCTCAACGGCTTTCACTGTGCCGCTAACAGGAGAGACGAACTTCACCTCGGGATGCAACTTGTTGACAAACAGCGCATCACCAGCCTTGACAACATCGCCTTCCTTCACTACTACCTTAGGTTTCACACCGACAAAAGCATCGGGCACGAGTCCGTACACCTTCGATGCCTTGGCGACAAAAACCTCTTCGGCAGCCTTTCCAGCAAGGTGGATGTTCAAGCCTTTCTTAAGTTTAATTACATTCGCCATAGAATAAATTTAGAATATTGAAAATATGTTTTTAGTTGTCTTCCTTTCTACAAGAAAACCAAAGAAAACAGCACACATATACCCATACGTGCGCATAATCCTTTGCAAAGTTAATGAAAAAAAATCATTGGCAATTCTAAATCTTTTCAAAATTGCAAAAAAAACATAAATAATGCGTTTTCCATACTGATTGGCATCTGTTTGCAAAGTAGAGTTTCCCTATCGTTTTTTCGGTAAAACCCAATATCGGTGTTCGAGTGATGAAACACATAAACTCTTCAAGCAAATTCTTTGGTAAAAAAAATCGCTCATTTGGAGATGGTTTAAGAAAAAAAGTTTATCTTTGCAACAATTACTAACCCTTAAAACGAAAATAATATGGCAAACAACACCCCTACTCCTCACATTGGAGCTCAATACGGAGAAATAGCTGATACCGTTATCATGGCAGGCGACCCTCTGCGCGCAAAACTGATGGCAGAGCGATTCCTCGACAATCCAGTTCTCTACAACAACGTGCGCGGTATGCTGGGCTATACAGGCACATACAAAGGCAAGCGTGTATCGGTGCAGGGACATGGCATGGGCATTCCTTCCATCGGCATCTACTCCTACGAGCTTTACAACTTCTATGATGTCAAGACGATTATCCGCGTGGGTTCTGCGGGTTCGATGCATCCCGACCTCCACATCGGTGACCTCGTCATGGCAATGGGTGCATGTACCAACAGCCACTATGGCGACCAGTACGACCTGCCTGGCACCTATGCTCCTATCGCCGACTTCGGTCTGCTCCGCGCTGCTGTGGAGAAGGCAGAAGAATTGGGCTACCGCTACAAGGTAGGCAACATCTATTCTTCAGACATCTTCTACGACGAGCGGCAAGGCACTCCAGCATGGCAGAAGATGGGTGTGCTGGCTGTGGAAATGGAAGCCTCAGCGCTCTACATGAATGCTGCTCGATGCGGTGCTAAGGCGCTGTGCATCTGCACTATCAGCGACTCTCTCGTTTCGGGCGAGGCAACAACAGCAGAAGAACGTCAGAACAGCTTCACGAAGATGATGGATGTGGCGTTTGGCATCATATAGAAGAGAATTGTCACGCAGAAGTCGCTGATGTATGCAAAAACATTTCCTGTATTTCCGCTATTTCTGCGTGACAATCAAAATGAAGAATGGAGAATCATAGGATAATTTTCCAGAAGGTGGAGATAATGAACTTATTGGGTTGCAGGTGGGTGTTCGTCGTGTGAAGATAATCAAAATTGAAACCTGCAACGTATTTTTCGTTTCCTATGCTTTCGAGTGAGAGTCCTGCACCCCATTCGAAACGATGGGAGGATGGGATTTGAATGAATGTGGCACCATTATCAACACGCTCGAATTGTGTCTTTTGCGTATATCTGTCACCCGCAAGAGCACGAAGGGAGAAACGCTGTGTCACACCAACTGGTACACTGTACTTGATAGCAAGGTTGGCATGATACTGACTGAGGTTCTCACCATAGATATCACCCGTGCGAAGTTGTGCGCCTTCGGAGAGGACAGGCTTTATTTTTGTGGCGGAGACACGCACGATGCCTTCTGCTGCTATGTTAGGATTGAAGAAATAGGAATACTCAAGACCTGTTGTCA
>CADBXS010000052.1:56591-57587 GCA_902798705.1 uncultured Bacteroidales bacterium
CGAAAGCTTCTTGATGAATGGAACCCGTCCTCACTTCCGTGCCGCTAATGAGAGAAAGGGAAATGGGCTGTTCCAGATAGCGTCCGAGTCGTACCACATCACCCAAATAAAGATTAGGACGATTGATTTCCTTTTCCCCGTAGATTTTGTCAGTCAACCAATAGGCCACATTCGTGCTGGTGATGCCGATACCCGCACCAAGGAAGATGTCGTTTAGGTAATGGGCATTGTGATGCAGTCGAAGCAATTCGGTAGCTGTTACCGCTGCATATCCTCCCACAGAAATCCAAGGGCTTTGGTGGCCATATTCGCGGTGGAGGATGGTGGCACCGAGATAAGCCAGAGACGTGTGTCCTGAAGGCAGTCCGTGCTTATCGCTTCCATCGGGACGGAGCACATTAGTTGTGTGCTTAAGCGTCTGTACCAAACCCACATTGAGTCCCAGCGCAATGGCGTTGGCAGTAATCATTCGCTTTGTCTTACTACGACTCTCCACCCCACATGCCTTGAGTGCCCAAGTTGTGATGAGCGGCAAGGATGCAGGAATGTAATCGATGGCATCCATATTCTTCTCCTTGAAAAGCACAGGTTTGTCGTTGAAGGAGTGGTTGGTAGCCGTCTGAATCAATCCTCCCAGCAACGGAGCTGCATCCATCCACTTGAAAGACATCTCCTGTCGCAAGAGGTTTTGCTCGTACTTCTGCACCTCTTGTTTTGCCTTTTGTGCTTTCTCCATCTGCTCAATTGCCTGTTCGAGGCTTTGCAGCGTGGAATCGGGCAAATTCTGCGCACACAGCATGGCGCTTTGCCCCATAAGAACAAAGACAAAAAGCAATGTCCTGAGAAGATTTCTTTTCATCGTGTCTTTCATTCTCCTAACTGATTTCCCCACTGCCGTAGCAGAGATGATGGTTTTCGTCGTAAATCACACAGAACTGCCCTGGCGCCACTCCATGAATCTTCTCGTCGGCTTCGAGATGCCAAGTCTTGTCGGGA
>CADBXS010000053.1:0-26532 GCA_902798705.1 uncultured Bacteroidales bacterium
GTGCCTATAGCGCCATGCCAAACATGAGTACCTACGAATATGCCTACAACACGGTGACAGGACAGCCTTACCTCACAGGCGACTACTACAAGATGCTGCCTACCTACAGCGAGGAAGGTGTGACGCCTGACGGTTACTCATCGCGCTACCTGAGCGACATGAAGAGCAATGGCAACCCTGTGGCTATGGCAAACTTGGCATTCAACAACCAAAGCACCTATCGTATTAACCCTCAGTTCAACCTTCGCTACAAGTTATTGGGAAAAGACTCTGATTCTCACCAACTTGACTTGAACGCAGAAGTCTATATGGACGTATATAATGAGTCGGTGAACACCTATTTCCCTAACTCTCTGACAACGAATTCATGGAACACGGGTGTGAACAGTACTTCAAATTCAGAATACAAGAGTTTGGCGTTTACCAACCGCGAAACCCTCTCCTACACTCCTCACTTCAACAGCGACAAGTGGTCGGCAAGTGCGATGCTACGCTACGAAATCACGAGCGGTAACGGAAGCAGCCAGGGACTCGGCAACACGGGCATCCCAACAGGCATCAATTCGTCGATAGCAACGGGCTATCTGACAAATACCTCGTCGGGCACCAGCGAATGGAGAAGCATGGCTCTCCGTGCATCGGCTCACTTGGCCTACCTCGACGGTCGCTACGCTGTGGACGTTACGGTGAGCCGCGACGGTTCCACGAAATTCGGTGCCGGCAGCAAGTGGGGTACTTTCCCTGCCTTCTCGTTCCGCTGGAACATCAGCGATGAGCCTTGGTTCGCACCTATGACAAGATACATCAGCCTGCTGTCCTTCCGTCCTAACTGGGGACGCAACGGACGCCAGCCAGGCAACGAATACCTGATGTACAACAAGTACTTCAGCTATGGCATGTATGGCAGCGGCAACTACAGCGCCAATGCCATTGCCCCTGAGAACCTGCGACTCACCGACCTGCGCTGGGAAACGGTGGATTCGTGGAACCTAGGTTTCAACCTGAACCTGTTCAACGACCTCCTGCAGTTCGACTTGAACATCTATAACAAGAAGACAAAGGACTTGCTCATGAGAAACACGGGCATTCCTGGCTCAACGGGCTTCAGCAGCCTGGCATGGAAGAACGTGGGCGAACTGGAGAACCAAGGATGGGAACTCTACATGAACACAGGCAAGTTCCTGCAGAAAGGCAAGTTCTCCATGACTGCTTCGTTCAACATCGCTCAGAACATCAACAAGATTACGAAGATGGACCCTACGGTGCTCATGTCAATGAATCCTGACTACGACTACCGTAACGCCACTTACTTGCAGCGCATCCAAATCAACAACGCTGTCGGTTCCATCTACGGTTTCCGCTTCAAGGGCGTATATCGCTACGACTATGAGCACAGCGGTATGACCGACGAAAGCCGCAACACCTACGGCGCCAACACTGCCACCGCAGCCCAGGAGCGCGGCGAGGACTACTCTTGCCCAGTGGTACGCGACGAGAACGGCAACGTGCTCTACGACTCGAAGGGCGAACCTCTGAAGATGTACTTCAACTATGGCGGTACGAACTACGAGTTCAAGGGTGGTGACGTGATTTACGAAGACGTGAACCACGACGGACAAATCAATGAGCTCGACATCGTGTATCTCGGCAATTCGAACCCTAAGTTCAATGGTGGTTTCGGTGTGAACTTCAACTACGGCGCATGGAGCCTGAAGCTGTCGTTCAACTTCCGCATGGGCAACAAGATTGTGAACATGGCACGCCTGAACAACGAGTCGATGCGCTCGAACATCAACCAGAGCAAGGCCGTTTCATGGCGCTGGAGAAAGAACGGCGACGAGACGGAGATTCCTCGTGCCATGAATGCGGGTATCGGCGACTCCTACAACTCGCTCGGTAGCGACCGCTACGTGGAGAAGGGCGACTACCTGCGCTTGCAGTATGCACAGCTGAACTACAACGTGCCTGCTAAGTTCTGCAAGAGCTTCGGTTTCCAGAGCCTCCGCCTGTCGGCATCGGCCAACAACCTCTTCGTGCTGACAAAATACACGGGCGCTGACCCAGAAGTGAGCTACGGTGCATACGGTGTGTGCTACGACCGCAGTAAGACACCTCGTGCTAAGTCGTTTACCATCAGTGCTAATTTAGGATTCTAATCAGAGAAAGGAACGTTATGAAAAAGAAAATCAAAAATATAGCCCTCTGCTCGCTGGTTGCACTGGCTGTGGGTGCAGGACTGTCTTCGTGCGAAGACTACCTGACTATCACGCCAACCGACCGCATCGTGGAGGAAGACTTCTGGGAGGACAAGAACGACCTCCAGAACGTGGTGAATGCCTGCTATGCACGCCTCATCCATGGTGACATCATGGACAAATACATCCAATGGGGCGAGATGCGCAGCGACAACTTCGAGAGAGCCACAGGTAGTTCAGCCTTGAACATCTTGAACCTGATGAATGCCAACCTGCTCTCTACCAACAGAATGTTCGACTGGACGGTATTCTACAATGCCATCAACTATTGTAATAAGGTACTCGCGCACGGAGAAGAGACCGTGCAGAAAGACGAGAGCTTCAGCCGCGGCGACTGGATGCCTATCCGTGCCGAGATGATAACTCTCCGCGCCTTCTGCCACTACTACCTGGTGCGCACCTTTGGCGAAGTGCCTTACGTCACCTTCGAATACAACAACGACAGCCAGAACTTCCTCATCGGCCAAAGCACACAGATACAGGTGCTCGACTCCATCATCAACGACTTGGAATTGGTGAAGGGCTATGCCATGAACGACTATGGCAATATCGTGGAGAACGCAGGACGCGTGACAAAGAAAACCGTCTATGCATTCTTGGCCGACGCTTATCTCTGGCGTGCCAGCTACAAGGCAGGCAATCCGAGCATCACGGGTTCTACCACAGCACAACAGGACTATGAGAAGTGTGTGGAATACTGCGACTGGGTACTCGACTACATGGTGGAGAGCTACAAGAAGGAGCTGAACAAGAGTGGAAAGGTGATAGGAGGTGTGACCGACCTGACGGTGGAAGACCTTCTGATTCCAAACATGGAAAGCACCACCGACAACAAGATACTTCCTAACCAGTTAATCGGAGCCTACGACTACGTGTTCGGTTTGGGAAATTCACGCGAGACCATCTTTGAGTTGCAGCTTGATGGAACGAACAATAGCAACTCGACGATGCAATCCTATTTCTACAACATCTCGAACAGAACCATCGGTTCGCTTGTCTGCTCGAGCACCCTGTTGGGTAACGTGGAAACGAATCCAAACACGCTCTCACCAAGCAACATCTACACAAAGACCGACTATCGCCGCTATGAGACAGCTATGTACACGGGTAGCGACCAGACGGACTTCCCTATGTGCAAGTACATTGTAAATAGTGTCATGCAGTATAACGGAACTTCCACTTCCTCAGGTATGAAGGACAACAGTGGTACAACCGCCATCAGCGTCAGCTACAATATGAAGTCAGTTCCACTCTCCTCCAACTGGATTGTATATCGTCTCAGCGACATCATCCTGATGAAGGCAGAAGCAATGAGCCAACTCTATTCCGACGAAACCCACATGAAGGAAGCCTTCAATCTGGTTCGCATGATTTTCAAGCGTGCCAATCCTTTGGCTTACGAAAACCGTCCAACGGCAGCCGACTCACTCGACTTCAATGTGTTCAACACTTCTGAAGGCATCGAAAACCTCGTGATGCAGGAGCGTCAGCGTGAATTTTTGGGCGAAGGCAAACGCTGGTTCGACCTCGTTCGCTATGCACAGCGCCGCAACAGCACGACAGACATGCTGAAGATGCTCACTCGCAAGTATGGCGACAACAAGAAGGCGATTGAAGCAAAACTCGCTACTATGAAATCTCTCTTCTCCCCTATTTACACCGACGAAATCAAGAGCAACAGCTTGCTCCATCAGAACGAAGTGTGGGGAACGGAAGAAAGCAGTTCAAGAACAGACAACCTGTAAAAACTCATCAGAAATATGAATGCAAAGACTTATTTCAACAAACATATCAGCTTCGGTGCGCTCTTGGTGGCACTCGTGTCGCTGAGTTTCGGAAGCTGTAAGGAGAACATCGACGACAGCGACCTCTACACCTTCACGGGTGAAATGCTCATCGACCATCTGGAGAATCATCCCGACACCTTCAGCTCCTACGTGCAAATCCTTGGAAAGGTGCATCCAAGCAAGCGTTCCCAATCGACCATGAAGGAACTGCTTTCAGCTCGTGGCAACTACACTTGCTTTGCTCCAACGAATGAGGCCATCGCTCAATATCTCGACTCTCTCTTCCAGACAGGAGAAATCACGTCGAAGGAAGTGAGCGAAATCAGCGACTCACTGGCAGAGGCCATCGTCTTCAACAGTATCATTGAGAACGGCGACAACACGGCTTACTCATCGACCGAGTTCCAGGACCCTATGCCACTCAACAACATGAACGACCGTCCTATCCGTGTCACTTATGGCAACGACACAGACGGATCCACCGTCATCTACATCAACATCCACTCGAAGGTGGTGCAGAAGGACATTGAAGTGGAAAACGGCTATATCCACACCATCAACCACGTCATTTCTCCTTCGAATGCCACGGTAGGCGACCTCATCGTGGCAACTCCTAACACGCAGTTCTTCGGCTCTCTGCTGAAAGCTACTGGATGGGATGCCCACATGACAGATTATCGCGACTACGATTACGACGAACTCGACGAGGCAGGTGAGATTTTCAACGGTTCCAACGGTTCATGGGGCGGTCAGTATCCATTGCATCGCTACATCAAATACACGGCATTTGTGGAAACCGACTCTGTGTTCGAGGCCAATGGCATCAACGACATGGAATCCCTCAAGGAGTACCTCCGCAAGAATGCATACTACGATGAAAACACCAGTTATGGCGACGACTACACCGATGAAAACAACGCTGTCAACCAGTTCGTGGCTTACCACCTCGTGAAAGTGGGACTCGACTGGAGCAGCATGGTGACATGGTCGAACGAATATGGCTTCAGCAATGGTAACAAGAACGACGGTACTTCCTTCCGCGTGAATGTGTGGGAATACTGGGAAACGATGGGCAAGCATCGCCGCAGCATCAAGATTACGGGTATTCGTGGCAATCAGAAGCGCATCAATCGTCGCTCTGTCTATAACCTCTCCAGCTATCGTGAAATCTCCGCTCAGTCGGAAGTCATTCCAGGAGTAGGTATCAGCCAGACGAATGGAACATACGACAACAACTCGCTCAATGGCTACTACTTCCCTATCGACGGCATCCTCCTTTGGACTGAGGACGTGCCTACGAAAGTGCTCAACGAACGTATGCGCTACGACGTCTGCTCGCTCCTTCCTGAGCTCATCAATGCCAACTGCCGCATCAAGGACTCGAAGGGAAGACAGGGCTACTGGTTCTACACTCACGACTACTTTGAGAACATTCCTATCATGTCGAACGAAACGGAATTCTGCTACTTGGCCAACGAAGCAGGCAACGGCGGTTCCGGTTCTTGGACCAACTACCAAATCGACGAATTCAATATCCACGGCATCTATGACTTCGTGATGAAACTGCCTCCAGTGCCTTACACGGGTACATACGAAATCCGCTATGGCATCAATGCCAACGGCAACCGAGGCATGGCACAGATTTATGTGGGAACGAATCCTAACAACCTGCCTGCTGTCGGCATTCCTCTCGACCTCCGCATCGACGGTAACAACGCCTTTGTGGGATGGAAGAGCGACGCCGACCTGGGTTCTGTGGAAGCTATCGACGAACTCGACAAGCAAATGCGCAACAACGGCTACATGAAGGGACCTAAATACTTCTGCCCTGCTCAGAATGTGCCAGGCCGCGATTGCGTCATCTGCCTCCGTCGCGTCATCTTCACAGGACAGCTCGAAGCAGGACAGACCTACTACATCCGATTCAAGTCGGTACTCAACAATGCCAACTCTGAGTTCTTCTACGACTACCTCGAACTCGTGCCTAAGTCCATCTACAATGGTGAAATAGCCGAGGACAAGTGGTAATTTCAGTTCTCAAAAACGCTCTAAAAACTAAAGTTATGAAAAGACGACATATATATTCACTTATCTCACGTTCGTTGCCACTCTTGCTGCTACTTGCAGCAAGCAGTTGCTCCGACGACCACTTCACCGTTAACCCCGAAGTGGAAGGCAGAAGCACGATTTGGGAAAACATCAAGTCGAATACCGACCTCTCCCAGTTTGCCGATATCCTATCGAGCATCCACTACTCCAAATCGAAAGGGAACACCACAAGTCAAACCTACGCCGACTTGCTCAACCACGACCAGACATTCACCGTTTGGGCACCAGCCGATGGCACTTTCAACTACGACCTCTGCAAGGAACTCATTGCCAGCGGCAGTGCAGGTGCCTACAAGGTGGAGACCGAGCTCATCCGCAACTGTATGGCTCGCTACTCGCATCTTTTGAGTGGCAACAAGGCAGAAGAAATCAAGCTCTTCAACGACAAGTCTGCCATTTTCGACTGTGCATCGGCCATGCTCAAGAACCGCACCATCACCCGTTCCAATATCGGAGCGTCTAATGGTGTGATACACATCCTCAATGGTGCACCCGAGTATTTGCCAAACATCTACGAGTTCATCGAGTCGCGTCCCGACCTCGATTCCCTCAACAAATTCCTGAGAACCTACGAGGAGCAGGTGTTCAACGAAAATCAAAGCACACAGGGACCAACCGTCGATGGAAATATCACATGGGTAGATTCCATCACATTCCTCGACAACATCTACTTCAACGTCATCGGCGCTCCGCTCAACAAAGAAGACAGTACCTTCGTGATGGTCATGCCTAACAACGATGCATGGAGCTATGCCTACAACAAAATTAAGGGCTACTACAACTACCAGCCCGAGTACGTGCAAGAGATTGTTTCGGTGGATGACAACGGCAATGAAACAAAGGAGACAAGAACCACGACCTTTTCACAGGCCGAGATTGACTCCATCACTCGATTCTACATCAACCACACCACAGCTCGCAACCTCGTCTTCAACGTGAACCAGCAGTTCGGACATCCTTACACCGACTTCACGAAGCCTGGTGCTTGCGACTCCCTGAAGAGCACTTGGGGCGATGCGTTCAAGGACCCTTACAGTGTGGCACTCTTCGATGGCAAGTCACCTATCGAACTGAGCAATGGCTACGCCTATGTGGTGGATCATTTCAACTATCGTCCTGAAGACTCATGGTTGTTCAAGGAGGACTTCGAAGCTGAGCGCTTCTACGAAAGCTACAGCTCCTGCACTCCTATCTCCAACCGCATCTACACCAACTGGAGCTACATGACGGACTCCACCGACATCAGCACCAGGAAAGATACCCTCATTCAGGAAACCGTTCTTCGACTCTCTCCTACTCGTGCCACGGCCAACAGTAGCGTCACATTCCGTCTGCCTAACACGCTTTCCACGAAATACGACATCTACGCAGTCATGGCCTACAACGCGAGCGCCAATCGTCCATATCAGTTCCGTGCCAACCTCAACTACCACAAGTCGTCGCGCACCAGCACACGCCAGCAGCTTCAGGCCATCGATGGTGTGAACGGAAGCGGACGTAACTTCGTGTCCAAGCCACCGCACGTTGACGAGAAGGGACAGTTCCATTTCAACGACAGCGTACTCATTGCGCAGGATTTTGAATTCCCAATTTCATACGTCGGAATCGATGATGCCTACGTCACGCTCGAAATCCAGTCCTACATGACATCGAGCCAGCGTACCACCTACACCAACGAGGTGCTCATCGACAAAATCGTGCTCGTACCAAAAGAGAAAAATGAAGAATAATGTTTTTCCTAAAATTCTGAATATCTATGCTACAATATCATAATATCATAAGAGTCACGGCAGGTGCCATCCTCCTTTCTTGTGCCAACTTGCTCATGGCCCAGGAAGAAGCAGCCGACACCACCCAGGCAGCACCTCGCCAGCGTGTCGCACGACCTGCCCCTAAATACGAGATGAAAGAGGTGAAGGGAAAAGTCATTGATGCTGCCACCTTCAAGCCTATCGACGGAGCACGTGTGCAAGCATTCAACGACAGACGCTATTCCACGATGACCGACGAACAGGGCAACTACACCATCAACGTACCTGTCTTCGTCACTTCCCTCTACGTCACCGTTCCTCAATTCAACGACCAGCAGGTGGCCATTGCCAACGGAACAGTCGCTCCTGTGGCTGCACTCCAAAGCACAGAGCTGAAGAGCATCTATCAGCCTACCACCTCCATCAATTCCACTGCTGTTGCCAACATCGACATGTCGTCAAGCATATCCATCGACAGCGACATCGAGAAGCAGCTCGGAGGCGACATCCGAACCATCAACCGTTCGGGCATTCAAGGGCAGGGCGCAGCCATGTTCATCCATGGTCTCAACTCCCTCAACCTCAACTCCCAGCCACTCGTCATTCTCGACGGAATGATGATGGATCTGCAGCTCGACCGCCAGTCCATCCACGACGGATTCTTCAACAACATCCTTGCAGGCATCGACCCCGAGGACATCGAATCCGTGGAAGTGCTCAAGAACGCCACCTCCCTCTACGGAGCTCGTGGTGCCAACGGCGTTGTCGTCATCAACACCAAGCGCGGACATTCCATGGCCACCAAAATCAATGTCAACATCTTTGGTGGATTCGAACTGGCTCCAGGCTACACCAAGATGATGAACAGCAGTCAGTACAAGAACTATGTCAGCGAACTGATTGGTACCACCAAGTTTGGAAAGAACAATTCCACCGCATCCACGTCCATTCCGTTCCTCAACGACAATCCCGACTACTACTGGTATCCTATGTACCACAACGAAACCGATTGGAGCAAGGAACTCTACCGCACCGCTTTCACCCAGAACTACATGTCGCTCGGCTACGCCAATTCGCAATCCACTGCCAAGGAGAATGGATTCAACCGCTTGAACATCCGCTTCAACACCGACATCAAGCTCATCAAGAACCTCTCCACGCAGCTCGACGTGGCCTACTCCCGCCTCACCTACAATCTTCGCGACAACGGTTGGGCAGAGTCCTATGCCACCAGCACCATCTCTTCGCCAAACGTACTCGGACTCATCCAGTCCCCATTCCTTTCCATGTATGGCTACTACACGGGCGACGACCTCAAGCTTCATCCGTCACAGGTCTATGCAGGTAAGTATGTGAACGACGACAACTATCCATTCGCTTTCGCATCACGCTATGGCAGCAACACAGCCCTCGCCAACCCATATTGGATTCTCGACAATGGCGACGGCAACAACAAGAACAACCAGGAAGTGACACAGTTCATCCTCAATGTTCAGCCTAAGTGGGAAATCAACTCCCATCTCACCTTCACCAACCGCTTCTCCTATCAGCTCAACCGCACCAGCGAGAAATACTATCTCCCCGAAGCAGGTATTCCTGTTTACAACCTCGTCGGACTCGGCGATGTCACATCCGTCATCAAGAGCTTCTTCGGCAAGGAGACAGCCCTCTTCGAGGATGCACGCCTCAGCTGGCACTGCAATTACGGCTCTCACAACCTCGCAGCCTTCGGCGGATTCCGCTTCACCAGCAATTCCTATTCCGACGACTCCATGACGGGTTACAACTCAGGCAACGACAAGATGCCCGACATGAAGTACTCCCTGCAGTTCCGCTCCGTCGATGGCAACAACGACGAATGGCGCAACATCGCTTGGTACGCACAGGGCAGCTACAACTACCGCGAGAAGTACTATGCCGACCTCTCCGTCAGCATGGAGTCATCCTCACGCTTCGGTAAGGAAGCCAGCGAAGGTCTCAAGCTCTTCGGAGTGAAATGGGGCATCTTCCCATCCCTCCAGCTCGGTTGGGTCATCACCAACGAGTCTTGGTTCCAGAAGCTCAAGGGCGTCAACCATCTGAAGCTCACCCTCGGTTACGACGAGAGCGGAAACGATGCCATCCCTTATTCATCTTCCCGCACCTACTACCAGTCCGCCGAGTTCCTCAAGCAAGCCACAGCCCTGCAGCTCGTCAACATCGAGAACCCCGAGATACAGTGGGAAACCACCCGTCGCTTCTCCGCAGGCATCAACGGTTCGTTTGTCAACAACCGCATCCAGGCAGGAGTCGAGTTCTATGTGGCTAAGACCGACAACCTCCTCACACTCAAGGCCAACAACTACATGACAGGCCTCGGTTCCTATTGGACCAACGACGGACGCCTCCGCAACGTAGGAGCCGACTATCATGTCAATGTCGTTGCCATCAACAGGAAGAACTTCAAGTGGCAAATCGGTGCGTCCCTCGGACACTACAAGAACACCATCGAGTCACTGCCAGGAGGCAACCACATCGACAAGGTCTATGGAGCAGAGCTCCTCACCGCCAAGGGACAATCCATCGGACTCTTCTACGGCTATCAGACAGCAGGCGTATTTGCCACCAGCGCGGAAGCCGACAAGGCATCCCTCCGCTACCCTACTGGCATCAAGAACGATCCTTATAAGTTCTTCTCAGCAGGCGACGTGCATTTCGTGGATAGGGACAACAACGGCGTCATCGACGATGGCGACAAGACCATTATCGGCGACCCTAACCCCGACATCTACGGCAACATCTACACGCAGTTCAACTACAAGCGCTGGGCACTCAACGTCAACTTCAAGTACTCCCTCGGAAACGACATCTACAACTACCAGCGCAGCCAGCTCGAATCCCTCAGCGGATTCTACAACCAGTCTCTCGCAGCAGTCAATCGCTGGACTGTCGAAGGTCAGCGCACCGACATGCCACGACTCATGTCCACCACTGCCGACGAATGGGTGAACAACGAGCGATTCTCCGACCGTTGGATTGAAGACGGCAGCTACCTCAAGCTCAAGAACGTACGCCTGTCCTACGACCTCCCTCTCAACCTCTCCTGGATTCAGGGCATCACCATCTGGGGCGAAGCCAACAACCTCTTCGTCGTCACCCCTTATTCAGGCAAGGACCCAGAATTTGCTGTCAGCAACAGCATCTTCTATCAGGGCATCGACGCAGGTCTCCTTCCATCCAACCGCAGTTTCAACCTCGGTGTGAAAATCAACCTCTAATTAAAGTAAAAAGTAAAAAAAAACTTGGGAACGATTTTAATATAATCTTTTATGTAACCACGAATTTCACGAATTAAACGAACCTACAGCTCGCGAAAGCCAATATTAGATATAATTTTTTGAATTACTCTAATTTTAAAAAAATGCCAGCATTTTTATTCGTGAAATTTGATAAAATAATCTTTAAAGTAATTCGTTAAATTCGAGTAATTCGTGGTTGATAATAATCCCAACTTTTAATTTTTAATTTTTAATTTTTAATTTTTTATGAAATACAATTATATTCAGAAGATAAGGAAAAGCGTAGTGATGATGCTACTTACACTTTTCACTCTTCACGTTTCACTTTTCACCTTTTCGTCGTGTTCCGACATGCTGACCATCGACACAGGCGACAAGAGCTATACCAACGCCAACGATACACTCTATTCCTACCTCGGAATACTCAAGCATGTGCAGGACATCGCAGAGCGACAAGTCATCCTCAACGAGCTGCGTGGCGACCTCGTTTCGCCTACTGCCTACATCACCGACACGCTCCATGCCATCGCCAATTTCGACGACCCAGAGGACGGCTCATGCTCCATGCTCGACATCAGCGACTACTATGCAGTCATCAACAACTGCAACCTCTACATCGCCAACTGCGACACCAATGCCGTGAAGAGCAACATCAAGTACATGCTCTCCGAGTACTACCAGGTGCAGACCATCCGCGCATGGACCTACCTCCAGCTCGTCCAGCTCTATGGCGAAGTGCCATACATCAGCGAGCCTATCGCATCCCTCGACGTGGTGAAGAACTTCAACTACGGAGCCAACCTCGTCAATAAGGACAACCTCCTCGACCGCCTTCTGGCCGACGGACTCGGCAAGGTAGGCACCACCTTCCCTCACTACGGCGTCTATAACAACGGAGCCATCGACATCTCCGCCAGCCTCTGCTACTTCCAGCCGCAGCTCGTGCTCGGCGACCTCTACCTCCTGCGAGGAGCAGACACCAGCGACTACCTCAACGCAGCCACCTACTATTGGAACTACCTCATCAACAACAATGGAGCAGTTTCCGAGCAGTACGTCTCTGCCACCAAGCTCCGCGGACTCGTCGCACAGCTCCGTCCCGAAGACCCATACAGCTACTCCGCTCGCAACAATTGGGGCTATTATGCAGCCACCTACATCAAGTCAAACAACAACACGAGCGACGTCATCACCTCCATCCCATCATCCGCCAACGCACAGTTCGGCACCATGCTCATGCGCGTAGCCGACATCTTTGGCTACACCCCTACCTCCAGCCAGCCCAACCTACAAGGCACAGGTCATCCCATCCCCTCGCTACAAGGCCATCAGCGATGCACAGACCTATGTCGATTGGGACGTCACCAACATGGAGCGTGAAGACTACGATTGCGGCGACGCACGCTATAAGTATGCCACCAACCAAGTCGTCTTCTCCGAACAGGGATTCACCTCCGACATCAGCATGCGACTCGCCTGCAAGGCAGCACGAGGCTTCACCTTCTACTACACCATCCCAATCTATCGCAAGACGCTCGTCTGGCTCCGCTTTGCCGAGGCCATCAACCGAGCAGGATTCCCACAGATTGCCTTCGCCATCCTCAAGGACGGCATCAACGAGTACAACTGGCCGCTCATCGGGCAGACACGCACCGTCCGCGACCCAATCCTCGATGCAGAAGGCAACCCAGTGCCCGATGCAGATGGCAACCCAAGCTACAAGGAGTACACCGAGTACTACACCCGCTACAACCAGTACGGAGCACTCCACTACGTCGATTCAGCCGAAGTGGCCGACTTCAAGTTCGATGCATCCAACGAGATACTCCGTCAGAACTACGGCATCCATGCCCGTGGTTGTGGCTATGGCGAATGGCGCATCACTGGAGGCTCCACCGCTGAGTCGCCAGTCACCAACATCACTGGCTACAACGACTCCATCGTCTTCGACTACGCCCCTCGCCTACTCCGCGAAGGAGTCGATGTGAAGAAAGCATCCAAGAACGACATCATCAATGCCGTCGAGAATGTCATCAGCGACGAGCTCGCCCTCGAACTCGCTTTCGAAGGCTACCGCTTCAGCGACCTCGTCCGCATGGCCAACCACAAGAACGCCTCTGGCTACGACGGCAGCGCATGGCTTGCTGCCAAGATAGCCGACCGCGATGTGCAAGGCACCAATGGCACCCGCGACGCCCAGCTCTACAACAAGCTCCTCACCCCATCCAACTGGTATCTCACCAAACCAGCTTGGAGCGGAAACAAATAGCGGAATCCCGTTCCCTATCACAAAGAGCATCGTCTGACCATTCAGATGATGCTCTTTCGTTTAGATAGATAGCCCCCCAAAAAAGGGGGGGGGAAAAGGGCAGCCGTTGGCATGAAGCCGTGGACTGCCCCCAAAAAAAGAACGGAAATATGATACAAGCGTGGACTACAATCTGCCAGTCATGTTGTCCACCACCTGACCATCAAAGAGATTGACGATGCGCTGGGCAAAGGCTGCATCGTGCTGGGAGTGCGTCACCATGACGATGGTGGTGCCCTCGGCATTGAGTTGGGAAAGAAGCTCCATCACTTCGAGCCCGTTCTTGGAGTCGAGGTTTCCCGTAGGCTCGTCGGCAAGAATGAGTTTGGGCTTGCCGACAACGGCACGGGCGATGGCCACTCGCTGCTGCTGACCTCCCGAAATCTGCTGCGGATAGTGCTTGGCACGCTGACTGAGATTCACCTTGCGGAGTATGTCGAGCACGCGCTCCTTGCGCTCCTCCTTTGGCACACCGAGGTACTTGAGTTGGAGTTCCACGTTTTCCTCGACGGTGAGTTCGTCGATGAGGTTGAAACTCTGGAACACGAAGCCGATGCGCCCCTTGCGGTAGCGGGTGCGTTCCTTCTCTTTGAGGTGTCCCACTTCCTCGTCGTCGAGGTAATACTTGCCATCGGTGGGGTTGTCGAGCAATCCGAGGATGCTCAGCAGGGTTGACTTGCCACAGCCTGATGGGCCCATGACGGCAACAAATTCACCGTCTTTCACTTCGAGACTCACTCCATTGAGTGCTGTCGTCTCTACTTCCTCTGTTCGGAAGATTTTTGTCAAATTTTCAATCTTGATCATGGATATATATATCGTTTAAAGTTTAACGTTTAACGTTTAACGAAGTTAGTATGTGAAGCGATGAAGAACAACGGAAATAACGGAAATTTTTCGGAAAAACAGAAATTTTTGGCTTCACAGAACTAAAGGTTCAAGAATCCTTTTAAATCCTTTAAATCCTTGATTAATTTTTAACTTTTCACTTTTAACTTTTCACTTTCTCAAGAATCCTTTTAAATCCTTTAAATCCTTGATTAATTTTTCACTTTTCATTTTCACTTTTCACTTTCTACTCCGTCCTGATGCTTTCGATTGGGTTCTTCTGGGCGATGCGGTGGGTTTGGAGGTAGATGACGAGGGAGATGATGAGGAGAACGAGGAGGGCATCGAGCAGGAAGATCGGCCACGAGAGGGAAAGCTTGTCGGGGAATTGCTGCATGAGTAGTTCGCTGAGATAATAGCCGAGACCAACTCCGACAAGGATGGATGGCAGGGCAATGACGACGATGCTACGGAAAAAGAGTCCTTGCAGTTCGACGATGTCGGCTCCCAACACCTTGCGGATGGCCAGTTCGCGCGTGCGCCGCTGGATTTCGTCGCGGATATAGCCAATGAGTCCGATGAGGGTGATGAGCAGGGATGCAAAGCAACCGATGGAGATGAGGTTGCGTGTGCGCTGGGTGTCCTGATAGCTGTCGAGAATCTCGAAGGCGTATGGCTTCACGTTGAGTTCGGCATCGGGCTGGAGCTGATGGCAAAGCTGCTGGACTGCCTCGAGGTGGTCGGCGGTGAGTTGGTGGAATTTCACGAGGATGTAGTTGGCAAAGACATTTCCGTTGAACATCATGGATGGTCGGGCATCGGGACAGATGAGTGAACCAATCGTGAAGTTCTTCACCACTCCCACGATCGTGAGTGGGTATTTTTCTCCGATTTCCGTACTCAGGATGTTTTTCCCCAGTACGTCGTCCCATCCTGTATTCGCTTTCAGTTGCTCTGCAAAGCGTTCGTCCACGAGCACTTCTGGTTCCCAACCAGGATGTGTGACAGGCGTGAAGCCTTTGCCTTGCAGCAGTGTGAGTTGCATGGTCTTCACGATATTGGCCTCTGCCCAATAGAGCGATGCGTAGTTGAACAACTCGCGGGAGTCGTTGGGAAGCAGGACGTTGTTTCCGCTTTGGTTTTGGATGAAAAGGGAGTAAGCGGCGGAGGTGCATTCCACGCACGGCAGTTTCTCTATCTCGCGTGCCAGCGTGTAGGTGGAGTCGGACGGATGGGCGATTTCGATGTATGCCACATCGTCGTAGGCATAGCCCATATCCTTGTTGAGCAGATAGTCGTATTGGCGATAGATGGTGGAAAGCACGCAGAGCAGCATGGTGGTGAGCACGAACTGGAAGGCAAGGAGGGAGAGTTTCCACACGCGCTTGCTTTCGCTATACTGGCGGTAGGCATAGACGAGGGGGATGCGGGAATAGATGTAGCCTGGCAGGAGTCCGCAAGAGAGCAGCACGAGCAGACAGACGAGCAGGAGGACGGCGAGCGTCTGGGAAGAGATGAGGGTGCGGACGGAAACGCCCACCAAGTCGCGAATGAGGTCTTGCCCCACGAAGAGGAGGAAGGCCATGAGCAGGAGTGCCAGCAGCAGATGGAGGCTGGCTTCCTTCAGTGTGGTGAGAAAGAACTCACGGCGAGGCGCACCCATGCACTTGCGCACGGCCATCTGCTTGGCTCTGCCGACCAAGGAACTGACGACCACAAGGATGTAGTTCATGACGGCAGTGAAGAGCATGACGAGTGCCACGATGAGGAGGATGGTGGAGGTGGTGCGCACGGTGGTGTTGTTCATGCGTTTTCCCTTCACGGAATTGAGCCTGAACCCTGCATCCTCGAAGCCATTCGCCTTCAGTTGATCCCATGGCATGGCTTCTTTCAGCATCGCATCGATTTCGGTCTTCACCTTCTCCATGTCGGCATCGGCATGCAGACGGACAAAGGAATGGTAGCGGTCGTTTCCAATCAGATTGCTGGTGCCATCCCATGTGTATGTGCCGATGGATGGCATGGACATGAGAATGTCGAACTGGCTGAAGGTGGAGTTCTCGTCGTAGTTGTCGAACACTCCCTTCACGGTCATGGGCTTGCCTGGTGCCTCACGGAAGCAGAAGGTCTTGCCCAGCACATCGTCGCCCAACTTGTCGTAGAGACGCTTACTGATGAGGCATTGTCCTGCGGTGCTGAGGATCTCCTTGGCACGACCTTGGAGGATGGGTGTTTCGAAAATGTCGAAGAAAGAGGAATCGGCAAAGGCGGTATTGCGAAACTCATATCGCTGGCCGTCTTCGAGCTGCAGTTTGGAATCGGAGAAATGTCCTGTGTAGCGGGTACCGACCACAACCTCTGGGATGTATTGGCACAAGAGGGGAATGACGCCACCTGACGTTGCGCCATATACTTCTGCATCCTTGCCTTGCCGCTGAAAGACTTCGGCCACTTCGAACACATGTTCCTTGTCGGCGATGCATCGGTCGTAGTTTCGCTCCAGCTGCACCTTGGCAATGAGCACCAGTCCCACTGTCAATCCGATAGCGAGCGAGATAATCTTGATGACCGTTCCTTGTTGTTTTGAAAAAAAAGACATCGTAGATATTATTATCGTTTAAAGTTTAAAGTTTAACGTTTAACGAAGTTAGTTTGGGGAGCGTGGAGAACAACGGAAATAACGGAAATTTTTCGGAAAAACAGAAATTTTTGGCTTCATAGAACTAAAGGTTCAAGAATCCTTTTAAATCCTTTAAATCCTTGATTAATTTTTCACTTTTAACTTTTCACTTTTCACTCAGTCCTGATGCTCTCGATAGGGTTGGCTCTCACGGCTCTGCCAATCTGGACAAACACGGAGAGGAAGGCGATGAGGAGGGAGAAGAGGCAAGGAACAAGCAGCATCCACGGACTTAGCGTGATGCGATAACTGAAATTCGTCAGCCAATCGCTCATGATGTTCCAGGCAAGCGGAATGGCAATGATGAACGACACGAAGAGAGGCAAGAGGAACGTGCGAAGCATGAGCGACATCACTTCCTGCGATGTGCTGCCCATAATCTTACGGAGGCCGATTTCCTTCTTTCGCTGACGGATGAAGAAGAGCGACATGCCCACGAAACCCATGATGGAAATGACAATAGCCACAAGCGTGAAGAGCGAAATGATGTGGAGCAAACGCTGGTTTTCCTCGAAGGATTCAGCCACGGTTTCCTCCAAACTCACCACATACCATTTCAGTAGCTTATCCTCATAGCCCTTGTCGGAGAGCATCTTGATGAAAGCAGCCTTTGACTCTTTGGTTCCGTTAGTCTTCACCAATAAATTAGGGTTGTCGATATGCTGTTTCAAACGGATGGAGAACGGTTGCACGTCATTGAGCACATTGATGCGATGGAAATCCTTGAGCACACCCACAATCGCATCTTTCGTCCCATTGTAATAGTCGAGTACACGATCCTTATCCGTAAAACCCATTTGTCGCATCATCTCTTCCGTGAGATACACACCATTCTCTGCTTGTTCAAACTCCTTCAAGACAGTCAAGCCCGTCAAGCGCCAAGCCGTTGAGTCGAACTCTGCCGTGTAGAAGGTGACAGATTTGTCGTCACGATTGATGGTTGTCTGGTTTGAGTTATAGTTCGCCAATGACGTACCCGAAAACTCCCCAATCTCTTCCACAAAAGGCATGGCTTCCAGTTGCGACCTCAGCGCTTGTGCATCATCCATAGAATAGATGTAGAAAAGATTCTTCGTATTGAAGCCCAACGGTGCATGGATGAGATGGTGCAACTGCAGCGCGATGACGAAAGCCGCTGTGAGCATGACGACGGTCAGCACATTCTGAATGATGATGAACACCTTGCTGAGCACCATTTTGGAACGGAAACGGAACGTGCCTTTCACGATGTCCAACGGCTGAAGGCGCGAAATCTGCCACGAAGGAATCATGCCCGAAAGAATACCCAATAGCAGGATGAATCCCAGGCAGATAGCAAGCGACTGCCAGCTTGCATCGTTCTGCAAGGCAATCTTGCCTTGGAACAACTCGGCAAAGTCCTGCTGGAAGCAGAATGCCAACGCCAAACCGATGACAAACGACACTGCCACCATCAGGGTGGATTCGGCTATCAGCTTCAGGGAAATTTCCCTGCTGCTACTGCCCAAAAGCCTTCGTGTTGCCATTTCCTTGGCACGGAAGCCCGTGTTTGCCACAGTCAGGTTGATGTAGTTGCTCACAGCAAAGAAGAGGATGGCAAGCACCGCTGAAAACAGGATGAGGAAGCGCGACTTGTCGCCTTTCAGCAATCCCATTCCTGAATTTTGCGGAGCAAACATCATTGTCTTAAACGGAGTCAGCGTACATTCATTCTCTTGCCACCACGAATAGTTCTTCTTCAGATGCTCTTGCGCCATGTGTGTGACCTTTTCGGGCGAAGCGCCTTGCCTCAGCATCAGCATCACCTTACATGTGCCTTGCGCTCCGTATGCCATCACTTCGCTGGGCAACTCATAGCCTAACACCTGTCCATATCGCTGCATACTGGCTATTATCTGTGTCTCGTTCGGGAACACGGTTCGGTCTAAGTCCTTCACAACTCCACTCACCGTATAGACCAGAGTGCTGTCGTAAGGGTCAACACGATCTCCAATCCTCACATGACGGTCGCCCACCACATTCAGACTCTCACCAATAGGGTTCTTTCCTGCAAACAGTGTCTTGGCAAGACTCTCCGTAATCAGGCATTTGTCGGGTGCATTGAGTGCCGTTTCCTTTTGTCCTTCTTTCAGCTCAAAGTCGAAGAAATCGAAGAAGGTGGAGTCTGCCAACATAATGACACCATGTTCATTGTCGCGCATTTCCCGCTGCCCATACTTGATTTTTCCAGAATGGCTAAAGATGCGGCATGTTTTCTCCACATCAGGACAGATTTCCTTCATTTCCGTTGCCACCTGAGGCCACATGAAGAAGTTCTCCTTACTACCCATCACATAAATCCTGTCCGCATTCTCGTGCCATGCATCGATGCTGAACTGACGCCATGAGTAGTCGCCAATGAGAATGACGAACATGAGCGACACGGCCAGTCCTACGACATTGATAGCTGTGTAGAGCTTATTTCTCGACAAGAATTTCAAATAACTTTTCATTTCAAATCGGAATTATTATCATTGTTTATCATTTACTTTAGGTTTTGTATCTATTCAGCGAATATTATCAAGGAGTGCCCTGTCGGGCAGAAATCCTACAAATCAATTCAAATCTTTATATTTTTCGCCATAGAAATTTGTTTGATTTGTGAAGATTTGAAAGATTTCTCGCCGTAGGCGACTCAAAAAGATGATTCGCTGAACAGTTACTAGGTTTTTTCCTCGCTCTCTGGAGAGGGGCTGGGGGGCTTATTTTATCTCCAGCACTTCGTTATCCTTGAAGGCTTCGTAGCCACTGGTGACTACTTGTTCGCCTGCTTCGAGTCCTTCTTCCACCTCGTAGTACTGCGGATTCTGACGACCAATCTTGATGGTGCGGCGATATGCTTTCTGACGGCTCTTGTCGAGCACGAAAATCCAGTTGCCACCTGTGGTTTGGAAGAAGGTGCCGCGGGGAACGAGGATGGCTTGCTGAGGTTGACCGAGTTCGAGATTGAGGTAGAAGGTCTGCCCTACTCGCACGCCTTCCCATCCTGCTGGGGAACTGTCTTTCGCAAGGATGAAATCGACACGGAACTTGCCTTCGCGCACTTCGGGATAGACCTTTCGAACTACCAAGGAGAGTTCTGTTTCTCCTCCCTGTGGCTTACGAAGAGGAGCTGTGGCTCTCAGTCCTACCTTCACACGGTCGATGTAGTGCTCATCGATTTGTGCTTCAATCTTGAAATCGGAGAGGTCGTTGATTTGCCCTATCTTCTGCCCTGCGGAGATATTCTGACCAAGCTCCACATCGAGCAGACCGAGTTCGCCGTCGATGTTGGAGCGCACAGCGAGTTTGTTTTTCCGCTCGTGTACCAACACCACATTGCGACGCATATTCGCAAGGTTGTCCTCCATCTGGTCCATCTGCAAAGAACGGTATTGTGCATCTTTAGCCAGACGGTCGCTCACGAGTTGCTGTTTCTTCTGCGCCAGTTCGTAGTCTTCCTTGGCTTGCAGATAGGTCTCTCGGCTGATGAGCTTTTCGCTATAGAGTCGCTGGTTCTGCTCGTAGTTACGCTTTTTGCGAGCCACATCCATACTGAGCGAGGCAGCTTCGGTTTCGTTGTTCAACTTGTCCTGCTGCATGGCTACTTGTGTGTTACGGAGCAGGTTCTGCTTTTCCGCCAATTCGGCTTCGGCATTGAGAATCTGCAAGTCGAGATTGCTATTGGAAAGGCGCACAATCACATCTCCTTTCTTCACGCTTTGTCCTTCCTCTGCCACCTTCTCCATCACGATGCCACCTTCCTCGGGTGAAATCTGCACCACCTGGATAGGCACTACTGTTCCGCTCAATCGCACATAGTCCTTGAACTCGCCTTTCGTCACAGGACTGATGGTGAGCTGATCGGCATCGACCTTCATCGTACTGGCATGGTTGCCAAAGATGGCCCAAAGCAGGAGGACGAGGACAAACAGTCCTAATAATATATAAGGTATGTGCTTCTTCCTCAGTCCTTTCTTCTTTTCGATGATTCTGTCCATAGCGGTATTCCTTTGTAATAGTCCAACATTCTTGTTTCATACAGATAGCTGAGCTGGCATTGCAGGAGTTGTGCCTTGCTTTGCAGGAGCGTCACGGTGGCGGTCTGCACATCGATGCTCGACGAGATGCCTTCCTGGTACTTGCGGATGGTGAATTGCGCTGCCATGCTATCTGCCTCTACCTTCTCTTTCATCTTCTGCATCTCCATCCAGCTGTTCTGCTGGTCGATGGTCGTTTCCTGAATGAGCCGACGCAGCACCTGTCGCTCGTTGTCGAGGTTTTCTCGAGCCCGTTCCACATTGTTGCGGTGGCGACGTATGCTGCTGATGGTGCTCATGCGGTTGAAGAGCGGAATGCTCAGCGTAGCATACACATACTCGCCTGCATTGTTGCGAAACTGATTGGCGAAGGTCTGACTGCTCGCCACTCCCATCTGCTTGAAATAGGTGGTCGAGACTCCTGCCCCCACAGAGATGGAAGGCAACAACGCTCCCTTGCTCGAACGATAGGCATAGCGGGCCGACTGCAACTGGTATTCCGCCTGTCGGATGCTGGGCATCAGTTCCTCGCAAGGCAAGGCATCTACTCCCCTACCCGATGGCAGCACGCAGTTCTGCGCCTCCGTCGCAATGTCCAACACCTCCTCCGCAGGATAGTTCATCTGCTGCTTCAGATGGAGCAATGCCCCTCTGAGCAATCCCTGCTGACGCGTCACCTCGTAGTCGTCTGCTGCAAAGGTAGCTTCCATCTGAGCCACGTCGGCCTCTCCCTTCGTTCCCACTTCCACCATCATCTTCGTCTGGTGCAGGAGCATGGCACTTTCCTCACGTTTGCGCTTCACGAATTCGAGGGCTGTCGTATAGTAGAGCACATCGAGATAGGCTTTCAGCACCTGCTGCGCCACACGGTCTTTCTGCGCCACGAGTCCCTGCCGTCCCATCAGCACGTTCGCCTGAGCCGAGCGTAGGTCGTTGTAGCGCTGAAACCCATCGAAGAGCGGAAGCGATGCCGACACACCATAATTATTATAAAAGGTGTTCACGTTCGTATAGGTGTTCGTCTCGGGGTCGATGGCACGACCGAAGTTGAATTGTCCGCCCACACTTGCCTCCACCGAAGGGAGGAAAGCCCCAACGGCACGCTGCTTGTCAGTCCTGTAGTCGTCGAGCTGCATGCGCTGAAGCCGCACATCGTGGTTGTGAGTGACAGCATACTCGATGCACTCATCCACCGTCCATGCCTTCTCCTGTCCTTTCACCGTCAGTGAGGAGACCATTAAGAGAGATATGATAAAAATGCGAGTCATGTCACGAGTCCTTTTTGTTTTGCTGACACAAAGTTACGACATCTTTCTTGACAGTTGTATCTGTTTCCTCCCCGCTAAATGCAGATTGTATGAAAATCATACACACTGCTGTATGAAAATCATACAGTTTTAAGTGAAAAGTGAAGAGTGAAAAGTGAAAAGTGAAAAATGCCTTCCGGATGGCTTTCTCTCCCCCTCGGGGGAGCTGGAGGGGGGCTCTTCACGCTCCACGCTTCACTCTCCACTCTTCACTTTTCACTCTCTCCCCCTCGGGGGAGCTGGAGGGGGCTTAATTCGTTAAACGTTAAACGTTAAACTTTAAACGATAACCGAACATAAGCAAAAAGACTTATAATCATCCATTATAAGCGAAAATGCCTATATACGACCTATCTCAAAGGGGAAGATATAAGCAAAAAGACTTATAATCGTTAAAAATAAGCTATTTTACTTATAAATAATTTGTAGTATATTTTCTCTTTTTGTATCTTTGCGGCGAAAAAGGAACATTATCTTTCACAAATCAATAAGAATCAATGATATACGCAACACTTTCGGCTGACATAGTCAGTTCCACATCCATGTCGGCAGAAGATACCATGAGACTCAAACGGCATCTTAACAACTTCTTCCCCATCATGAAGGGTATCTGTTCGGATTCCTGGGGACGCATCATCCGTGGCGACTCGATGGAATGCGTGATGGCAGATGCAGGGAAAGCACTGCGCATCGCTCTCTCACTGAAATGCCATGTGAAAGTATTCGTGAGTGAGACAGCCAATAGCGAATTTCGGAAATATGGCATCCGTATGGCTCTGGGAATCGGCAGCCTGCGCATCAACGACGAGACAGAGGGAGTGATTGACGGTGAAGCCATCTATCTTTCGGGGAGAGGACTGAACGAAATGAGTGGGAAGGAAACCCTGACGATTCGCGAGGCAGAGAATGTGCATCGGGAACTCCCCGTGATTTTAGGTATGGTGGACACATTCATCAACAAAGCAACTTCTCGGCAATGCGAAATCCTCTTGCTCCGACTGCAAGGACAGAACGAACAACAAATAGCTGAGCACTTGGGCATTAGTCAAGCCGCCGTGAATCAACATTCCTCTGCTGCATCATGGCAACAAATCCACAATGCAGTGAAATACTTTGAATCCCTTCAATTCGACTCATCATGCTAAACACGATTCTTTTTGCCAACCTGCTCTTGGCACATCTTGTAGGGGATTTTCTCTTGCAGAGCAATACACTGTGCGAGTCCAAAGAGCGAAAGCACCACAAAAGTGCTTTCATGTATGTGCATGCCCTCATCATTGCGCTTCTCTCATGGGTGGCCATAGGAAACTACCAACTTTGGGGCTATGCCGTCATCATAGGAGTGACGCATTTGATAATTGACATTGCCAAAAGTTATGCGAAAACACAGACTTTGGGTTGGTTTGTAGGCGACCAAATCCTGCATATCTTTGTGTTACTGATTGTAAGCTATTTCATTGGAGACGGATGGGAACAATTTACATGGATTCCTCAGAAGTATGCTTTGATTCTCCCAGCTTTCCTCTCCGCCGTCATCATCTGTACCAAACCTGCCAATATCTTTATCAAAATGATTCTCACTCGCTATGAAATCGACCTCCCAAAAGCGAAAGACAAAGAACTGAAGAATGCAGGTGCCTTGATTGGCAATTTGGAACGCCTGCTGAGCCTTGTGCTCATCATTGCAGGACAATTCGGAGCTGTGGGTTTCATCATCACAGCTAAATCTATTCTTCGATTTCGAGACTACGAGCGAGCAAAAACAGAATATGTGCTGGCTGGAACATTGCTCAGTTTTGGCATAGCAATTATATGTGGATGTATCATTAAATGGTTGATTTAGAAAACAATGGCTAACTATGGAACAATTCTGGTGGTGGATGACAACCCTGCTATCCTCACCGCAGTGGAAATATGCCTCGACGGTGTGTTTCAGCGCATCATCACCCTTTCCAACCCCGAGAAGATACTCACCACCCTCCAACAGGAAGAAGTAGATGTGGTGCTCCTCGACATGAATTTCTCACTCGGCGTGAACTCAGGACAGGAAGGGCTGATGTGGCTACGCACCATCCATCGGCAACATGAAGACATCCCTGTGGTACTTGCAACGGCCTATGCCGACGTGAAATTGGCCGTGAAGGGACTCAAGTCGGGTGCCGTGGATTTCGTCACCAAACCCTGGGACAACGACGAACTCATCCGTGTGCTGAAGGATGCCATCGACCACAACAAGCACGTCGTTCCCCTCGACCAAATGGAGGCGGAACACGTCAGGAAGGTGGTCGATAAATGCCACGGCAACATCAGTCGTGCCGCCGAACTTCTTGGCATCACCCGACAGACACTCTACGCAAAAATCCGAAAGCCATGACCAAGACCGCAGTTTTAGTTATCGTTATCGTCATCCTTATCGTTGTTTTCGTCATCGTCCGCTTCATACGCCATCAGCGACTACTGAAGGACAGGGCGCACCTCATGCGTGAAGCCATGCGCAACCACGACTTCACCTTCCGACTGCCCTGCAAGGGACTCTTCAGCGGCGAACGCGCCCTGCAAGAAGCGCTCAACGACCTCGGCGCAGACATCAACCGCCTCGTGGCACAGAACGAGGTGGAGTCGTGGCAGCGCCTCACCCGAGTGCTGACACACGAAATCATGAATGCCACTACACCTATCAGCACCATCACGCAGGCCTACATGAACAGTCCCAAAATCAAGGGAACACCCTACGAGACGGGCATCCGCACCATCCACGACACCTGTGCAGGACTCACCTCCTTCGTCGATAGCTACCGCAAGCTCACCCAGTTGCAAGAGCCCGTTCCTACCGACGTGAGCCTCAACGCATTCGTGCAGGGCATTCAGAACCTCTATCCCCAGCTCCAGTGGCACACCGACCTCCCCCACTCCCTCGTGGTGCATAGCGACGAGAACCTGCTGCGACAGGTGCTCATCAACCTTGTGAAGAATGCCGTGGAGGCAGGAGCACAGTGCATGGACCTGCGCTGGGACGATGCCCTATTCGTCAGCAACGATGGCAGTCCCATCCCTGCCGACGTGCGACGCGAAATCTTCATTCCCTTCTTCACCACCAAGCAGACTGGCTCTGGCATCGGGCTCTCCCTTTCCCGTCAAATCATGATGCGCCAAGGAGGCGAGCTCTCCCTGGCCGAGAATCCTGTCAGCGGATTCCACACCACTTTCATCCTCCACTTCTGACATTCCCCTCTGATGATACTGAAGCATTTCTTTGATTCAAGTAAAATGCCGAGCGCTCGGCGTTGTTCTGGCGAACCTTCGCTGGAGCTGTGGCGAAGGTTCGCTGATTCGATAACGAACCTTCAAGCAACTAGTTGAACCTTTAACTCGGCGCAAGCCAATCAAAAATGCGCTTCAGACAATCCCCTAAAGTACTGCATCAAAAGCATTCATTTGTCTGAGTTCCATCCACGAGGAGCAGGATGCAAAAAAGCGGAATGTCAACCGTGTTGCTGACATTCCGCCTAAATGGTGTTGCCCCTTCAAGGACAAGAAAAAACTATTTCACTGGAGCAATGACGAACTGGAAGTGGTAGTTGCCAAATGGCATCTGGTATTCCTGTCGTGGCCATGCACCCCAAGAGTTGACACAACCGAGTCCCATCTGACGCTGGGCAATGTGGACAGAAGTGAATGGACGTTCTACGAGGTCGCCAGAGTGGTGCTGTTTCTTATCCATACCAGTGGTGAGGTCGCTGGTGAGATATGGCAGTGCGGAGCACTCCATCGGCTCATTGGAACAGAAGGCAAGTCCCTTGCCCTGCTTGTTGAGCACCTTCCACCAACGCACTTGCGTCTTGTTACCCGACTCCTGCGGACGTACCCATCCCCAATACTGGTCGGCTACCTTCTGCTTATAGACACCTAAGAGAGCAGAGTTGTTGCGGTCGATGTAGTTCTCGTAAGGTCCCTTGCCATAGAACTCGATGTTGGAGAATTCCTTTGGCATCTGGAGTTCCATACCATAGCGGAGCGGAACAGCTGGAGCCCAGCGACGGTCAGGACGGTTGCCACCGTTGCCGTTGTTATTGGCAGCCTCGAGTTCTTCTCTCGATGGCATGGTGAGATTTTCGTCGATGAGCACCTTTCCTTCAGGGGTGAAGGTGTAGGTGAGGAGAAGCTTGGAGTTGTTGGCACTGAGGGAGAGGTC
>CADBXS010000053.1:26571-36265 GCA_902798705.1 uncultured Bacteroidales bacterium
CTCACACTTCACGTCACGATGAAGGACACGTGGATTCTCCCAAGCCTGGTTGCGGCGCTGGATGCCTGCACCATAGTCGTTGTCGGTAGGTGCACGCCAGAAGTCAGGACGCAGTTCGTAGTCGTCTTGCAACATTGGCTTGCCATCGACATCGATGCTGGAGATGTAGCCTGTGGAGCGGTCGATGAAATAATCAACTCCATTAGCACTGATGACAAAATAAGCGAGGTGCTCCTCGAGCTTGACGTCACCCTGCTTGTTGGTGACTTGGGCGAGGTCGGCATACTGATAAGGAGTGAGGACGAATTGGTCGTGCGCAATGGTCTCACCCTTCTTGAGGAGAGAGGCGTTGGTGTCGAGCACGTACTCGATGTTGCAAACCAATTCCTTGCCTGCATACTTCTTGTTCTTGAGCGCCTTGGCAATGTCGTCGATTTTCACATGCTTGCGGCTTTGTGGTGCGATATTGAGCTTCTGCACGTCGATGGTGCCTGAAGCTACCTTTTCGCCCTCAGCCTCGATGGTATAGCGAAGGGTGACTTCCTCGATAGGCACGAAGAAGTTTTCGTTGTAGATTTCAATAGTACCCGACTTGGCATCAGTGAGAGTGGTCCAAATGTTCTGATAGTAGTACTGAATTTCCCATGCGTGGGCATTAGGTTCGCGGTCAGGGTTGATGACGCCGTTGCAGTTGAAATTGTTGTCGCTGGCAGGGAAGCGTCCGTAGTCGCCACCATAGGTCCAAATCTGCTTGCCTGTCACCTTGCTCTTGCCACGGAGACCCTGGTCGATGTAGTCCCAAATGTAGCCGCCCTGATACTTAGGGTACTTGCGAATGAGGTCCCAATACTCCTTGAAGCCTCCGATAGAGTTACCCATTGCATGAGCATACTCGCACTGGATGAGCGGACGAGGGTTGTCGCCCTGAGAATAGTTCTCGCAACCACGGTAGTCGTAGTACATAGGACAGAATATGTCGGTCTTGCCATTCTGACCAGCCTGCTCGTACTGCACTGGACGGGACTGGTCGTAGCCCTTGATCCAATCGTAGGCATCCTCGAAGTTCTTGCCGTAGCCAGCTTCGTTACCGAGACTCCAAACGATGATGGATGGGTGGTTTTTGAGGACGAGCACGTTGTGCTGGTTGCGCTCGATGTGAGCGTCGTGGTAGTCAGCACGCTTAGCGAGCGTGCGTTCGCCATAGCCCATGCCGTGGCTCTCGATATTGGCCTCAGCAGTGATGTAAATGCCGTATTCGTCGCAGAGGTCGTACCAGCGTGGGTCGTCAGGATAGTGGCAGGTGCGGTCGGCATTGACATTGAGCTGCTTCATCACCTTGATGTCCTGAATCATGCGATCGACACTGACAACATAACCTCCGTCAGGGTCAAGTTCGTGACGGTCAACTCCCTTGATGAGGACAGGCTGTCCGTTGACGAGCAACTGACCGCCCTTGATTTCAACCTTGCGGAAGCCAACACGCTGCGGGATGCACTCGAGGAGCTTGCCACCCTCATCGTAAAGGGATGCGTAGAGGGTGTAGAGGTTTGGTGCCTCAGCCGACCACTTGAGCGGATTGACGAAGGAGGCGTTGACTTCAGCCCAACCGTTGTTGTCGATGACAGCGGATGCCATCTCGGCAGGTGCGATATCCTTACCATCAGGTGCGATGAGCTGGAGAGCTACTTTCTTACCACGAGCCTCGGGTGCGTCAATCTTGATGTTGAGCTTACCGTCCTGGTAGTTGTTTACGAGGTCGGGAGTGATGAAGAGGTCGTTGATGTGTGCCTTAGGACGTGCGTAGAGGTAAGTCTGACGTGCGATACCGCTGAGACGCCAGAAGTCCTGGTCCTCAAGATAGGAACCGTCGCACCAGCGCATGACCTGCATAGCGATGAGGTTCTGCTTGCCAAGCAGCAGATAAGGGGTGATGTCGAACTCGGCAGCCACCTTGGAATCCTCGCTATAGCCTACATAGACTCCGTTCACCCAAACGGTGATGTTACTGGTGGCAGAACCAATGTGCATGATGACTTGCTGGTCGGTCCACTCAGCAGGAATCTTGAAGGAACGGCGATAGGAACCTACGTGGTTGTTGAGGTCCTGCACGAAAGGAGGGTTGGTCTGCCAGTCGTGACGCCAAGCGTAACTGGTGTTGACATAGATAGGGTCGCCAAAGCCATTGAGTTCCCACATGCCAGGAACAGGCATCTTGCCCCAACGGGAGTCGTTGAAGTCGGTGGAATAGAAATTCTCGGGACGCTCGTTGGCGTTCTTGGCCCAATGGAATTTCCAATCACCTTCGAGGGAAATGAAACGGTCGGACTTGTCCATACGTCCTGCCTGTGCACGTTCTTGACTTTCGAAAGCAAAGAAGTTGGACACGTTCTTGAGACGATTCTCGGCATTCTTGCCAGGGTCGTTCCAATAAGGGGTAGTGGTTTGTGCCATCATGCTTGAAGCCAAGAGCCAAGCACCGAGGGCGAGTGTTCTGTTCAGTTTCATAAGCAAGAAAAAGTATAAAAGTAAAAAGAAAAAAGTTTATTTGCGAAGGAGTTTTTATGTGTCATGCAGAAACAACGGAAATCACTTTCTGTGAATATCTGCGTTATCTGCGTGAAATATTAAGACACGAATTACCACAAATTATTCACGAATTCTTTACGACACGCAGAAACAACGGAAATTATTTTTCTGCAAATGTCTGCGTTATCTGCGTGAAAAATCACTACCGCCCTTGGCTTCGGTTTTCTTGGCATTGGAACGCTTGGCACGCGCTTGCTGACGGTTCTGCACCTGCTGCCACTGCTCCTTGGCCAACTCCTGCATATCGACCACCTCGTCCTTCTCGTCAACGATTTCGAAGCCGAGCATGGTTTCTATCACATCCTCCATGGTGACGATGCCTCGCATGGAGCCATATTCGTCAATGATGACGGAGATGTGCTCCTTCTTTTCGAGGAGCTTTTCCCAAATGTTGGAGACACTCTCGTTCTCGTTGAAGGAAAGGATAGGACGAGCGAGGTCCTTGAGCTTGATGTTGAACTTGTCCTGAGCGAGTTTCTCGAGGATTTCCTGCTTCAACACATAGCCCGTGATATAGTCGTCGTTCTCCTCCTCATAAAGAGGTATGCGCGAGAACTTGGCGAAGTCGTCGCTATTGTAGAACTCTCGGATGGTTTGCGAGCTCTCGGCCATGGTGACCACACTGGATGGCGTCATGATTTCGTGAGCTGTGACATCATCAAGCTTAAGAAGGTTCTGAATCATTTTGTTCTCTTCCTTCTCCAACACACCTTCCTCAGCACCAGTGGAAACCATCGCTACGACTTCCTCACGACTCACTGCTGGGGCAGAATCGTCGGTGAAGAAATGTGTGAATTTCTCGACGAGCCAAACAATCGGGTAAGTGATGTAGATGAGGAACTGAATGACTGCCGATGCGGGAACGGCGATGGAACGCCAATAATTGGAACCTATGGTCTTCGGGATAATCTCACTGAAGACCAAGATGCAGAAGGTGAAGAGTCCTGAGATGACTCCAACTCCCGTACTGGCAAACAACTTGGCTGCCTCAGCACCCACGAGGGAAGCACCCACCGTGTTGGCGATGGTGTTGACGATGAGAATAGCAGAGATGGGGCGGTCGATGTCGGTCTTAAGCCGCTTCAGACGCGCAGCACCTTTAGCACCCTGCTGTTCCAGCGTGTTGATGAAAGTGATAGGTGTGGAGAGAATGGTAGCTTCGAGCACGGAACAAATGGAAGACACAACAAGTGCCAGAAGCATATACGTGATAAGAGGACCGACATTGCCGTCGGTGGAAAGCGAATTTAATAAGTTACTGAACCCATCCGCGGGGTAAGAATCTGAATTCATTAAATGCTAAAACATTGATTATCGTGCAAATTTACTACAAAAAAGAGAAATACAAAAGGAATACTGCAAAAATTTTACAGAATGAGAATTGTTAGAGCGATTTGTGGAAAAACGAGGAATTATCTTTTCACATAAACAATATGTGTTCCTTTGCCACTTGTACCGAGTCCCGAAGCCTCATCAGCCACGAATTTACGCAATTCATAGCGGGCAGACGTCAACGAGAGTCCCGTCAGTTCGGCATATTCCTTCGCATGGAAAAAAGGATGACTCTCCAAATAGTTCAATGCCATCTGCAAGCGCTCCTCCTCACTGGTGCCAGGTGACTTGATTTTCCTC
Organism: uncultured Bacteroidales bacterium; assembly: GCA_902798705.1. GTDB lineage: Bacteria > Bacteroidota > Bacteroidia > Bacteroidales > Bacteroidaceae > UBA3839. The sequence goes on from CADBXS010000053.1 coordinate 30,790, forward strand.
GTTTCACCACGTTCCAGAACCGCCTTGTCATTCAAATCATCTAAAAAGCCACGGTCCACTTTGAAAATCACCTTCTTCACTTCCACACTCTGTGCATTACGTTTCGTCTCGTCCGAATCATCATCCGTCGCCTCCATTTCTTTTCCTTTACTCAAACCTAATGCAACACGAAAACTGCCCAATCCATCGATAGTTACCGTATGTCCTAACGCCAGATAATGAATGAGCGTATTACGAATAATTCGCACAGCTGCATACATCGCTTCCTCCGATAGTCCCGAGCCAGGCATTCCCATCCTCCTGAACAAATACTCACTACTGATATTTGAATATCTCTCCGTCCGAAAATAACTTTTCTTCTCGCCTGTCTTATGAACATCAGGCATTTCTTGCTTATAATACTTCATGCTTCTTTTTGTGCATTAAATGATTGACATTTTAATATAAGGGATAAAACGTAACTGTTCAGCGAATCATCTTTTTGAGTCGCCTGCGGCGAGAAATCTTTCAAATCTTTACAAATAAAACAAATTTCTATGTCGAAAAATAAAAAGATTTGGAAGATTTGAATTGATTTGTTGGATTTCTGCCCGATAGGGCACTCCTTGATATTATTCGCTGATTAGATACGATAAAACTATCCGCAAAAGTACATATTTTTTCTCAATTCTTCGGTACAAACTTACCATTTTTTGAAAGAAAACTTAGAGCAGTACAACTGCTCATAAAAGCAAGACAACTGCTTATATAAGCAAAAGTACCGCTTATAAGAGCAGTGGTACTGCTCCAAGTTTATTCTCCACATACACTAAGTTTGAAACAAAGACTTGTAAAGTAAGAAATGAAGAACTACCAAGTTTTTTTCGATAAGCTCTGTGTTGAAGCATCCATTTTAAGCAAAAGGGGGAGAGCTCATCGATTGCGAGCTCTCCCCCATTCTATTCAGGGATTTTGTTTTCTGAAGGGATTTAGTCTTTCTTTTCGTCAAGTGCTGCGATTTTCTGACGGATTTCCTCGAGGTCGGCACGAAGCTTATCTACCTTGCGGTTGAGTTCCTCAACCAATGCATTGCCACTCTTCGACTTGGACGAGAGAGATAGGAAACCGAGGTTGTTCTCGTAGGTCTTGATTTCGTTCTTCAGAATGTCATACTGACGAAGGAGACGCTCACGAATCTTGTTGCCATCGCCAGAACGAACCTCATCGCGGAAACGAGAAATACGATTGCGGGAAGCACGCTCGCTCAATGCACCATAGAGACGGTCCATCTGCGCACGGAATGCCTTGTAGATTTCTTCCTTCATCTTGTATGGCACATGTCCAATCTCGTTCCATTCGTCCTGTGCCTTGCGAAGCTTTGGACGATAGTCGCCTTCCTCGGTGGCAGGGTCGATGGCAGCCAATTGTTCGATGATGGCCTGCTTCTTCTGCAGGTTCTCAGTCTGCTCACTGCGCTGTGAACTGTTGGCAGCCTTCTTTGCCTCGAAAAACGCATCGCAAGCTGCATTGAAACGATTCCAGACATCGTCGCTGAACTTCTTAGGAACAGTGCCTATTTCCTTCCACTTCTTCTGAAGTGCGATAATGGCATCGGTGGTTTCCTTCCAAGCAGTGCTATCCTTCAGTGCCTCGGCCTGTGCCACCAACTCTTCCTTCAACTTGAGGTTGCTGTTCAAGCTGTCGCGAACGGTCTTGAAGAACTCGGACTTGCGAGCGAAGAAATTGTCGCAAGCAGCACGGAAACGCTCGAAAATCTTCACGTTCATCTTCTGAGGTGCGAAACCGATGGTCTTCCATTCAGCCTGAAGGGCAATAATCTTATCGGAAATAGCATTCCAGTCAGCAAAAGTCTTGAGTGTATCAAGGTCGAAACCTTCTACCTGCTCACAGATAGCAGACTTCTTCTCCAAGTTCTCCAATTCCTGAGCCTTGCGTGCCTCGAAGTATTCCTGATGGCGCTTGTTGATGATGGTAGAAGCAGCCTTGAAGCGGTTCCAGATGCTCTCGCGAAGGTCGCGCTCCACAGGACCGATTTCGCGGAACTCCTGGTGCAACTGCTGGAGCTTGCGGGATGCAGATACCACATCTTCTTCCCCTGTCAACTTCTCGGCACGTTCGCAGAGGGCGGTCTTGAGTTCGAGGTTCTTCTTAAAGTCGTATGCACGGAACTCGTTGTTGAGCTTCAACGTGTCGTAGAACTGCTCGACATGGAGCTGATAGGTTTTCCAAAGGTCGGTGGCCTTGTCAGCAGGCACACTCTTGATTTCATTCCACTGCTGCTGGAGTGCCTTGAAATCGTTATATGACTTGTTCACCTCATCAGGAGTAGCAAGGATTTCCTTGATTTTCTCGATGATGGCGAGTTTCTTCTGATAATTCTCCTCAAGGGTTTGTACCTCAGCCTCATGCTGTGCTGCACGCTTTTCGCGAATGGCATTCATATACTCCTTGAACACAGCCTCATCGGTGTTTGGCGCAGGCATATATGCTTCAGGAGCACCACCGCCATCGATGTATGCCTTGTAAGTTTCTTCGTTTTGCTGCTTATGAATGCGATAGAAATTGCTCTTGAGAGCCTCCACTTCCAAGCGGGAAATGTCGTCACCGCCTTCAGCGATTTCCTTAAGGCGAGCGATGATTTCCTCAGTTGTCTCGTAGTTAGGGAACTTCTTTGCATCGTCCTCTGCTGGAGTGTCCTCTGCAGCAGGTTCTGCTTCTGCAACAGGTTCTTCAGTTTCTGCTACGGGTTCTGCCTCAGTAGGCTCGGCTGGCTCCTCGTTTGTCACTGCTTCATCAGCAACAGGAGCCGACTCTGCAATAGGTTCAGGTTCAGCGGGTGCTTCCTCTGCAGTTGCAGCTTCAGCTTCAAGATTTTCAACTTCAGTTGCTACAGGTTCGGCAACTGCTGTTTCTTCAGTAGATGCTGTTGGAGTTTCCTCTACAGCGCTTGCGTTTTCAGCCAATGGTTCCTGCTGGATTTCTTCATTGGTCTTTTCGATGTCTGTCATCGTTGGGGTTGAATTTAGTTAAAAGAATGCGTGAGAGCATGAGGTGAAACAGCATCTCACTCGTTAGTTTTACACATACTATCATGCGCAAACTCTTGCGAATCTGCACAATAATGGCTGCAAAACTAATAAATAAATCTGATTTTGAAACACTTTTTAGTGTTTTTTTTCGAAATTACTTCAAAATCGACTCGAACATGTGATGAAATGCCCCGCTGTTGAGGGTATAAATATAAATGACAGATGCAGGAATGGCGAGGAGTGAGGAATCGAAACGGTCGAGCATTCCACCATGTCCAGGAAGAATCTTACCAGAATCCTTGATGCCCAACTTGCGTTTCAGTAGCGACTCCACAAGGTCGCCCCAAGTGCCAAAAACAACGACAACCAGCGCCAATCCGCCCCATGAGAAACGATTGATCACCTCGTTTTGAGCATTGAAATCGGAACTGAAAGAGGCGATAATCTGAGATGCTGCCACGGCAACAAGTGCTCCACCGATACTTCCTTCCCACGACTTCTTAGGAGAAATGCGTGGAAACAGGCGATGCCGACCGAGCATACTGCCAAAACAGTAGGCACCCGTATCGTTCGACCAAAGGAAAATAAAAATTGACAGCGAAAAAATCCATGTGTAGGTGAGCATTGGTGTGCCGTATTCACCCCCTGGCACCTGAATGAACGACAAGGTGTTGAGCAGGGCAAAAGGCAGTGCTACATAGAGTTGGGCCATGAAAGAGAAGGCCCAATTCTGAATGGAATTTTCGCGGTCGAAATAAAGTTCTGAAATCAGCAAATAGAGTAATGTGAGGATATAAGGCACGAAGATGCCAGCATCCATCACATTGAGATTAAATCCGAGGACGGCAAAGAAGAAATAGACAGCTGCCACCGTTGTAATGAGACGATTGACTTGCAAGTTGGCATTCTTATTGACAATGGTACAAAACTCCCATGTTGTCATACCTGTGATGACAGCAAAAAGAAGTGCATACGTCTGAGGACCGAAAACAATACAGCCCACTAACAGAAGAACAAATACCACACCCGTCAAAGTGCGAATTACCAAATTAGACTTCATTGCCAAATGATTTGATGTTATCTATTACTTTAATATCTCGGTAAACGATGAATCAATCAGTCGAATAATCCACGTTCTGCTTGCTTATCATCCTTGCTGGAAGCATCGGAAGTTTTGCTTTCAGAGGGCTTGGCTTCAGCCACAGCATCTTTTGACGAAGGGGAAGCTCCATCGGTTGGGACAGAGGTCGTAGAAGAAGTTGTAGATTCATCCAGTACGGCAGCTGCCTCGGCCTCAGCAGGCACAGACTTACCATTCTGCTTTGCCTTTTCTACGACTGCGTCGATGGCTTTCTGGCGAATAATCTCCGCATTCTCATCCACATACTCCGTAGAATCAACCTTATCGCTACCTTTTGCCCGTCGTTCAGCATCGTTGAGCGCAAGAATTTCGTCGGTACGTGAAATCCATGGACGCTTTCCAAAGATACGCTCCACATCCTCTGCAAAAATCACTTCCTTGTCAATCAGTAACTGTGCCAACTCTGCATGGCCTTCCTTATGCTCACGCAAGATTTTCTTGGCACGCTCGTATTCCACAGCAATAAGTTTTTTCACCTCCTCGTCGATGAGTTCGGCCGTATGCTCACTGTATGGTCGATTGAACTGATACTCCTGATTGTTGTAATAGCAGAGATTTGGCAAAGTTTCGCCCATACCTGCGTAAGCAATCATACCGTAGGAACGCTTTGTGACGGTTTCGAGGTCATTCATTGCACCCGTTGAAATGCGTCCCAAGCAAATTTCCTCAGCTGCACGTCCACCCAAAGTGGCACAGATTTCATCGAGAATCTCCTCTTTGGTTGTAATCTGACGTTCTTCAGGCATATACCATGCTGCACCAAGGGCTTGTCCACGTGGTACAATCGTCACCTTTACCAATGGATTTGCATATTGCAGGAACCACGAAATGGTAGCATGTCCTGCTTCGTGAATAGCAATGGCACGCTTCTCAGCAGCCGTCATCACCTTTGTTTTCTTTTCCAAACCACCGATGATACGGTCCACCGCATCCAAGAAGCACTGCTTATCTACCCATTCGTTGTTGCGACGAGCTGCAATCAGCGCTGCCTCATTACAAACATTGGCTATGTCAGCGCCCGAGAAACCTGGAGTTTGACGTGCCAACATATCAACATCCACAGTCTCATCGATTTTCACTGGACGGAGATGGACATTGAAGATTGCCTTTCGCTCGTTCACATCTGGAAGGTCCACATGAATCTGACGGTCGAAGCGTCCTGCTCGGAGCAAAGCCTTATCGAGAATATCAGCGCGGTTGGTTGCAGCCAAGATGATCACACCACTATTCGTACCGAAACCATCCATCTCGGTGAGCAACTGGTTGAGAGTGCTTTCACGCTCATCATTCGAATTCATGCTGGAGT
>CADBXS010000053.1:36347-38225 GCA_902798705.1 uncultured Bacteroidales bacterium
CAAACATCTCTACGAAATCGTAACCCGACATGGAGAAGAATGGTACGTTTGCCTCTCCAGCAACAGCCTTAGCCAAGAGTGTCTTACCCGTTCCAGGAGGGCCTACGAGAAGCGCACCCTTTGGAATCTTACCACCGAGTCCTGTGTATTTCTCTGGTTTCTTCAGGAAATCGACTATTTCTTGCACTTCCTGCTTGGCACTCGCCTGCCCTGCCACATCACGGAACGTGACTTTCTGATCCTTATCCTTACCTTCGTAGAGTTTAGCCTTTGACTTTCCAACACTGAAAATGCCACCCCCGATACCGCCAGCACCTCCACTCATGCGATTCATGATGAAGAACCAGAAAGCGATGATACCAACGAAGAAGAGAACTTGCCAAACAAGGTGCATGAAAGTGTCGTCGCTATGCTCATACTTGACTTTTCCCTTGTAAAGTCCTTCCTCTTTCTTCGAAGTGATATATTCGTCGAATTTATCAATGCTTCCTATTTCCACTTCCAGATTCTTGCGCTCGGAATCACCTTTGTTCACATTTCCGAAGATGTGACGCTCGCCCTGTGTGTTCACACTAAATTGAAGCGTTCCCGAGCTGCGATCAACGGTAATGTTCTGCACATATCCACTATCAACACATTCTTGGAAATCGGAATAGGCAAGCGCTTTCGTGGAACCCGAAGAACCATTGCGAGAGAAAATGAGGAAAATGAGTCCTGCAATGATAATGAAATAAAGCCAGCTGAAATTGAATCGAGGTCCATTCTGCTGGTTCTGAGGCTTATTTCTCTGATTATTATCGTTAGTTGCCATCTATTATTTCAGTGATAAACTTTGAATTTTTATTGAGAAAAAAACATTTACAATGCTACAATAGAATATAAAGTAACACATTAGTCTAAATCGGGAATATCCTGAATGTCAGCATCATCCCATAGGTTGTCAATGTCATAAAATTGTCGAGCATCGGGAACAAACACATGAACCATCACATCGGTATAGTCCAAAGCCACCCAAATGGCATTACGTAGGCCATCAATGGCACGTGGCTTCTCTCCTACCTGCTTGATGGAAAAATCCTCTACGCTGTCAGCAATGGCAGAAACCTGAGTGGGTGTATTTCCTTCACAAATCACAAGATAATTACAAATCGTGTCTCCAATGTTTGTCAAATCCGCTATGCGAATACGTCGGCCTTTCTTTTCTTGAATGCCTTCAACTATGCTATCTAACAATTTCTTACTTTCGTTCATAAATAGAGTTTATGTTCAAAAACATGTGTTCATCAACACATCACTCCCTTTGCAAGAAGGGCATAAATCAGTGCAAAGATACTGAGAAAGTTTTGATTTATCACAAAATGAGCCAACGTTTTCGAGCTTTCTTGAAAAGTTTTCACTTTTTTTGACTAAAAAAAACTTCGAAGTCATAAAACTCCGAAGTTTTTCAGTTGGGATACCCGGGCTCGAACCAGGAATAACAGGACCAGAATCTGTTGTGTTGCCAATTACACCATATCCCAATTTTTATGTCTTTGCCTCTCGTTCCCCGAAAAGCGCTGCAAAGGTAGATGTTTTTTTCTTACTGCCAAAACTTTTCAGCATTTTTTTTCGCGGAAGTGGCATTTTTTCTTGTTTTCAATAAATTTCGCTAATTGGAAAAAGGGAGAAAGCAACAAAACCCTTATCTTTGCACTTTTGAAAAGCGTTTAAAGTTTAGCGTTTAAAGTTTAACGAAGATACACTTCTCATTAAGAACTAAAAAAAACTCAAAAACCTAAGAACAATAGTCCGTTAAAAATTTGCCATAAGGCCAAACGGCTAAGCCGCACAGCCAAAGAGTTCCTTGAAAATGTGATTAATTAAAGTTTGGTTCGGGCG
>CADBXS010000054.1 GCA_902798705.1 uncultured Bacteroidales bacterium
TGTGTGTTGGCATGCATATTGTCGAGGCAATCCTGACGTTGCGACATAGGCAAGAGCAGACGCTTGTGAGAATAGCGCTTGGCTGCGTCCAGGTATTTTTGCTCATGCGTGATGGCATAGGCGTCGGCCAGCACTTCGTTCATACCACCGTGTTCGTTGCCCAACATGCGTTCCATCTGCTGGTCGTTGAGGTTCGAAGTGATGAAAATGGCCCAGTCGCAGAACTGCAAGAAGAGTGACTTGGCTTGTTCGTTGCCGCAGTAGAGCCATGCGTCGCGCAGACCAGCATACATCTTGTGCAGGTTGTAGAACGGTGCCCATGCACCGCTATACACGCGCAGGTTGCCCTCCTTCACACCCTTCCAGATGTTCTCGCTGTTTGGCATACCACCCATGTAGCCCATGCCCCAGTCGGGATGGTTCTTGCGGTTGGCTTCAGCGCACTCGGCCACCTCGCTGATGATGTATTCCATGCGTTGCCTGCATTCTTCATTTCCCGTGGCAGCATTGATAGCCATCGCAGTGAGGTAGTGGCCACCCACATGTCCGTCCAGTCCGTCCCAGTTAGGATAGCATTTCGCTTTCAGGGGCAGACCAGCCTCCTTGCGATAAGGAGCCATCAAGCGGTCGCAGTCGTATTTGAGCAGTGTTTCGATGTTGAGGTCACGCGCATGCTTAAGCGGACCATCGAGGAGTGTCACGTCGCCAAGAGGAAACTCATTAGCATACAATTTCTCTTGTGCATACCCCGCTGTTGCTACCATAGCCAGTGCAACAGCCATTACCATTTTCTTCATGATTTTCTGTTTTCCGTTATAGTAATAAATAATTTTTTTCTTCAAAAGCGCATCATCCCATCCCCTCCCATTAAACCCATTAGTCCCATTAATCCCATCATTCCCGTCACTCCCCCGCATTCACAAAGCGAAGCATCGCCTCCAGCATTTCCAGCTTAGGCGCACGGAAGCCCGCATTGTGAACAATCTCCAGCGGACGAGAATAGAGATAATGGATTTCCATTGGGCGATGGAAGTCGTAGTCCAGTTTCATGGATGGACTGTAAGGTGTCATTTGGTCAGTCATTTCGATCATCTTCTCTGCAAACGACTCATCCACGTTGCTCACACCGAGGTGCTGGGCAGCGTGTACCACCTCCATCATCAGGTCGCGAATGAGCTTGCGGGTAGAAGGATTCTGAAGTAACAAGTCGGTCTGCGTGTTGAGCGCCACCGTCATGCCGTTGAAAGGCATGTTCCACACTGCCTTTTTCCATCGCGCTTCGTCGTAGCTTACCATCGCAGCCTCCACGCCAGCATTGTGGAAGTCATCGAGGAGCGCATGGAGGCGCGCTTCATCCTTGCAACTGTAGTTGCCCAAGTTGATGCTGCCATAGCACTGATGGCTCACTCTGCCTGGCTCCGTCTTGGCCGAACAGATGAAAGCAAGTCCTGCCACGATGGCTGTGTCGGGAAACATCTGCTGCACGTCGGCTTCCACGCCAATGCCATTCTGTATGAGAACGACGATGGTGTGCGGTGCCAACAGCGGAGGCAGGAGTTCCTTCAGCAGATGGTTGTTGGTGGTCTTAAGGCACACCAGCACCACGTCGCACTGGGGCATGTCGGCAGTACTGTGATAAGCATTCACATGGTCGAGGTGGAACGAACCATCGCAGGAATCCACTTGCAGACCATGCTCCTTCACGTAGTCATAGTCACGGTGCAGCAGGAAATGAACTTCCTGTCCACTTCTTGCCAATTTTCCGCCATAGTAGCCGCCAATGGCTCCCGTACCGATCACTCCGTATTTTTTCATCTGTCAGTTAGTCCTTTCGTGATGGATTCTGCAAAGTTACAAATATTTTGAAAACTGAAAAGAAAAACCATCTAAAGATTCGTCTCGTTTCTCGGTAATTGTTACCTTTGTGCTACTTTTTGTTTCAAATTGTCACAACCTTAGATATTTCAACCTGCGTATGGACATCATCAGAGCAACAAAACTGGCACAACAGGCAGCTGCCTATTCTGTGCGAATCCAAGGAATGGCGCGTCAGCATCACATCTCTTTGGAAGAGGAATTTGACGAGCACGACACGCCCCAAACCAAGTATATTGTTGTCATCGATGATTATTTACCCGTCGCCACCTGTCGTCTCTATGCCATCGACGACACCCACGTCATGCTGGGGCGCATCGTCGTCCTGCCCGACTACCGTCACCAAGGTCTCGGCACACTCGTTGTTCGCTCTGCCGAAGCATGGGCAAAGGAATTGGGATTCACCCATGCCGTCTTGGAAAGTAGGGTAGAGAAAGTCTCCTTCTACGAGAAAATGGGCTATCACAGCGATTGGTCCCAACAAACCGACGGCACTTTCCATTGTGTCCGCATGGAGAAACCCCTCTAACCATCTTGCCTTTCTCCCAACCCAATCTCTCCCATTCCCTTCAAAGCTACCTTCACACCCCTCCAAAATTTCCACACTACTGTTCCAAACAGTTCATTGTTTGGCACCATTCTTCGTGGAAAAGTTTGGTTTGTGCAATCCGTGGTTGGGATTGTACAATCCGTGGTTTGGTTTGTACAATCCCAACCACGGATTGGAGTTTTTTCCTTTGTGTTGGAATGTTTGGATGGGATATGAGATGATTTCAGTATTCAGGAGAAGAATGTTTGAGATGAAATGCTGTGGTTTTATATATCGCGAGCGATATTTATATAAATATTGTTAATGTTTTTCCAAATTTTTTGCTGATTATTGGAAAAGTTCGTAAATTTGCATCGTGAACGATATAAAAGTGTTGATGGATATATATAAATATGATAAGATATGGCAACAATTTATGATTTCAAGGCTCTGACGAGCAAAGGTAAGGAATTGGATTTTTCTCAGTTTGAGGGTAAGGTACTTTTGATAGTGAACACTGCCAGCAAATGTGGTTTCACACCACAGTTCGCAGGATTGGAGGCACTGAACCAGAAGTATAAGGACAGAGGACTTGTTGTGATTGGTTTTCCTTCGGGCGACTTCGCCAACCAGGAATTGGCTGATGGAAGCAAGGCCGAGGAATTTTGCCAGTTGAACTATGGTGTTACCTTCCAAATCATGAAGAAGGTACATGTGAATGGTGATGAGGCTGACCCTATCTTCAAGTATTTGAAGAGTCAGACCAAAGGACTGCTGGGCAGCAAGATTAAGTGGAACTTCACAAAGTTCCTCATTTCGAAGAATGGCAGTGTCATCAAGCGATATGCACCTCTCACCACTCCTGCCAAGTTGGAAAAAGACATCGAAGAAATGCTCTAAAAGCAACAATGTAATAGCTATGCCTTACGAACAACTGAAATTGGAGAATCAGGTTTGCTTCCGTCTTTACACGGTGGCACGACTGATGACGCAAGCTTATCAGCCATGGCTTTCGCAGTTGGGCATCACCTACACGCAGTACATCGTGCTGATGGTGCTTTGGGAACAAGACCACCAGCCTGTGAACGACATTGCCAAGCGACTCTATTTGGAAACCAACACGGTGACGCCTCTCATCAAGCGCATGGAGACGCTAAAAATTGTCACGCGAAAAAAGGACAAGGAGGATGCTCGCAAGACGATTGTCAGTCTGACGGAACGGGGAAAGGCAATGGAACAGGAAGCTTCCAAGATTCCTGCTTGCCTCACTGGAATTTTGTGCGAGAAGGGCCTGAACGTGGATGACTTCGTGCAGATAGTTCCCTCCCTCGACCGCATGATTGAGCAGATGGCTAAATAAAACAAGGAACCACAGATTTCACGGATTAACACAGATTATTCTCTATAAAAACATCGCACTTCGTGCTGGATTAAGTAATGATAAAATAATAACTTGAGATTATTCTCAACCACGAATTTCACTAATTAAACGAATTAAAAAAAAATTAATTAATCAATTTCACGAATAAAAATGCTGGCATTTTTTAAATTAGAGAAATTCGATAAAATCAATAATTGGCATACGCCGAGCCGAAGGTTCGTGTAAATTCGAGTAATTCGTGGTTTCAAAAAACACAAATGAATGGATTAAAATCGTCCCAAGTTATTTTTAATCATTGTTTATTTAAAGAGAAAAATATGTGTATATCTGTTAAATCTGTGGTTTAAATATAATGTGTTTTAATCTGAGTCTCAGTGAAATATATTTAGTTACAATAATTTGTCACGATAAGAGTTGATGGCATCGGTGGTGATTTGGATGGCTTCTTCGAGAGAGCAATAGAGGCGACCGCCGGCGGCATTGAAATGACCTCCGCCGTTGAAGAAGCGTTCCGCCATTTCGTTGGCTGGAAAGTCGTCCACACTGCGGATGGAGACGTTGATTTGTTCCTTCTCAGTGTCCTCACGCAAAGCAATCACCACTTTCGTGCCTTTGATTTCGAGCGGCATATTCACCACACCTTCCATATCACCTTTGATGTATTTGAATCGTTGCAGTTCTTCCTTTGTGATGGCGTAGTAGGCGGCATGGAGCTCGTTCACGATTTGCATCTTTTCCAGTAGGATATAACCCATCAGGCGGTATCTGCCTTCCGTGTTATGGTTGTAGATGTTGCGGACGATCTTGTCCTTGTCAATGCCTTTCTTCATCAGTTCGGCAATGATGAGGAAGATTTCGGGGTCGTTGGAGTTGTAGGAAAAGCGCCCTGTGTCGGTACACATGCCTGCGTAGATGTCCTCTGCTCCGTGCTTGTTGAGGTTACTCAGCTCTCCAATGCTGTCCAAGACGCGGAAGAGCACTTCGGAAGAACTGCTGAGCTTAGGACGGGAAATCTGCAAGTCGCAGAAGCGATCGGGATTCTCGTGATGGTCAATCATCAGTTTCTTGGCACGAGAGTATGTGAAAGGAGTCGCCTCGTCGTCGAGTCGGCTTGGTTCGTTGTAGTCGATGGCAACGAGGAGGTCGGCACGGTTGAAGAAGTTTTTCGACAGGGCACGGTTGCGGTCGAAAAGCAGGATACGGTCGGCTCCGTTCATCCATTTCAGAAAATCGGGGAAATAATTTGGGACAATCACAGTGGCGTTCTTGCCTTTGCGGGTGAGGTATTCCCAAAGGGCAAGACTGGTACCAATGGCATCGCCATCGGGCGACGTGTGACAAGTGATGACTACGTTTTGTGCATCGTCCAGCATCTTCTTCACTGCAGTCTTCTCGGCTGGACTGAGTATTTGTTTCAGCATAGTATTTCTGTCTATATTATGAATAAGAAATGCAAAGTTAATAGAAAAACTGAGAATGAGGAAAGTTAACAACGGAAAAAACGGAAAATAATTGGAAAAACTGAATTTATACTCATTTTTCTCATTTTCTTTTTCTCTCATTTTTTCATTCCCTCTTTTTCTATTAACTTTGCAACAAAGAAAAGCAATTAATTTGAATCATCAATGAAGAAATCAATTTGGATTGTACTGATTACGGCGCTGCTGCTGTTGCTATTGGCTGCTTGTTACTATTTGTGGCAGTCGCTGGAGGAGCAGAAGCAGGCGAATGTGGAGTTGCAGGAATTGGCTGAACTCGACAAGGCGGAGATGGAAGACCAGTATCGTTTGTTCGATATTCAGTATGGTGAATTGCAGAAGCAGATTCGCAATGACTCGTTGTTGGCTCTTGTTGATAAGGAGCGCGAGCGTACACAGGAACTGCTGCGCGAACTGCAAAATACGAAGGCGACGGATGCTCGCGAGATTGCTCGACTGAAGAAGGAGATTGCTTCCCTTCGTGCCGTCTTGCAGTCCTACATCGTTCAGGTGGATTCGCTCAACCGTGCCAACGAAGAACTGCGCACGGAGAACAGTGAAATCAAGACGCAAATCAATGAGGCCAACACACGTATCTCCAACATCAGTAACGAGAATTTCCAGTTGAAAGACAAAGTCGATAAGGCGGCACAATTGGATGCGACGGGCTTCTGGTGCAAGGCATTGAATAAGCGCAGTAAGCAGACCGACAAGGCAAAGGACGTGAAGAAATTCTCCTTCGGCTTCTCCATCGTGAAGAACGTGACCGCCAAGAACGGACAGCGTACCGTTTATGCCCGCATTATCAAACCGAATGGTAGTGCGTATAAGCCACAGGGAACTTTCACTTACCAAGGCACCAACGTGGAGTACTGCGAAAAGAAATACATCGAATACGACGGCCAGGAGCAATCCATCACCATGTATAGCGATGTGGAAGAATTCCTTGAAGCAGGCACCTATCGCCTCTTCATCTTTGTGGATGGACAGATGATAGGCGAGAGTAGTTTTAGTTTGAACTAACCGTTTTCGTTAAAAATTTATTATTATGCAAATCGTTTCTCCTTCTCTTCTCGCTGCCAACTTTGGCAATTTGGAGCGAGACATAGATATGATCAATCGTAGCAATGCCGATTGGCTCCATCTCGATGTGATGGATGGTGTGTTTGTTCCGAACATTTCCTTCGGCTTTCCTGTGCTGAAAGCGGTGGCTCGCCTGTGCAAGAAACCGCTCGACGTGCATCTGATGATTGTGCAGCCCGAGAAGTTCATCAAGCAGGTGGCCGACTTGGGTGCCATGATGATGAATGTGCACTATGAAGCATGCACTCACTTGCATCGCACCATTCAGGAAATCCACGACGCAGGTATGAAGGCGGGTGTGACGCTCAATCCTTCTTCGCCAGTATGTCTGTTGGAGGATATCATCCGCGATGTGGATATGGTGCTGCTGATGACGGTGAACCCTGGCTTCGGTGGCCAAAAATTCATCGAACATTCGCTCGACAAGGTTCGCCAACTTCGTGCCATGATTGAACGCACGGGTAGTCATGCGCTGATTGAGGTGGATGGTGGAGTGAATGCCACCACTTCCGTCCAGTTGGCAGAAGCAGGAACCGACGTGCTCGTGGCGGGCAGTTTCGTCTTCGGTGCGGAGAATCCCGAAGAACGAATCAATCAGCTGCGAAACTTGTAAGACAAATTGATATGTTTCCCCTCGTTCGCCTCATCATCCCCTTTATCTTAGGGCTTGTTGGGGCGAATTACGTTTTGCACTATGTGGCATTACCTTCCGAGTGGCTTTTCGCCGTTCTTTGCCTTTCCGCTTGTTCGTTGATTCTGTTGCAAGCTAAGAAAGTGAAAAACCAGCACGATTCTCGCACTTTTGGTATCGCCACCTATCTTTTCACTTTCCTCCTGGCATTCACGCTTTTTGCCTTGAGCTATCAGCGATTAACTGAGTCTGTGCCATTGCCTAACCAAGCCATTCGTGCTTGTGTGCTTTCCCCTCCATCCGAAAAACCGAAGACATACGAAGTGCTGCTAAAGACAGATGAGAATGCGACAGTCCTTGCCTATTTCGCAAAGGATGAACGTGCTGAGCATTTGCAAGTGGATGACAGTGTACGGTTTGTACCTAAATACGTGAATGCCACTGCACCCCATTTGCAGAACGATTCTGTGTTTCGTACATACCAATCTTATTTGTTCTATACAGGTACCTCTGCTCGATGTTATGTGCCAAAACGTAATTGGCAACTTATTTCCTCCCATGCTTCATCTTCTTTTCGGTCTGTGCAGCAATCCATGCATCGCATCTATCAGCGTGCGGGACTGACAGGCGAAACGGGAGCTATCATCGAGGCGATGACGATTGGCAACCAAAGCGCACTGAGCAAGCAACAGCGAGAAGCGTTTAGCAATGCAGGCATTTCGCATATCCTTGCTTTGTCGGGCTTTCATCTCAACACCTTTCTTTTGGTGGTTAACCTCTTCTTTTTCCTGCTTCCCATTTCGATTCGTACACGTCGCATCGCTTCTCTTTGCACACTGCTTCCCATCGTCTGGCTCTACGCTGCCATTGCTGGGTTTCCTCCGTCGTTGGTTCGTGCAGCAACGATGGCCAGTCTGCTTCAAGTGCTTTTGGTTGCGGGACGTGAGTATCATCTGCTGAATGCCCTCTGCCTCACTGCCCTCATTATGCTTTGTTGGAATCCCTTGCAGTTGATGAATGTGGGCTTCCAACTATCCTTTGCTTCTCTTGTTGGCATTGCGCTGATTGTTCCTATATTTGTGAATCAACAATCGATGAAGGATTTTTATGAGAAATCGTTCAAGAGCGTTTGGCTTCAAGTGCTACGTTTTTTTGTGGGCATCATCTTGATAACCATCGTTTGCACATTATCCACTTTCCCGCTCGTGGCGTATTATTTCGGGCAAGTGCCACTGTTTTCTTTGTTATCGAATGTTGTTGCCACTCTTCTTGCCTATGGCATCATGGCGTTCTCCGTTCTTTTTTGGATTTTCTCCTTTTGGCACGGAGCACAAATCTTCATTGCTTCCATCCTCAATGTGTTGGCAAAGGGCATGGATTCGCTCACCACGTTCATCTCTTCCTTGCCTCATTCCACCTTCTCTTTCCGCCCCAATGTCATTGAAGTGATTTTGCTCTATGTGGCTATCGTTAGCTTTTTCCTCTATATAAAAAAACGAACAGCCCGACCTGTCATCGTGCTGCTCGTTTCGATTATTCTTTTCTCGCTTTCGCGGATTGTAGGAGAAATCGCTTAAAAATCATTATTTAACCTCCAAAGGATTACCTGCTTCTGCGTACTTCACTACAAACTTCTATTATTTAACTCTCACTTTCACGGGTGCGTCCAGTTCGGCTTTCCAAGCATCGAGGGAAGCGAACCAAGCGGATGCGAAATGATAGCCGTTGGCTTCCTTGTCGGCACAGAAACTGACGTAGTAGCGGAAGGATGTCTGACCTTTCTTGCCGAGTGTGAAGAGGCAGTTGATGTCGCTTTCGGATGAATTGATGCGATAGTCGGCAGGAACATAAACGGCCAGTCCTACGGCTTCAGGTGGAAATTGTTCCTTTGCCTTGTCGCTCGACTGTTCAGGATAGTCCTTTCCCCAAGAAGCGGCAATGCCTTCGCTTTCGCGGATGATGCTTTCGGGTTGCGGACCATATTTCTGAACACCTGTGCAGAACATGGTGCTTTCAATCGGCTTGTCGAGACAGGTGCAAACTTCCACTTCGCGATGTCCAGCCCACAAGGTGTAGAGGGTGCGCACATCGTAGCCATTCACACCTAAGTCGCTTACTTCCACGAGTGTACGCACAGGTCCTGCGCTGATGATGCGCTGTCCACGAGTCTCCACTTCAGTCCAATTTTGAGGAGCAGAACCGTCCCACAACTTCAGACTTCCGCAGCCAACGCTCTGACCAGCCCATAGCACATCATTGCCATAACCTTGTGCTTGCTGTTCGGGAGTGGTGTAGAAATGCGTGTCGGGCAATTCGAGTTGACGCTTCACCTTTCCGTAGATGTCGATGTTCTGACGATGGTCGAAATAAATGCGGAATGCCGTGAGTTCGCTCTCGAAAGCTGCACCATGATGGTAGAGGTCACTATACACATTCACTTTTCCTGGTGTTTCCAAACGAGTGATAAAAGGATGTTTGCCCTTCTTGTCGTTCAGTTGCATATCGGCGTAAGTGCGTGCTTTGGCAGACCCCTCCAACTCCCCTGAGAGGGGAGAGTTAGCTTTGGCTTCTGCGCTGAGAGTTACATCGACAGTTTTAGTTTCATTGGCTGCAAGATTGACGACAAAAGCCAATTCGTCGTTCTTGCGGTCGCCATCAAGGTCATCGAGTTGGCAAGGAATGACCGTGCCATTCGATACAACGCTTGCTGAAGCCACTGCGAACTTGAGTTTCTTCACGTCCGAGAAGCGAATAACCACGGGGGCATCGGTCTTAGCAACGGCAGTTGGATTCTCTACCGTCACTTGTAATGTTCTTTGCTGTGCCATTGCACTGAGGCAAAGAGAGGAAATCAAATAGATAGTTAGAAATCGTTTCATATTGGTTGTTTTTTGATTATTAACTTTTAACTTTTAATTTTTAACTTTTATAACCCGTATCCAGTCGCGGAGCATTCCTTTGTAGCGATGCTGAGAGTCGGAAATGAGGATGAGCGTAGGTGTGCCATCGCTGAGCGTAGGTCCTGGACACATCCCTTCGAAATTGGCAAAGCGACGAGACATGAGGTTCATGCGGGTTTTCTTGTCGAAGAGCATCGCTATCTTTGTGCCTTCGGTTGGATTATATGTGAAAATCTTGGTGCGAGTCCATGCACCTACCTTGTTCTTGGGAATACGTACTTCGCGCTCCAGCACATAGAGGACAGGCCCGTTTACCATCACCTCACTGGCTCCGTGAATGTGCGACCCCGTCTTCTTTGGTTTTGCAGTAGGCGGTTCGAGCGGATAGATTTTTGTGTCGATGAGTTGAAGGTCGTCGTTGAGCAAGAAGAGGTGGCAAGAGTCGGCACCGTTGTTTTCCTCCATGGCATAGACTGTGTGGCTGATGGAGTCGTAACAGAGCCCTTCGAGTCCGTAGTTGTTTCTTTTCGAAAGGAGTGGGGCAGACTGTCGTCCTGTGGGTTGTCCTTCGAGCGTGTATTCGATGATGCGGTTGTCTTTTTCGCCTGCAATGAGGATGGTGTTGCGATGAGGCAAATAGGCAATGCCTTCTGCGTCGCGGTTCGGGTTCGGTGTGGCAACAAAACCAAGATTCTCTATGTTGCGAAGTTTTCCTTTCTTGCTGTCAATGAAGATGTTCCAAAGATAGAAACCATCTTTCTCCGATTTGTCATCCACCACAGCATAAAGATTGTCCTTGATGTGTGTGATACCGCTATAGTCTCCAGCGGGCACAAAGCGATTGATTTTCTTTTGCTGTGCCAGCACATTCGCAGGGAAAAGCGACAAAAACAACGTGACGAGCACAATGAAATTGAGATATAAACGTTTCATTCTGCGAAGTTAAGGATTTTAAATGAAGAATGAGGACTCTGCACGAAAGAAAGTTTGCGATGAGGCAGAAAGTTTTTGAACAGGAAAGCATTTTACGCGAATTCGGGCATATTTCTCTTTTTTAGTATGATGGATTGTGTTAGAAACTAACGACCTGAAAGACTTCGAATGTACTGGCTTTTTCCTTTAATTCAACTAAATCATTTCTTTGATTCAACTGAAATGCTGAGTCCTCAACGATTTTCTGCCGAGCCTTCGCCATCGCAACGCCGAAGGCTCGCCGATTCGATAGCGAGCCTTCGGGCAACTAGTTGAATCAAATATTCGCTTCAATTCGACGTAAACGAAGGTCCATTTCATCCGTTAGAATAAATAGTGGTTTGTGAATCGTTCAACTTTTTTTCATGTTTTGTTATGCGTCTATTATTATTTATTGTATCTTTGCCTTTGAAATACTCAACTAACTCGAAAAACTCACAAAATAATCTATTGACATGAAACATCATCTTTACTCATGGATGCTGTTGCTGCTGATGGTGCTGACAGGCTCATCTGCGCTTCAAGCCCAAACGGGACCGCAGCGAGTGTATCGCTATCGTACACTCTATGCCGGTAAGAATCTTGTCGTTACGACAAAGAACGGCAAGAGTTTTTTCTATTTTGTGCAATCGGAGGAACCTCAGTTGATGTCACTGAGTGGTGATTCGTTGACGATTGCTGGTGACCGATATGCGAAGGCTGACATCAAGGGAATGCGCATGAAGGAGGTTCCGAAGATTTTGCTGAATGAGGACAGTACGGTGTTCACATCACGCACGGTGGAACATGCGCTGTTGGCTTTCCGACGCTCGCTAGCTGTCGGCAAATGGAACTCGCTGGTGGTGCCTTTCGAAATGACGGGTAAACAGGTGAGGGAGACCTTCGGTGAGGATTGTGTGGTGGCCAAGGTGAGGGGTGTGACGAATGGCGATGAGACGATTCTGGAATTCGACACTGAAGATGTGCAGAAAGAGGGGGTTGTGATTTCGGCTTCGACTCATTATCTGATTCGTCCTACCAGAGAACCCGATGTGGCTGCCAATCAGAAGTTGTACCTGAGTTTCGACGATGTGCATGGTATCCAAGGACCTGTCTATGTGATTCCTGATGTGACTTTAGGCAAGAGTACGACTCCTACGGCTCGCCTTTACACGTCGGATGATGAGACAGCAAAAATCCGTGTTCGTGGCACATATCTACGCCTCGATAACTCCGTGATGACGGGGCGCGTGATTCGCAACAAGAAGGCTGCGCCTGGTTCGTATGTATTGAATGAAGAAGGAGTGTTTGAACAGCACGCTGACTCTGTTACGATTCCTGGTTTCCAGTCGTGGTTGGTGGTGGAAGAGATTGCCGATGCCTCTCGATTGCGTTTCTTTGTGAATGGCGTTGAGGAAGAAATTGGTAGCATCACCTCTGCCATTGCTGCCATTACGGGTGACGACAAGCGAGAAATGGGTGCAGGCGAAGTGTACGACATGACGGGACGACAAGTGGCTCGCTTGGAGCGTGGACAGGCGTTCCAGTCGCTTGCATTGCCAGCAGGAGTTTATATGGTTAACGGTAAGAAATATTTGAAACGATGAAAACAACTATTATATCTATATTAATGCTGAGTTCCCTTGCATGGGGACAGGCACAAGCGCAGGACACGCTGTGGGTGCGTTTCGACAATCGCTTCAAGGCAAATGTCTCGATGCCGATTCAGAATGTGGATTCCATAGAAGTCACCCCGTCCAAGTTGCGTTTCTACAATGCTACGTTGCCATTGGGCTATTCGGAAAAGACCATTTCGTCGTTTGCACCTATTGATGAATCGGAAATGTCCTTCGTCAATCCTGGTCGCTATCTGCTGAAACCAAGTACGTATGCTGGAACTGACTATACGAATGCCGCTGCCACTTCGGGTTATAATTTCGCTCATAGTCAGGAGAGTGAGCACTATGCCCTGTTCTGGGATGTGAGATATGGGGAAGACCCTAACAGATTGCAATATCCTGGCGATGGCAATGTGGCGAGTGCAAAGCAAATCCTGAACATCTGTGAGCGATGCTGGGATAAATACACTGAATTGGGATTCATCGACCCTAATAAGTCGGTTACGCAGAAGTACAAGATTCAGCTTTATGTGCCTTATCAGTCGGAATGGCGTGCTGATGCTTCGGGAACAACGGGTGCGAACTCGAGTGAGAAAACGGGCATTGGTCACTTCAATCCTTGGGCTGCCAATGCACGAGGAGGTCATACCGTGGCGCATGAGGTGGGCCACACCTTCCAATATCTCGTATCGGCGGACTTGGGCATGACTCACGGTTTCAATTATGGCTACGGCGATGGCGCCAGTGGTGATAATGGTTGGTGGGAGAGTTGTGCCGACTGGCAAGCCTATAAGGTGTTTCCTGAAAGACAATTCACGGATGGCGAATACTTCGAAGGATATATGCCTCTTTGCCACCTCAACTTTATGCATGAGGACATGCGTTATCAGAACTGCTTTATGCAGGACTGGTGGTGTATGAAACGCGGTGTAGATTTCATTGGAAGACTGTGGCGCGAGTCCATCAAGCCAGAGGACCCAATTGAGGCTTACATGCGAATTTGTGGGTTGACGCTGCCTGAGTTCTGCGACGAACAGATGGAAGGTTGTATGCGCATGGCCACATGGGACATTGACGGTGTGCGTGATCGTGCTGCCCATCGCATTGGTAAACACCAAACCCATTTGCACCGCTCGTCAGCAGACCGTACCATTTGGGAGGTGGACAGTGCATACTGTCCTCAGAATTTCGGCTATAACATCATCAATATGAACAAGGTGGCTGCGGGCACTGTGATTAAGGCGAACTTCAAGGGGATTGCAGGAAATAAAGGCTATCGCAAAATCAATGTGAACCGTGCGGGATGGCGTTATGCCTTCGTGGCGCTTTCGACGGACGGTACGCGCACCTATGGTGAAATGCAAAAAGATGCTGAAGGCGTTGCTACCTTGACCGTGCCAGAGAATGTGAAGAACATCTTCTTCGTGGTGATGGGTGCTCCAACTTACTATTGGCGTCATCCTTGGGACTTGAACCCTGCCAACGATGAGCAATGGCCATATCAGGTGAAGTTTGAAAACATCAATATTGCGGGGTATTAGTTCCGCTTCTGAAAAAGGCTTCGACATAGTCGAAGTTTACGGTAAACAAAAAAGGTTGGCTCGAAAGAACCAACCTTTTTTATCAATTTTGGAATATTAAATAA
>CADBXS010000055.1:0-436 GCA_902798705.1 uncultured Bacteroidales bacterium
TGGCAGAGGTGATGCTGAGTTCATCGAGCATGTCCTTGAATGCCTTGCCGGGGTAGAACTGGATTTTCTTCACCTTGATGGTCTTGATGGCTTCGTCGCCGTCGAGGTCATCCAGCACCTTCACGGTCTTGGAGTTGAAGGTGGGCTTGAAAGAGCCGAAGTCGCCCATCTTGACACCGTGACCGATGGCCATGTAGTGGACGAGGCGGTTGACGAGTGCGTCAATGACAGCCTTGGTCTGTGAGGGATTGACGCTGCAGGAGTTGGCACACTCTGCCACAAGCTGCGAAGTGGTCACAGCGGGGTAGGTGAGCTGACGGAGTTTGTACACTTGTGGCTTCTCTTCACGGAAGTTGAGTGTCATCTTTGTTTTACGATACTGAAGTCCCATAATTACAATTGGTTTTAAAAAGTTAGGAATTAGGAGTTAGGAGTT
>CADBXS010000055.1:508-14990 GCA_902798705.1 uncultured Bacteroidales bacterium
CGCCGAAGGTGCTTGGGGCAAAGCTCCCAAGAACTTCATTAAAAAGAAAAATATAAAAAAACAGGTGAAAATATAAAAAAACATGATCTTCTTATCTATTTTTATTTGTTTTTATCTATTTTTCTTTCGGCGCCAACGGCGCAACTTCTTATACCGAACTCACGTTCAATTATGCATTAAACTAACTTCCAGCGTGATGGGTTCGCCCATTGCGTAAGCCTCATACACATGTTGTGTGAAGGCATCGAAAGCCTCTTGCTGGCGAGTGAGTTCCTGTTCCTCGGGGGGCAGGGTAGGGTCAGCGTGACCAAGCAGAATCACGCCGACCTGCCACTGACGGTTGGCATCCCAGCCGAACATCATGACAGCTTTGCCTCGCTGACGGCACACCTTCAAGGTCATCGGTGAGAGAACAGAGGCAAAGCATTTACACCGATATGTGCCCGCGGACAATTGGTTGTTTGAACGCATGCTGCTTCCTTGTTCGTGGGCATGACAGAAGGGTGTGCCGTTCACCATGAGCTGGCTGTGGATGCCTTGTGGAGATTGATGATAACGGATAAGTTGGATGTTCATTATTAATATTCGTACTTCGTAGAGTCTTGGAAAGAATATTTTATTTAACGTGAATGCGGTATAGGAGGTTGCGCCGTTGGCGCCGAAGAAAAAATATGAAAAAACAAATAAAAATAGATAAAAAAAGATCATGTTTTTTTATATTTTCACCTGTTTTTTTATATTTTTCTTTTTAATGAAGTTCTTGGGAGCTTTGCCCCAAGCACCTTCGGCGGTTTGCCAGCAGGCGAGCAGATATGCCCGTTTCACCAGTCCCACATCGATGTCGGTCATGCGGCTCTCCACGAATGCCATGGCACAGACGATGGCGACGAGTGCCGCCTCGTTGTCCCAATCGAGTAGTTCGAACGGGCGGATGCCGCTGCGTTCGCTCACGGTGTTGATGTACGTGAGGGTGTTGTTGCCGTCCTCAGGCGGTGCCCAGCGGTAGATGATGTCCTTGAGCGTGTGGAGGTGATGCAGTTTGATGTAGGTGTGCAGGATGCGGAAGGCGGCGCGGAGTCCGAAGAGATCGCTTTGGAACTGCACGAACTCACGGTCGCGTTGCTGTTTCAGTTGTCCCAGCCATCGGGTGCGGTCACTCCTCCGGATGTTCAGTGGGTTGTGATTGCGTTGTCCTCGTGTCATAGTAGTTAATGATGAATTTAAGGATGGTGATTAAGATTTCAATCAATTTCCAGATGTCTTTGTTCATAGTGTCATGTGTGTTTTTGTTAAAGCGATGCAAAGGTACAACATCTTGCTGCGCCGGTTGTGCGATGTGATACGTTCATGTACCTTCCCGCACGGTCATCTCATTATTTTTGGGATGCTGATGGCGGATGTCCGAAAAATTCCGTATATTTGCAGGAAAAAGTTAGGAATTGCCATCCGGCAAGTGCGCACACCGCGTCAGCCTAACTGTCAACTGTCAATTGTCAACTGACTAAAATTGTCAACTTAACATGAACGCAGTCATTATCATCATCGCCATCTTGTCGGGTGCGCTGGTCGGCGCACTCATCACCGCACTTGTCTTGCAGGGGCGTAACGGAAAAGTCGCAGCACAAGTGCATGTGCTGGAGTCGCAACTGAACACGGAGAAGGAGAAAGCCTCATCGCTGATGCAGGAGAGAGAACGCGCCCATCAGAATGCGTTGCAGGAGAAAGACAGGAACTTCCAGCAGACGCTTGAAGAGAAGGATAGGGTGCATCAGGAGTCACTTCGTGCACAGCAACGGCAGTTTGACGAAACGATGGAGAAGGTCTCCGCCCAGATGAAAGTGGCTACTGACGAGATGCTGAAACAGCGGCAGAAGGAATTTGCCGATGCCAGCAACCAGAACCTCGGACAGATTGTCAACCCTCTGCGCGAAACCATCGACCAGATGAAGCAGGTGATGGCGGAGAACACAGAGAAGCAGACGCAGATGGGCGGTGAGATGAAGGCGAACATCGAGAACATGATGCGGCAGAGTGAGGCGGCAATGAAGAGTGCAGACGAACTGAACCGCACGTTCCGACTCGGCAACCGCGTGCAGGGCGACTGGGGCGAGACCATCCTCGACGAGCTCTTGGAAAGTCAAGGACTGAAACGCGGCATCCACTACGACACGCAACCGTACATCCGCGATGCAGCGGGCAACATCGTGCGCAACGAACATGGTTCCACGCTCCGTCCCGATGTCATCCTGCACCTCGACCAGCGCCGGGAGGTCATCATCGACTCGAAGGTGTCACTCACTGCCTTCATGGACTATTCCAACGCCACCACCGAAGAAGAGCGCAAGCGGCACCTGAAGGCACACATCGACAGTCTGAAGGCACATATCCGCGAACTCTCCACCAAGGATTATTCCACCTATATCCAGCCTCCCAAGGCACGTATGGACTATGTCATCATGTTCGTGCCGCATTCGGCTGCCCTGTGGACAGCCCTCAACGCACAACCTGACCTCTGGCGGAACGCCATGGCACAGAATGTGTTCATCGCCGACGAACAGACGCTTTTTGCTGCCTTGCGCATCATCAACCTCACATGGACACAAATCGCCCAGGCTCAGAACCACGAGAAAGTCTATGCCCTTGCCAACGAACTGCTCGACCGTGTGGGACAGTTCATGAAGAAGTACGAGGACATCGGCAACGCACTCGAACGTGCCGCCAAGGCATACGAGGATGGCGGACGAAAATTGGCACCCACAGGACAGAGCATCCTCACCACCTGTGCCAAACTGCAGAAGTTAGGGGCAAAGCAGAGCGACAAGAACCCGCTGCCGCAAATTGTGGACATCGATGATGTGCCACAGTTGGAAGTTGACTCGTCACGTTAAACTGTTTTTTTCACTAGTGCGCACCGTGCGCGTGTCATTTCACGCACCCAGCGCATAATATTTCGTTCTTCCAGCGCATGTTATTTCGCGCTGTAAGGCGACAATTGACACTCAACGAGTTAGGTGTTTTATGTGTATGGAACAAGTGTTATGTTAAATAGCTCAAAGATATAACGAAAGATCATCGTTCATTCTTTCATTTCTTCATTTTTTCATTTCAGCGAAGCGCAAAGCTAAAATGGATGGAGGCACCGCTGGGAATCAGCAGTGCCTCCATCATTATTGTTTGTTCCTTGGAATTAGAACATGTTCTTGTAGTCCTCGCAAGGTTTGAAGTAAGGAATCTTGTGCGCTGGCACAACGACTGACTTGTTCTCCTTGATGAGGCGACCCACCTTTGCAGCACGAGTCTTTGTGGTGAATGTACCGAAACCACGGAGGAAAATGTCCTCGCCACCGGCAGTCTGATCCTTAACAATAGTCATCAGGGCTTCTACCACTTTGAGAGACTTTTCTCTCTCCACTCCTGTCATCTTGCTGATTTCAGCAACAATTTCTGCTTTAGTCATAATTCTTATTGATTTTTATTGTTGATTGTCTATATATATATAATGTGTAATATAATGTGTAATGTTGTCAAAGGTGATTAAAACCCCGAAAACG
Source organism: uncultured Bacteroidales bacterium (assembly GCA_902798705.1). GTDB lineage: Bacteria > Bacteroidota > Bacteroidia > Bacteroidales > Bacteroidaceae > UBA3839. The sequence goes on from CADBXS010000055.1 coordinate 4,060, forward strand.
AATGCAAAGTTAAGACAAATAGACTAAAATACAAAAAGATAGCAAGATTTTTTTTATCGTTTTCAACACTTTTTATTGTTTACGACATGATTTTCTTCGTTTTTGAGCATGAAGAACGGAAAAAACAAGTCAAGAATGCTTAAGATAGCGTGTCCATGCCATCAGACGGCGCTCATGGAGGTATTCCATGTTGCGTTCGTTGGCATACGCCTCCCTTTCGAAACTGATGTTGTAATAAGCCTTCTCAGCATGGAATCCGTACTGAACAAGCCGCACCAGGAACTCAACCACATACCACAGATAGAAAAGCACATAGGTCATTTCCCATTGCTGACAGGTGTGGATGAACTCATGGTTCAGCTCGTACGGTTCCATCTTTCCCCACCGGCGCTGCACAAAAACAATGCCGAAAAGGTTGAGGCCGTGGTAAGTGCCAAAAGGAATGAAACGGTTGTAGATGACTTTCATGGTGGCAAAGTTAGTGATTTTTTTCCAATAATGGGTGTTTTTTTAAGATGTCTGTCAGATGAATCAAGATTTTTATGTATCTTTGCAAAAGAAATCGATGACACGTACTTAAAAACAAGTAAGGACGGGTATGGACTATACAAAATACTTCAAGAAAGGCGGATGGGCAGCCGCAGGCCGCTATTACGCCATGCATCCGAGCAAGCTCAAAGAGCTGTTCACGTCGGCAAAGAAATATGCCACAAAGGATGGACTCAAGGCAGTGAAAGACGAGTTTCTCTTCATCTGTCAGTACATTCGTGACGTCTTCACCGGCAACTACAAGGAGTACAACTTCCTCAACCTCACGGTCATAGTGGGTGCGCTTGTCTATGTGGTCACACCTGCCGACGTCATGCCCGACTTCATGCCAGCCATTGGACTGATTGACGATGCTGCCATCCTCGTGTGGGCAACCCACGAATTTGCTGACGAACTGGATCGCTACCGTTTCTTCCTGAGTCGTCGTCAACGCGAAGAGGATGCCAAGGCTGCCGAAGCAAAGGCGCTGGAGATTGAAGACATCGATTTTGAGGAGATTCCTCCTTCAGAAATTGGATAAAACACATCAGAAATAGAGAAATTGACATGAGCGAACCCATCAAACTCGCCATCTTCGTGACTGGAGGCGGCACAAACTGCGAAAACATCATCCGCTACTTCCAGAACAAACCTGACGAAGTACAGATTCCCATTGTTGTGAGCAGCCGTGCTGATGCCTATGCACTTGTACGTGCCGAAAAACTTGGCGTGCCCACTACAGTCATCACCCGACAGCAACTCATCGACGAACCACGACTCGTCATCCAGACCGTGCGCGGTTGCGATTATATCATTCTCGCAGGTTTCCTCCCTAAGATACCTACCTACCTGATTGACCAGTTCCCAAACAGGATTATCAACATCCACCCTGCCCTCCTTCCCAAATTTGGTGGCAAGGGCATGTGGGGACATCATGTTCATGAGGCGGTGAAAGCTGCAGGCGAAACTGTCAGTGGCATCACCATCCACTTCGTTAACCCCGAACTGGATGCAGGAGAACACATCGCGCAGTTCTCTGTCAAGCTCGATCCTAACGACACGCCTGAGGACATTGCTGAAAAAGTACACGAACTGGAGATGAAGCATTTCCCCATCGTGATTGAACAAGTCATCAAAAACAACATAGTCTAAACATTATTCAAAAAAGATAATATGAACTGCTGGCGATTCGTCAGCAGTTTTTTTATTATAACGAGAGTCGGCATAAAAGAATGTGCTTTATTGCGGCAATGTTCCCAAGAACTTCATTAAAAAAATAGGCGAAAATATAAGAAACTCAACTTTCGGAAGTAATAAAACCACAGATTGGTTTTCCTGAAACTAATTTGAATGATTAGAATAATTATGTCACTAATTTCTATAATTAAATCATCAAAATTTGTGGATAAAATTATTTTAATTATGGTAATTTGTTTCTCAAAAACCATAACACGAGGCTCTAATCCGAGTAATCAGAATCAATCCGAGTAATGGCTTACCCATAAGCGAAAATCTGTTTAATCCTCTCAATCTGTGGTTAAAAATTAAAATCTCCGCTCAATCCGCTCAATCGTTCCGCAGGAACTTGTTTTTATAAAGACATACCCCTTTGGGATGATTAAGCTGATTCAGCAGATTTATAGGATTTATTCAAATCCATACAGAGGATTGTACAAGTGTTCTTCTTTTTTATCTATTTTTATTTGTTTTTTTATTATTCTTTCTTCTTTCGGTGCCAACGGTGCAACCTCATTTAATTACTTCCGAAATGTCTTGTTATGTTTACATATGATAATGAGTGAGTTAGCTATAATTAGGAAACATTTTGTACCCTTGCTATGATTCATAAAAGGAAACATAATGTACCCTATATGTATCCCTATATTATATATAATAGTATAGAATAGTACATCAAAGTGGCGACAATTGGCGATGATTCATGATTAATTCCTGTTATGTTTCCGCTTTTTGATTCAAAACACCGCTTTTTATCACACTAAAATTATCAAAAACGGATATATTGTGTACTTTTACTTGCGAAATTGCAACTTTTTTACTTTTTCATGATATTTTTTGTATTTTTTATTTGGTAGTAGGAAACATAATCGGTAACTTTGCAATGTCAAAAACAAAAAATGTTGACAAAACAAAAAACAAAACCAATTAAAACCAACAAAAATCGCTTCAACATAAGAGGCTAATTAAACAACATACAAAACCATATCAATAACTACTTAAAAGAAAGGGCATAGTTATGAAGAAGTTCATCTTAACAGTTTTAGCATTCTTGTCATTCGGTGCTTACAACAGCATCATGGCACAGGGACAGGACGACGCGGCACAGCGCAATCCAGATCTGAACAATTCTGGCAAGTACACCGGTAACAAGAAGGACGGTAAAATGCACGGTAAAGGCGTGTATGAGTGGAAAAACGGCGACCGCTTCGAAGGTAACTTCGTGAATGGCCAGATTGACGGCTACGGACGTTACTCATGGGTGGATGGCGACATCTATCAGGGTGACTTCAAGGACGGCAAGCAGGACGGCTTCGGCAGCGCATTCTATGCAGAGCGTTGCAACACTTACGAGGGTGAGTGGAAGAACGGCAAGCGCAATGGTCATGGTAAGCTCACATGGGCAAACGGCGACACATACGAAGGTGAGTGGGTAGATGATGTACGTGTAGGCGAAGGCATCTTCACAGCTGCTAACGGTGACAAGTATGTAGGTCACTACGAGAACAACCAGCGCAACGGCTACGGCACATACTATCACAACAACGGTGACGTGTATGCAGGTCAGTGGGTAAACGGTGAGAAGGAAGGTCTCGGCAAGTACACCTATGCAAACGGTAACGTCTATGAAGGCCAGTTCTGCAACTCCTACATTGAAGGTCAGGGCACATTCGTTTGGGCTTCAGGCGCAACTTATACAGGACAATTCAAAGAGGATATGCGTAACGGCGTCGGTACTTACACGACAGCAACCGGTAAGGTCATCGCAGGTAACTGGAAGGACAACCGATTCTCAGGAGACGTTAATGCAAATGTTCTCGCATCCAGATAAATAAATCCGGACCATTTTAGCACTAAATCATATATATTGAAATTCACAAAAAACCTGTAAATTGTTCCAAAAAAACAATAGGAAATTTCGATACGGGCTTACTCCGAATATTTTGCCCAAATCTTTGTAAAACAGTAGTAAATAGTAATTCATAACATCCCCAGAGGATAAGTCCTAACGATATCGGAATAGTTTTTAATGGAAATAGGTAGACTCCCGAACCTTCAAGGGATTAGTGATAACCTCTTGCTGGAACGGGAGTCAAAGTTTAACAGAAGGCTCCACTGAGACGGAGCAACGGAGAACTGAATCTCCCACACTAAAGACAGAGCTGGTTAATATATAATACAGGTACAGGAAATACATCGGTCGCCAGCGGGCGAAGATGCACAGAAGTAAAGTTAAAGGAAATGGTTAGTAAAAAGTAAAAAATGTTTTTATCCTATCAGTAGAATTTTGGTTTTTATCAATAGTTTGAGTAAAAAGGTTTTGGTTAGGATTGCTTTCCTTCATGGAAGTAGAAGCAAGAGAGGGAGCGAAGGAAAAAGAAAGGGATTTGACGGTGATGTCAAATCCCTTTTCTTATGAAATCATCTTCCCCTCTTCTTCACCACCATGTCATACACATAATCTCTGCCAAGGGCACCCGTCAGGATGTATGCCACACAGGTGTCGCCTTGATACACACGGTTGTAAAACGCATAGGGAGTGTCGTGGCTGATGGTATGTTCGGTGGCGTGCTCTCCCTCATCGAGGAAGCGGAACCTCACTTCATATTTGTCTGTTGTCTCCGTACGCTCGGTCACGTATTCTTTCTCGTTGCCGAACACATCCTTCCCCACCCGACTGTCACGGTGCACACTCGTGGACACGTTGTGGTTGTGGTGCGTGATGACACACGGACGTTCCACCGGAGTCTTGTCCTTCGCCAACGCATAGTTCAAGTTGTTGTAGGCGTGGTCGAGACACACCGCCGCCAAGAACAGCAACAGCACGAACGACGCGATGATGACCATGGGGAAACGCCACTTCTTGATGAAGATGCACAGGAGACCTGGACAGCAGAGGATGCCACAGATGGTGCCTGCTATTGTGGCGATGGTGTCACCCGCATCATCGAGTGTCACAATCGAATCAGGTGGTGCAGGCGTGAACACAAATGCTGCCACACTCACACCAAGCACAATCAGAAGACCGACCAACCAGTTCTTCAACGATCCTTCTACAATTCTTTCTATATCCATAGTTCTTTTATTTTAGTTAGGAGTATTTTAAGTTAGGAATTAGGAGTTAGGAGTTTGCCATGCGAGATGCAAGCATCGTGTCAGCCTAACTGTCAATTATCAATTGTCAACTGTCAATTCCTCATTATGCATTATGAATTATGCATTATGAATTATGAATTATCTAAATCCGCTGCCGCCACCGCCAGAGTGACCGCCACCACCAGAATAGCTGCTATGTCCGCTGCCACCGCTGCTGCTGGAGTAACTGCGTGAACTGCTGCTGCCACCGCTGCTGCTCGAGTATGAACGGTGTTGTTCACGCTCGTAGGCAGTTTCGTAGACATACGCCGCATAGAGTGAGGTGTTCAGAGCCGTGGTGATTGGCTTGAAGTCCTCCACCACCTGATGTGGCGGGATGAGTTCGTCGAGTTTGGTCGTGTCGGGCGCCACCTTCTTCATGTCTCGGCGCACCTGGTCGGCAATGCCGTAGAAAGAAGCAAAGACGAGATACTCCTTCCAGAGACTCACCTCCTCGATGTGGCGTTCCTGCACCAGCGAGAAGTCCTTGAGGTAATGGACAAAGCCCACCACCTGCTGCACCTCCTCCGCCCGAAGAGCATTGTCGTCCTTGCGAAGCTCGATGACATTGTAGAGCACATCCGCCATCGGACGCAGCTGCTCGATGTTCTTCTTCACATACGCCCTCAGTTCGTCAGGCTGCAGAAGATGATCTTGATTCGCCGCCTTGTAAAGGAGGTCGTGCAACAGATACTGGATGCCCTCGTCGCGAATCAAACCCTGATAGAGTTCCTGTGCCACTCGACGACGGGAACCATAGAGCGAGAAAGAAGATTCTGCATTTTTCGTCACATCCAGTTCCAGTTTCTTCGCGGGTTTCACAGGTTCATGGATGCGGAAGAGTTGCCGGTTCTTGCCATGCTTGTCTGTGTCGTAATCAAGGGTGATGCCACCTTGATAGAACATACGGAGGATAAATGCCTCATACAGATGCTGCACCGTGAAATCAATGCCCTTGATGGGGTTGTTCTTCGACAATCTCAGAATATGCATCACGGTAGCCAGCACAGCACTCGAACTGAGCAGGTTGCCCTGCTTCGGCAGCTCACGCCAGTATGGCAGTTCGTCCCATTTCTTACCGCCCATTAGTTTGGTCAGGTCGGCAAAACGCTGCTTCTGCCGTTTCTTGAAGGCGATGTCTGAGGCAATCGTGCCTTTGGCTGCCCAACCGATGAGTCCGAGGATAAGCAGGAAACCGCCAATGAGTCCCCAGTTGAAGCCACCTCCATCTTCCTCCTGATTGAATGAATAACTGTTTACGGGACTTCCTTCGTGTCCTGAACCGACTTGACCGCCCACCAGCGAACTGCGCAGGGTGCCATCCTCCAGGGTGTCGCCCAACGCCACTTCAATATCGTATTCACTACCCTCAAGGGCTGGACGTTTCACCAGTTCCTTGAACGTACCCTCCTTTTTGACGGTCGGGTGCAGGAGCCCCTTTTTGATTTCCATAAGCATGATGATGGCATCACCATTGCGCATGGGAGCATCCTCCTCCGTACGAGCCCACACATAGTTGCTGCAATGTCCTTTCCAACCGTCATAGCCGAAAGTCCAAAGACGGGCATCCTTCTTCGAGAGCGAGTCCACATCCATGATGACATTCACCATGGCAAATGCGGCAGGCGAGTTGGCTGCTTCGTAGAACGAATGGCAGAAACCGTCAAAGTCGTCGTAGGACTTCACCAAGTTCGTCAGCGTGTAGAAAATGTAGTATCTGCGCTTTCCAGCCTTGCCGATGCCCCAGCAAACTTCCACGCCTTCGGAGGTGCGGTGATAACCACAACGTCTCGTTTTCTCCTCACGGCTGCGGTTCACGTTCCATTCCTCCTCCACTTCATAATCCACACCCTCCTCATCGAACACCTGCAGGTCCTTCAACTCGATGTCGCCCATGTTGTTGAACGTGATGTAACCCTCCGTACCCTGCTCACTCATCTGACAGTCACGGCGTTCCCTCACACGGGCACTACCGTCATCCATCAGATTCACCAGGATAAACACGGAGTCTATCTGATGCTGGGCAAAGGCTGGAAGACCTGCAATGCCCAACAGACACAAGAATCCTGTGATCAGTAACTTTTTCATTCGGCTCCAAACAATTCCGGCATGTCGCGCTTGCCCTTGTTGTCCACAGCTAGGTAGTCTCTTGCCACAAAGTGCAGCTGTCCTGCCACCATGCTCGATGGCCACTGGCGCACGTAACGGTTGAAGCGTGTGGTCGTGTCGTTGTAGATCATGCGAGCCATGCGCACGTTGTCCTCATACGCATTGATGCTGCTCATCGTCTTCTCATACAGACCTGAAGCCTTCAGTTCCGGATAAGCCTCGTTCACAGCCATCAGGCGGCTCAGCACTTCTGAGAAAGCGTCCTGCTGCTCGTTCACGTCGGCAGCCGTACGGATCTCCACGCCGCGACGGGCAGCAATCGTGGCAGCCAAGGTCTCTGCCTCATGCTGGGCATAGGAAGTGGCAGCCTTTGCCAACGACATCAGCGCATCCCAACGTGAGTTGAGTTGCACCTCAATCTGACTCAATGCGTTCTTGCACTTCTCGTCCAGGTTCACCAGCTCACGCTGTGTCTTGATGTAGCCGAAGATGCCCCCAATCACGAGAACGAGTACGACCACCATGACAATCAATCCAATTGTATCCATATTCTTTTTTTATAGGTTTTGATATTTTTGTTGATTTAGGAGTTAATGAGTTAGAGGAGTGAAGGAGTTAAAGCCGACACCTTGCTCACTTTGTGATAGTTAAAGAGTTAGCTTTTTTCATTTCCTCATTTTTTCATTCTTTCATTTTTCAAAGTCTCTCCTACACCATCAGCGTCTTGGCGATGTAAAGACAATAGATGGTCAGTAAGATAGCACCTTCATAGCGCACAATCTTGTTGTGTGTCTTCAGGAACATCCACAACAACAGTCCCAAACCGAACATCACCACATAGTCGATGGCAAAGGGTCCCCACGCATTCTGAATCGGCATGATGGTGCTTGCCACACCCACCACCGAGAGGATGTTGAAGGAAATCGAGCCGATGATATTGCCCACCGCCATGTCGGTCTCCCCTTTCCGTGCCGCCATCACCGAAGCAAACAGCTCAGGCAACGACGTGCCCACAGCCACCACGGTCAGACCGATGATGCGTTCCATCTCCTCCTTCCCCACTCCGAAGTATTCGCCCAATTCCATGGCAATGGCGCTGGAACCGTCAATCAGCAGGTCAGCGCCCCACACCATCGCAGCCAGCGATGCCACCACATACAGGATGGCACGCCACAGCGGCATCGAGGGCTTCACTTCTTCCTCCAGTTCTTGTTTCATCGTCTTGCGCGAATCCCTCACTTCCCATGTGATGAAACCCACGAGCAGCAGCACCATCAGGATGCCCATCCACCGGTCTATCGCACCAGTAAAGGAGAAACCAATGAACAGCAACATGGCAAACAGCATGAAAGGAAGGTCAATCCTCATCATCTTGCGTTGCGAAGGCAAGGGACAAATCAGTGCCGTCACACCGAGGATGAGAGCGACATTGGCGATGTTTGAGCCCGCCACATTGCCGATGGCAAGTCCTGAAGACCCTATCCACGCCGCCTGTGTCGATACCAGCAACTCCGGCATCGACGTGCCGAAACCCACCACGGTGATGCCAATGACCATCGCACTCAGCTTTGCCCGCTGTGCAATTGCCACTGCCCCGTCAATCAAGAAGTCTCCTCCCTTCATCAGGAGAACGAAACCGAGAATGATGTATAAGATGTTAAGCCACATAATCTTTGTAAATCGTTTGCAAAGTTACGGATTAATTCCGAATAAAGAGACAAAACAAAGAAAAAACAAAAATAACGGAGGGAAAGTTGATTCCCTTATATCTAATCAGCGTTATTTTGACAAGTTCCTGCGGAACGATTCAACGAATGGAGCGGATATAATCGAGGCGACCTTGTTGGGGTCGCCTCTATTAGTGGATTATCAATCATGAATTATGGTATAGATTTTACTACCACAGATGAAAATGGGTTCTGCATATACACTTCAGTGTAGCCATCAGACTGCCATTCTAATATTTTAGCCTTTGGCAAGAATATCTGTGTTTTACCATCTTGTTTCTGTTGAAGTTCATAATTCGTATTCAAGCCCCAACTCTCTTGCTTACGAGGTACAAGATTCACATAATCCCAATAATTTCCAGTCACCATAAACTCAAGCTGCGAGCCAGAACCATATAATGCTAATAAGTCTTCTATCCCATATGTGTTCCCACTTAATGTCTTCCAATCTCCACTTGTCGTGCCATTTCCTCCTTCATTCCCTTCATCACCCTCATCCGTTTCTGTATCTCCACTACCCTCGGATGTATCGTTCTCTGCTTCACCTGTGAAGGTCACCTTAATGGTTCGGACTGCCGCCTTGTTATCTCCGAATGCAGGCAAGCTGATGGTGATGGTTGCCTCACCATAGCCTATTGGATGGATGTAGCAATTCCAGATATCACCATTAACTGTTGCCACATTTGTATTACTTGAAGTGAAAGTAGGCTGAACGCCAGCAATATTATATTTGTAACCATCCGTAACTTCCATTTGAAGTCCAATTTGACTATGCACATCCAGTTCCTTGACAATATCACTTGTGTCAATATTCCAAACAACATCTTGTGTTCCTGAAGATTCGCTGTCGTCACCATTGATGGTGCTCTCCTCGGAAATGTTCAGTTCCTGGTTGTTCGGGTCATTCACATATTCGATTTCATCCTCTGTCATGTCAACAGGTTGTGACGAACCATCCAGGCCTGCTGTTGATACAACATATTTCGAATTTGGATATGCATACCAATTCTGATTGTTCGCAACATCTTGCGTCCATTTTTCAAACTCTGTGTATGCATCGGTAATGTGGATACCTTCACCTGGCCATCCCCAAACTGTCGTGGTTTTCTTTCCATTCACTGGCACATTGGCAAGAGTGCAGGAATAAGGCACACAAATGATGAAAGGAGCCTCTCCCCTACGTGGTGAATTCACGTTTGTTGCATCGTTAAAGATAGTATTGTTATAATCCAGAACAGGACCTTTTGCTTCTGTACCAGCAGGCAAGACGCGGATGGTGAAGCCACCCATGTTGTCATCCTTGCTGATATCCTCCGAAAGACTCCAATCACTTTCTACAGTCACATATTTAGGTTCTGCTTTTCTCAAAGTTCCTTTCAGATTGATGGGAGAATAACCACCACTGCGTGCTGGAGAAGCGCCCAACATTTGGTGGATTTCACCGATGCAAGTCGTATTGAAGAAAAGATAGGATGCCAGTGTACCACCTGCTGCCAAAGGAGTCACCTTCACTTTGTTCTCGCCAGCCACACGTTCCACTTTCACCACTACGTCGTTATAGTCGATGTCGAAGCCGCCGCCAAGGTCCTCACCTGCCAGAATCCAAGCTGCAGGCTGTGCCGTTTCGAGTCTCTTCACAGGAATGATGCTGTTTTCAGCATTTGAAACCTTAATAATCCAGTCATCAAACATCCAGTCACGCTCCACGTCCATATTCTTGTTAGCTGAATAAATGTCTGTACCATGAGCATAGAAATCAAAACCAAGATAATAATTGCCGTCAATTTCAAGCATGATATATTCTGCATGGTACTTAGAATCAGTGCTGTTGTGATACAAGAACTGCTGCACCCAGTCAACACCGTCTCTCACATGCACCGTCGGGCAATCCGTCGGGTCAAGGTTGTAGAGGAAGGTCATGCCCATGATTTCCTCATAACTGGCGTTTTGTTTACCTGTATTAAAATCGTTCACGTGCTCCCAGTGGCTGTTGCCAAAACCGCCCATAGCAGGAGTATTAAAAACGTTATTGCCTTTCTTATTATAAATCTGGAGGTGATTCATGTGGTCACTGCCCAAACCGATGCTGGCACCATTACCATCCACATAGACACCTCCACCCTTATGCACCTGCTGCACAAACATGCGTGTCCAATCAATCTTCACGGTGTTGTAGGCGCCTTCACGTACTTTACG
>CADBXS010000055.1:15001-16094 GCA_902798705.1 uncultured Bacteroidales bacterium
AATTCTGCCACCACCTTCTCCTCTTCTTCTTGCGTTACATTAGCAGGAATCACGTAACGCGTTTCCCATTCGTTTCGGTTCACGTCGTGTGTACGTGTCTCCAACACTTCGCCCTTCACGGAGGTCATGTCATCGAAATTGACAGTACCGCCAACTACAGCACGAAGCGCCACATCACCATCGCTCACCACAAGCTTCTTTGTTTGTTCAATCACGTCAAATTCCAACTTACGAGTGCCCATCACATTCTTGAACGCACCCACCTGCACAAACGAGCCTTCCTTCTCCGTATAGACATTGATGTCTTTCATCTCGGAAGTGGTCACAGTTACATTTGCACGTTCAGCGAGGTTCCAGTCCTGTGTTTCGTCGTAAGAGCCGAACTCGTGGTTAAAGTCCACATTGAATTTCATTTCCTTTTCTGTGTAGCCGTTGTCATAATCACTACATCCCGCAAGGATCATTGCTGCCACTGCCAGCGGCACCATGAATGATAGGTTTTTCTGAGTTTTCATAATCTTTATGGTTAATAGGTTGATTACTCTGTATTAAGGTTAACGCGCATATACGCGTACTTATAATATGCAAATATAGGAACTTCTTGAAAAACAAACAAGAAAAGTGAGAAAAAAAATGCAGACAAAATTGAAAATATTGCTGCTTTTTACAAAAAAGACCTCAGATTGACCGCTTCAGAACACAGAAAGAACGCCATTCACATCCGCTCAATCTTCTCAATCGTTCCGTTGGAACTTGTCTTTATTAACGTCAGTTCGGTATAAAAGAAAGTGCTTTATTGCGGCACGCCGCCGAAGAAAAATATGAAAAAATAGGTGAAAATATAAAAAAACAAGTCCTTTTTTATCTATTTTTATTTGTTTTTATCTATTTTTTCTTCGGCGCCAACGGCGCAACCTCTTACACCGAATTCACGTTAATCTGAAAAATCCGTTCAATCCGCTCAATCATCGCGAAGCGGTATGTTGTATAAAGACAAGTTCCTGCGGAACGATTGAGCGGATTGAGCGGATTTTTGTGCGGTTCCCGCAGGAAATGATTGTCACACGGATGACACAGATGTCACGGATTATTT
>CADBXS010000056.1 GCA_902798705.1 uncultured Bacteroidales bacterium
CCAATTTGTTTTATTTCATTTCGGTTGCTTTTTGTTTGATTTGAAGTCTTTTTGCCACTTTTCTCGGTTACATAGCTCGCTATGCGCCCTCAAAAACTGGCAAAAATCCAATCAAATCAATTCAAAAATCAATCCGACATAATTATTAGAACCTACCATAATTGTTTTATTTTTAAATTTATCAACAATGAGAAAGAATCATTTATGGATGTTAGCCGCCATCCTTCTATGCGGTTTAGCAACAGTGTTCACTTCGTGCAGCAAAGACGATGATGACTCAGGTAAAAAAGAGGAGGATACTCCTACAACGACAAAGGTTGCTGATAGAGTTGAGGTTAAGAACTATGTTGCAGTGGCTGATGACATGCTCCAGCTGTTCGATATCACCATTACCGACGAGGGGCCAAATCTGGGAAAGAATTCGAGAAAGTTGGAAAAGGTATTGTGGATTGGTGGTGAAGCCTTGGAGGGTGTTTCAAAAGATAAAAAGGCTTATTTCACCTTATCTGTTACTGTGACACCAAAGGCAGGCGTGCAGGTTGACGTCAACAAGAACTACTTGCTGGGCATGGAGACAGTCCTTGCCTATCTCATCCAGACTTCCAAATTTGAAACGCTGGCTACAGATGGAACAAGGCCTAATGTGACAGCACTGTCGGTTTCTGGTAGCCAACTGACTGAGGCTAAGCTCAAGCAACTGGCTGAAGCCTATACTGGATTCGGAGCAAAAACGCTGGAGGTTTACAAGGACTATTATGTTGTCGATGGTGTGAAAAGGACTTATTGATCACCTGTAAGCTGATTAGCAATAATACTTAACCCCGTTGCCCTCCTTTGGGCAACGGGGTTTTTATATTTCTCTCAAGATGCTGATTTTGGCCAACGCAAAGAAATAAGTTGGTATCTTAGCTTGAATTATTCATGGAAATTTAATGCTTGAAGTCAACTCTTTCTTTTTTACACGAATTACCATATAATTATCCATAAATTTTCTTCAATGGATGTCTAAGAAAATTCGTGATAAATTCGTGATAAATTCGTGATAAATTCGTGATAATTCGTGTTTTACATAAACAATAATAATTTTCATGAATAACACAGGTTAGAGGGACAGCTGTTGGAAAATGGTGTTCATGCGGACAGACCAAGGGGCGTGCTGGAGAGCAACTTCCCTGTTGTGGTTGACTTGCGACTGATAGTCGTCTATGTGGTTGAGGATGTCCTCGATTTGGGAACAAGGATTGACAAAGTCGGCTTCGACAACGGGGTTGTAGCCAATCATGTCGATGAGTTCCTGCGGACAATGGCCAACGATGACGCAACGCGACAGCATTGCTTCCCAATAGCGGATGGTGAGGGTATCGACATCGCCATCCATTCTGGGGTTGCGCATACTGAGGGGAAAGGAAATGATGATTTTGGAGTCTGCCACCTTGGAGGTGAAGGTTTCCCAACTGTTGAAGACGCGCAGCGGTCCATTCTCGGGATTGTTGGGATTATAGACGAAGTGACAATGCTCTTCGAGTTGTCCATCCATGAGTTTCTTGTGGAAATACTTGTGCTTCTGCCCCATCTCGTACACGTCGATAGTTCTTTCGGTCAGTGGCTTTCCTGCTTGGTAATCGGCAGTATCAACGCCTTCGGGTATGTGGACGAACTGCACTTCGGGCAAGCGCTGGGAGAGGGCTTTCACCACGTCGGAGGCGGTGACGAAGCAGATTCGGCACTTGAGCAGACGGAGGTCGCGCTCGAGCTTGTTCCACGTGGCAGGCCAGCAGTCCCAGAGCATGGGGATGATTTCGCCGCTGAAGGCGTAAGGGAGCGAGGACTTGAGCAGATGTGCTCCCCGTGAGCAAACGACGTAGGAGCGGTTCTTCTTCCGACAGGAGAAACGGAGGAGTGCGAGGAATTTCATGAGGTGACGAAGCAAGCGGTATTTCTGCCATTTGCTGGGCTCTATGTGGTTTCCGCCGTGTGCCATCCATGCCTCACAAAAGCTCTCCATATAGACTTGTTTGGATGACGGGGTGCGAGGCACGTTGACCAAGAGGATTTCTTTATTCATATATACGAAGGGGTTGGATTACTTTTCTGCGTGCAAAATTACGAAAAAAGAGGTAAAGAGTGAAGGTGGAAATAAAAAAAATGCCCCGCAAGCGAGGCATAATATGAGGTAGGTTCTAAAAATTCTGTTTTTTAGTTCACTACCTGTTTATTTTATTTCATTTCGGTTGCTTTTTGTTTGATTTGAAGTCTTTTTGCCACTTTTCTCGGTTACATAGCTCGCTATGCGCCCTCAAAAACTGACAAAAAACTGACAAAAATCCAATCAAATCAATTCAAAAATCAATCCGACATAATTTTTAGAACCTACCTGAAGGAATATGGCTTATTTTTGCACTGTCACGTATTTCTTTCCCTTGTGGATATACACGCCCTGCTGCGGAGGGTTGGCGAGGCGCTGTCCGCTCAGTGTGTAATAATAAGGATCGTGGAGACGGGAAGGCTGGTCGGCAGTGACGGAGAGGATGTCGGTGGTCATGTAACCTCCTTGTTCCCATGCATCGCGGTCGGAAGCGAGGTCGGTACCGATGTAGTAGCCGAGGTTTGGTGGCTGATTGTAGCCGATGTTCTCGTTGAGTACTCCCATGTGATATGTGTGGTCGGTCATGAGCCAAGGGAACTTATGATCGGTTGGATACCAAGTGGAGAAGATTTTCAGGTCGACGAGCTTCGTCAGGTCGGGCACGATGAATTCCTCACGCCAGTCGCCTACCAAGTCGCCATACCAGCAGGTGTTGGACTTCGTGCCGTTGATGAACGACTCATTGTAGCGATAGATGGTGAAAGTGCGTCCTCCGTTGCGGTCGTTACGGATGGTGTTCTCGTTGATGAGCTGTCGAGTGAGCGAACCATCGAACCAAATGGCAGCGTTACAAGAGGATGGCTTGTAGCCCAAGTCCTTTGTACCATCGACTGAGTAGGCATTGGAACCAGCCCACCAGAACTCGCAGCCAGGGGATGCAGGGTCGATGTCGGCCACCATGCAGCGCCCCGTGTCGTTGTTGGAAGAGGCTGTCTTTTTCCAGATGACGGAACCATCCTTGGCATCGTGGAGCGCCACCATTGTCACACCGCCCTCCAAGCAGTGCCACATCTGAAGGCCTTCTCGGTCGGGCAGGAACTTGCCCACATGCTGTGCGTCGCCATGACCGAGCTGTGTGCTCCACAGTCCGTAGCCATCATCATCTATTGCCATGGAACCATACATCACTTCGTCCTTGCCGTCACCATCGAGGTCTGCCACCGTGAAGGAGTGGTTGCCCTGTCCTCCATAGGCACTGTTGAGCTTGCCATCCTTGTTCTTGTCGCGACCACCTGCCACGGCACTGTCGAAGCGCCAGCGCTTGCTGAGCTTGCCATCGCGATAGTCCCATGCCTCAATGACGGAGCGTGCATAGACTCCACGTCCGAGGATGAGGGAAGGCAATCCATCGACAGCATCGAGATGGGCAACACCTATGCGGAACGAGCAAGCGCGCTTCCAATAGTCGTCGCCCCATGAGGAACTGGTGTCGCGGGAGATGAAATTGTCACGTGCCAATTCACGTCCTGTCTTTCCGTCGATGACAGAAATGAACTCAGGACCAGCGGAATTGTAGTGGTCCACCCATCCTGGGCTACTGGAATTGAGATTTCCCCACGTGCGATAGTCTATCTTTCCATCGCCATTCACGTCGCCAATCGCCTCGCCATCGCCAAAGACAGTGCCCTCGCAAGTACGAATGATCATTTCGGCACAGCCGTCGCCATCGAAATCGGCCACGGCAAAGGATGAACTGTTGCCGAGGATGATGCCTGGACCGCCTTTGATGCGCCAAAGGAAGGTGCCATCGAGCTTGTAAGCATCCCAAATGACAGCATAGAGAGTCTTTGGATGTGAATAGGAAGCCCCAGCGCCAAACTCGTCGCGGACAGAGCCATCGGCACTGCGGAGAGTAGTCTGAAGTCGCTTCACGATGATTTCGAAATCGCCATCGCCGTCGAGGTCACCTACACTCACGTCGTTGGCCTGATAGACCACGGTATCGATGTCGCAGACATCCTTCGTGTCCTTCAGCGGAATGGAGATGTAAGGACGACCATTTGAGAGTTGTGCAGCCTTGATGGTGTATTCAGCCAAGGTTTCATCGCTACCCGTGTAGGTGAGACGGTAGGTGATGTTGCTGGAGAGACTGCTCGGAGAATCTTGATAGTTAGTTTTGGTGATGGGTGTTACCTCATAATGTACACCTCCCGAAAAAGAGGTTTTCTTGTTCAGCTGAGTTTCTGTACCATTGCCCACCTTGCGATAGAGGTCGAAGCCTGTGTTCTCGTCGTCGCCAGGCAACATGCGCCACGAAATGAGTACCTTGCCCGAATGCTGCTTATAGTCGCCCAAGGAAACGGCTCCGCTCGACTGGTCTTTGGCAATGGAAGCCCACAAAGCACGCTGGGTGTTGTCGGCAGTCTGTGCCTGAATCGCCAAGGATGTGAAGGCAAAAACGGTCAATAGGGATGCAATCTTTTTCATCTTCAATTCAAATTAGTTCAAAGGAAGTTTCATTCTTGCGAGAATCATAACGACTGCAAAATTAGCGAGTTCCCAAAAGCAGGAATATAGAAAATCGTACACATTTCATGAAATAAATTCAGCATTTCATGGGAGAAAAACGTGTACGATTTTCAAAAATATGATGAATGAAGCGAAGCGACCGTTCTTCAATCTTCATTATTCATTAGCAATTGATTCACCTCTTGAATGGTTCCGCAGAAAGGACCTTGATGTTCAATTTTCAAAGTGCACATGGCTGCGGCGAAACGAGCAGCTTCTGCTATGTCAGCACCTTTGGCACGACAATAAAGATATCCTGCGGAAAAAGTGTCGCCACACCCTGTTACGTCCACACACCTACGGGGTGGATAGGCAGGAATCTCCACGAAATGCCCGTTGGCATAAATGAGCGAGCCATAACTGCCGAGGGTGAGAACAACTTCGCGCACTCCCCAGGCAGCAATGGTGCGAGCCACTTCATGCGGTTCCCGACTACCCGTCACTACCTCCATTTCATATTCGTTCAGTTTCAGCACGTCGGTCATTGCCAGCACTCGCTCCTTGTCCTTCCAATCCACCGGCACGACATTCTGTCCTTGCACATCGCGAAGAAAGCCTTGCACATCGATGGAAATCCGTCCTTTCTGCGCCAACACTTCAATGGCATCGACGGGAAAATCATCGCTCAGAAGCGTTCCCAAATGATAGACTTGGGCATCCTCCACACACTGCATCTGTTCTGCCGTGAAAGGGTCGCTCTTAGCCAAGAGACGCTGCGTGCGCTTGTTGGCGTTCGCTCCGTAGGTGTTTTCGAAGAACACCGTATCTTTGCTCTGAAAACACTGCACATCAATGCCCACGGACTTCATCTGTTCAATGGTAGAGAAATCTTTCGGGGCAATGGACGTGACAATCTGAAAGGAAACGTCGTGCAGCAAGTGGTTCATGCCGTAGGCAAAATAATAGGCTGTGCCTCCGTTCTGATGAAACGAGGCTGAAGGAGTGATGATGCTGTCAAGCGTGATATGTCCTATGCAACAAATATCTTTCATCAACAATACTCACAATTACTCAAAAGAAATGTTGCGCAACTCGTTCACCTTCTGCTCCTCGGCAGACTCGGTGAGCAAGCGTTTCAGTTGGGCAAGGGAAATCTGAAACTCAGGATGGAACTGATGGGAACCCATGTAGTGTATCATGCTCTTCAACAACTGATTCGCTTCCATCTGCGACTGATGTGCCACCAAATCGGACATGCAAAGCAAGAGTTCGCCTCCATCCACACTAAACTCCATGACCAGTCCGAGCTTGTGGTTGCGCTCCACGTTGTCGATGACCTGCACGATAGGACGATAGAGGGAATCGAGCTTATCGAGAATGAGCGGATAGCTCTCCTTCACGATAGGGAACCACTGCCAGTTGGTGTAGGACTCGGTTGGGAAGTCGCCGAACAACGGATGGCTGAAAGTGGTGAAGATGCCCAAGGTGCCAGGCGAAACAGGTTTCTTGTTGTTTTCGCTGATGGTCTTGAACATGCGGTAATTCCAATAGTCGGTTTGGAACAAACCTCCAACTGTGGCTTGGGCAACGGATTGCTGACGCGGAATCAGCAGCACCTTGCCTCCAGTCTTCAACACGGTCTGCACCCGAGCATCGAGTGTGTCGCTCACATAGATGCCGTCGGATGTGGTTGTGCCATAGCGCACAGGTGCATCGTTGTTGTCGGGATAAATCCAAAGGGAATAATCGTTTTTGTAGTTGGTGCCATCGAGCACGAGCGACAGTTTGAGCTGCTTCGCCCTCTCCACCGACGACACATTCAGCCGAATGGTTCCCAAAGAGAGCAAACCTGCTGAATCGGCTTCCACTGTCAAAGCACCATCCTGCCTGTGAAAAACACCATCGGTGAGCACCCATCTCAGTCGCTTGCCCTTCAAGGAATTTTCGGAATAGTTGGCAATCTTCAGTTCGATGGTGGGACTCTCGCTGTTTTTCCAACAGTAGCGGTCCATCACCGCCAGGAGTACAACTTCGGAACAGAAACGTCGCCAAGCGTCGCCACTGATGATGCCCTTCGGGTCCATGAAAGCATCGAGCGGACCGATGAAGGCTGAGCCTTGTCCTGGATAGTCTTGGAGGTCGAGCAACTGGAATCCAGCCATGTGCTTCGTGCGGAGGTCCATTTCGATATCGGCACGATAGAGGAGCGCCGACCAAGTGCCCGAAGCACGGAAGAAGTCGTTGGCCTGACTCATCATGCCTGCCTTGCTCAGACGCTGGCGGAACACCTCGAAATTGCATGGGGCAAGCACTCCCGTGTATTTACTCATTTCCTTATAGTTAGGATACATCTGGAACTGCCCCGTTTCGTGGCTGATGATAGGGAGAGGACAGGCATCGACAGCCTCATCGAAGTTCATGCGAGTGTTGGGATAGCTGTGGTTGATGTAGCCACCATCGTAGGTGTCGGCAAAAGAGAAGGAGCCACGCGTATGGGTGTTGAACTCCTTGTCGCGCTCCCCACCTGTTCGGCATGTAGTGAAATAGTCCATGCCGTCTTTCCATCCCTGATAGCCCAAATAGAAGTTGGAACCGAAGGTGAAAAGCTTGTCGGGATAGATGGCACGGAACACATCGACAAAGTCTTTCATCTTCTGAATATCGCCCCAAAGCTCATTGCCCAAAGCCATCATCACGAACGATGGATGATGGCCATAGGTCTTCAGAATCTTTTGGCCTTCATCGAGCAGATAGCTCATGAGGCGTTCGTCTTTCGAATTGAAATCGCCCCAGAAAGGCAGTTCTGGTTGCAGGTAGATGCCAAGCTCGTCAGCAGCCTGGAAACAAGCTTCGGGTGGACACCACGAATGGAAGCGATAGTGGTTGATGCCATAGTTCTTCGCCACGGTGAAATAGTGCTTCCATGTGGCTACGTCCATCGCCACATGGCCCGTGAGTGGGAACACACAGGCATCGTGCTTACCGCGAAGGAAGGTCTTGTGCCCATTCACATAGAACTGCTGTCCGCGTCGGTCGAAATTCACAAAGCCCACCTTCTGCGTTGCCACATCGGTGGAGCCATCGGCAGAAACAGATAATTCGTAGAGGTAAGGATGGAACTCGCTCCAAGGTTTTACATCTTTCACGGTGAGGGAAGCATCCGTTCGGTCAGCACCTTTCTCAATCTTGGCAACAGCGTTGGCAATGCTGAAACCCATTGCATTTTTCAGCGTCAGGTTGATTTTCTTGCCAGCTTTTGCGGCATCTCGAAGTTGCAGTTGGACTTTCAATGTTCCTGTCTGCACATCGGTCGTCGTACCTGCGATGGTAAGTGGATTCTCGTCGATGGCAGAGAGGGAGATTTCGCCAATCACACCGTTCCAATTGGTCTGTGTGTCCTCGGTATAGGCGTGGGAGTTGGCAATCAACTGCTTCGGAACACTGTTCTCGGAATTATCCACACAGAGAACCAACAGGTGAGTGCCTGGCGTCAGTGCATGAGTGAGGTCGAACACCTGTGCCACACTGATGTCGTCAGACGTTCCTACCTGCACACCATCTACAAAAACCGTTGTGGGTTTAGTACGCTCCAACGTCAGCTGAATGGTCTTTTGTTTCCATTGCTTCGGAATCGTCACTTCTCTACGATACCATGCCTTACCGACATAGGAGAAAAGGCGGGACAGGTGTGTGGTTTCCGTCCTATTCTTCAGTGGCCAACCTTTCTTGTTCGTATCGGTAGTGCCTGGTAGCGTCACTTGGTCGGTGAAAATATCGGTCGGTTTCACGGTGGATTGCTCATCCAAGCAGAACTGCCATACTCCGTTCAACTTGATCTTTTCAGGTGTTGTTGCATGCGTCAATAGAGTCATGCAAAAGAAAAAGGATAAGAAAATGTATTTCATAAATGAAAATGAATTTAAGAATGGCTTCGGTAAAACCGAAGCTTACTGAAAATGAGAGCGAAGGCCTACCATCCGGATGGTTACTCCCTCCCCCTCGGGAGAGCTGGAGGGGGCTTCGGAGAAGCTGGAGGGAACTTAAAATTTCTTCACACGAATGTGACAATAAGGTTCTTCGCCCGTCTTGTCGTAGTAATGCTGATGGTAGTCCTCTGCTTCCCAAAAAGTTTCGGCAGGACGCAGCACCGTATTAACTTCAAATCCTTTCTGCCGCAGCAAATCGATGACCTTCTCCGCCGTCTGCTTCTGCTCTTCATCCAAATAGAAAATCTCGCTGCGGTATTGAGGACCGAGGTCGGGACCAATGCCATCGGTCTGTGCTGGGTCATGTATTTCAAAGAAGAGTTTGCAAAGCTCTTCATAACTGACTATTGTCTCATCGAAATCCACCTTGATGGCTTCCACATGATGGGTGTTGTGGGCTTTCACTTCGGGATAAGTGGGATTCTGCTCAGGACCTCCCGTGTAACCAACTGTGGTGGAGAGGACTCCTTTCTGACGCTGAAACTGATACTGAACACCCCAAAAGCATCCAGCTGCAAATATTCCTGACTTCATAAGTATCTCTTAATTAAATTTTTGACAAAAATACGAACAAACGGCAATAAATCCAAAGAAAAGCCTTCTTTTTGCTCGTTTTTCACTATTTTTGCATCATTCTTCATATCTTATTTTCAAAGATGCACATTCATTTCGCACCCCTTCAAGGATATACCGACGATGTTTATCGTCGCATTCACAACGAATTAGTTGGTGGCGTTCACTGCTACTACACGCCTTTCATGCGCATCGAAGGAGGCGGTGTGCGTGCGAAGGACTTGCGCGACATCCGACCAGAATGGAATCAGGGAGTGAATGTAGTTCCTCAAATCATTGCCAACAGCAGGAAAGAATTCGACCGCCTCTGCGATATCATTATTGAAAATGGTTACAAGCGAATCGACATCAATATGGGTTGTCCTTTTCCTCTCCAAACTCGGCACGGCAGAGGATGCGGACTCTTGCAGCACCCCGACATCGTTGCAGAAATCATGCAACGTGTGACGGAACTCACCGAACAAGGTATTCAGTTTTCGGTTAAGCTTCGTCTGGGATTAGAGTCAGAAGAGGAGTGTTTCAGCATCCTGCCTTTGCTCAATAGCACTCCCCTCACCCATGTCATCCTCCACCCTCGCATAGCCTCACAGCAGTACAAAGGGGAGGTGCACCTCGATGCATTCCGTCGATTTGCCAATGAATGCCAGCACCCACTCATTTACAATGGCGACCTCACGACATTGGAGGACTTGCACCGCATCGAGACGGAGTTTCCCCATCTGTGTGGCATGATGATAGGACGTGGTTTGTTGGCACGACCTTCATTGGCAAGGGAATATGCCGAAGGAAAAGAATGGACGCTCGAACAACGAATCCACCTCATCACCCGTATGCATGCCCGCCTCCATGAACACTATGCTTCTATCATTCCTTCCGAAACACAACTCCTCTCCAAACTTCGGACTTTTTGGGATTTCATGGAACCCACCTTTGGGCACAAGACCATAAAGAAAATCCAAAAGGCTGGCAATCTCAAGAACTACCTCGCCGCTATCCCTTAAACTTACGAATATGATGAAAACCGCCATCATCGGAGGAGGAGCCGCAGGCTTTTTCCTCGCTATCAACCTCAAGGAAAAACTCCCGCAGATGCAAGTAGATATCTACGAGAAAGGGAAGCGTGTGCTTAGGAAGGTGGAAGTGAGTGGTGGCGGACGTTGCAACTGCACCAATACCTTTGCCGAAGTCGGGGACTTGAGCCAGGTCTATCCACGAGGACATCGACTGATGAAACGACTCTTTCAGCAGTTTTCGCCACAAGATGCCTTCCAATGGTTTGAGCAGCATGGAGTGGCACTGACCATTCAGCCCGACCAATGTGTATTTCCACGCTCACAGGATTCACACACTATCATTCAACTCTTTCTCTCACTTTGCAACAAGCATCATGTTCACATCTATCCTGAGAGGAAAATCTGTTCGTTGGAAGAACTCAACAGCTACAACTTCATCGCCATCACGACGGGTGGAAGCACACTCTCCTCGCTCCAATGGCTCCAAACATCAGGACATGCCATCGAAGAGCCCGTTCCATCTCTTTTCACCTTTGAAATAGAAAAAAGTAGCCAACTGACAGCACTAATGGGCACAGTGGTAGAAACAGCCACGCTTCAGATTCCAAGTACAAAATTCAGGGCGAACGGCCCATTACTTCTCACACATTGGGGTGTGAGTGGACCTGCCACCCTTCGTCTCTCAAGCTATGCCGCACGTTGGCTCCACGAACACAACTATCATGCTCCTCTCAGCATCAACTGGCTCAGCCAAAACGAAAACGAAGTGCAAGTTCTTCTCAACCAAATGCTCCGAGAGAATGCCAACAAACAAGTGCAGAACTGCCACCCCGCAGCTTTGCCACAACGCTTGTGGGAGCACCTCGTCCATCGTTCCTTAAAAGACTCAACTCAGAAACGATGCAGCGAACTGAGCAAGAAAGAACTCAACCGACTTGTCAATACCCTCGTGAATGACTGTTACGATATCGTGGGGCGCGCACCATTCAAAGACGAGTTCGTCACCTGCGGTGGCATTTCCCTCTCAAGCATCCATTCCAACACCCTCGAAAGCAAACATCGTCCTAACTTGTACTTCGCTGGCGAAGTGCTCGACATAGATGGTGTTACGGGAGGCTTCAACTTCCAAGCCGCTTGGACCACTGCCCACACTGTGGCATCAGCCATTTCCACAAAGGCATCATCCTAAGAGCGAGACATAAAATGCACAAAGGTCAAGTCCCTATCATGAGACTTGACCTTTGTGCGTTTTAAGCTTCGTTAGCTCGATGTACGTTTAGCAAGGACGCTTCTTTGGAAGATGGAAGACATCTTGCACTTCCTTCATTGCCTCGTCGGTCATACCTGTAGGCTCGAAGCCCATGCTCTTAGCACGCAGATAAATAGTGGCAGCCTTGTTGAGCACATCTGCTTGGTCGAAGGCATCCATGATGTCGAGACCGACAGCACAAATACCGTGCTTCTCCCACATCACCACGTCGTAGTCCTTGATTTGTTCGAGTGTAGCATCGGCGAGCTTCACAGAGCCAGGAAGTTCGTAAGGAACAATACCGAGTCCGAGTGGAGCAAATGCCAATGTCTCAGGAATCATCGACCAGAGAAGCTTAGTCATCACATCCTTCTTCAGCATAGCAGGATTGTGGCTCATGGCAACAAGCTCGATTGGGTGGGTGTGCAAACTTGCTTTGTACTTGCTGCCCGAACCAATAAGGTAGTCGTGCATAGAGAGATGGGAAGGCAACTCACTGGTTGGCATCACCACTTCGTCGGCGATAATCACATAACTTGCACAATCAGGGAGGATGCGGATGATACTTCCGTTCTGCATAGGCCAGCGAGCCAAGTCGCGCATACGCTTACCCGTTCCCTTGCAATAGAAATAGCAATCCTTGATATTTGGAAGAGTGGTTCCTATCTGAATCACATCGGAAATGGCTGGCATCGCCTTGATTTCATCATCCACATGCTCGGAGATATTGACTGTGATATTACCACCATTGCGCTCAGCCCAACCTTTTTCCCAAAGGTATCCTGCCACTTCTGCCACCTGCATCACAGTAGCTTCGAGTGCAGGACGATTTTCTAATATACTTTTCATTCTTAATGTTTTAATTATTATTTTTAGCATTGGCATTCCCAACCGGATAGCTTCTCCTTCCCCCTCGGGGGAGCTGGAGGGGGGCGCCTTTGCCTTTTAATTATTAATAATTGTCTCCATATCTCTCCTTCGTAATCTGAGAGAGAGCCTTGCCACGAGTGTTTGGACAGCCAATGACACCCACAATCAGCGAGATGAGCAAGAGGGCAATCATGCAGTAAGCAGCGATGGTGAATCCTTCGCCGTTGTCACCATAGATATAGGTGAAGACGAGTCCCCAAACTGCCGACAGGCCACGAACGATGAAGAACATCAGTCCCTGAGCACCTGCACGGAACTTAGCTGGGAACAGTTCAGAGCCCCAAAGTGCATAGAAAATCTGAGGAGAAGAACCGCCTTGAATACCCCAAAGAACAGCAAATGCCCACAGTCCCGCCTGACCATTCACGCCAATGGTAACAATGACGAACCAAGCAGCGAGTGCAGCCAACAGACCGAAGATATAGATTCCCTTGTGGGAAGTCTTGTCAATCATCTTCGAAACGATGAAAGTGACACCTACGATGATTGCCCACTGGATGCAGTTCATCCAGTTAGCCTGCTCGTTCGACACACCACCTGCTGTCTCATAGATGTGTGGCTGGAAGAATCCCATCACCGATGCCACGAGGTTCCAAGTCAAGTAAATAGTAGCCAGGAAGCATACGGTGCGCACAGCAATCTTGTTCTGGAACAGCACCTTGATGTTATCCATCAATCCTGTTTTCTTGCCTTCAGCCTTCTGAGCCTCAAACTCGGCACTCTCCTGCAAGCCACGCTGCAAGTTCCAAGCGATAAAAGCCACAACAAACAGAGAGAAGAAAACAACACGAGAAGAGAACACGTTGGTAGCTGCCTCAGAAAGTCCACTGCCGCCCACTGCAGCAGCCAAAGACTCAACCCATCCAAAGAGGTATCCGCCTGGAGCGAAGAGCATACCCAAGAGGAGAATCACCATAGGACCTACGCCCCACGACATCTGAGAAATGCAGATGTTGCGTCCGCGGTTGTTGATTTCCGAACTTTCCGAAATATAGGTCCATGAAGCAGGAACTCCGACGCCTACGCTGATACCTGTGATGAGGAAACCGCAGAGCAGCATTGGGAAATTGACCGAGAACATCACTGTCAATACGCCAAGCATATAGACCAGAAGATTGTAGGTGAAGATAAATTTACGTCCATACTTGTCAGCCAAGAATCCACCGATGATAGCACCTACAGCTGCACCTAAACAGTTGGCACTGATGAAATTGAGCCAACCGAGATGAACCTCAGAGAGTCCTAAATAGTTCTGCCAAAGGGTTAAGCCACTGGCTCCTGCCACAATGGCTCCAGCGTCGAGATAATTGGTGAGAGACACCGCAAGGGTGCTCTTCAAACTACTTGTATTCGCCATTATTGTATTTTCAGTATTATAGTTTCATATTACGCCCCTCCCTCACAGGGAGGGGACAGGGGAGAGTCTTTTATCTGCAAACCACGTCGCATTCGATATTGAAAATCTTAGCGACCTTCAGAATGGTGTCGATGTGATGACCCACTGCAGCAGCCATGTGATGAGTAGGACCTGCCTCGCTCCACTTGTTCACGAATTCGCGGCACGAGAGCGAGAACTTCGTGCGCATATTGGTATCGCCGAACATGAAGATAGGACCTTCCTCGTTCACACCTTCAGCAGCAACGAACTTGAACACACCGTTCTTGTCTTGCGTGATGGCAAGATAAGTGACAGGACCCGTTGGAGGATAGAACTGAGTGAGGTAGCCACCACCCGTCTTTCCATGGAATACAGGCACAATCTTCATGGTTGGCTTGTGAGCCTGAGAAATGTCGAAGTCGCCCGAACCCGAGTGACCAATGATGCAAATATCCTTAGGGAAGTCGATGGAATACATCTCGGCAAGTGTACCTGTGCCGCTGATGGTCTTCAGGATACTCATTGCCATAGCCACCTTCATGTCACCTTCCACTGCACATGCCGTATGCTGCTTGATGAGCATGGAGAATGCAGGAATGAGCATAGAGTCGAGCTTGCCAGCCACGCCCTGTGCGAAACCAGCGTAGTGGGATGCTATCATGCCCAGTTTCTCGTCCTTCACCCATTGCTCGAAAGCAACGACATATTTAGCCATATCCCAAACCTTCTCGATGGTACCACCACCTTCGATTTCGAAAGTGTCGAGGATGTCTTGAGCCTTTGCCTTGATAGCCTCTTCGTCAGTGATGTTGTCGGCAATAGCCCACATCTGCTCCCAATCGAACTGCTTGGTATAGACAAACATGCGGTGATAGAGGTTGGTTTCGTCGATGTAGAGGTCCATCATGCCTGGATAAGGACGACCAATCTGTGCAATGTTCGTGTCGCGGAAACGACGACGCACTTGTGCAGCACGGCACCAGTCCTCGATTTCAGCCTGAACGCCTGGGTCACCACCTTCCACAACGCCTGTGATGACAGCCGAGCGCTTGCCTGCACGGTTCAAGTCGGCAACCATCTCACCGATAGCACCGCAAGCATACAACTCGCCCAACCAAGTAGGAATATCAGTCTTGGCATAGTCGGGAGCCAACTTCTTCTGAACATTCACAATCACAACTGGCACATCGAGATCGCGCACTGCTGGCAACATATTATAAGATGTGCAGTAAGTCAACATCTGAAGAATGACGAGGTCAACGTCGGCTGCACGGAACTTGTCGCCTGCCTCCATCGACTGCTCCTTGGTTGTCACCATTCCGCCATCGATGATTTCAATGGTGTCGGGGAGAGTCTTCTTGAATGCGTCATACTGTGCCTCAAACTCAGGAACGAGTTGAGGGAACTGTGGAAGGTATGCACCAAGTGCAATGGAGAACACACCTACTCTTGCTTTGGTTTCAACTAATGGTTTGCTCATATTATTTTAAGTTTTTAAGTTGATAAGTTTTTAAGTTTTTGAGTTGGACCCGGTCCTTTGTCCTTTGTACTTTGTCCTTTTTAACACACTTCCAAGTATCTCTGATATGCCTCGTCCCAAGCCTCGGTGTCTTGAGGTTCGTAGGTCTTCATATCAATGGAGTTGGAGATGATGCTGCGCATTTCGAACATGTCTCTCACCAGTCCCGCCGCCTTTGCCTGAAGCATGATATTGCCGATGGCTGTGCCCTCCACAGGTCCTGTCACTACAGGCATACCGATGGAATTGGCTGCAAACTGCATGAGGTTCTGATTATAGGTACCACCACCAATCACGTGGAGTTTCTCAATACTGAATGGCGCAAGGTCTTTCAGATAGCCCAACACCTGACGATAACGCATGGCAAGGCTCTCGAAGATGCAGCGTGCAATCTGCTTATAGCCTTGAGGCACAGGTTGGTTCGTTTCCTTGCAATAAGTTTGAATTACCTGCACCATATTGGCAGGGTTGGCGAAGCAAGCAGCATCTGGATTGATGAACGAGCGGAATGCAGGAGCCTCAGTTGCCTCGGCATTGATGATATTCACATTCGTTGGCACATCGTTGCCCATGTCGTCCTTCTGACCTGCATCTGCCCATTCCTTACGACTGCGCTCCAAGAGCCACATGCCACAGATATTCTTCAAGAAGCGAGTCGTGCCTTCAATGCCACCTTCGTTGGTGAAGTTGTATTCAAAACTCTTCTCGTTGATGATAGCATCCTTGGTTTCGATACCAAGCAGCGACCAAGTGCCACAACTCAAATATGCGAAGCGTTCGTTCTGAGCAGGCACGGCAGCCACGGCAGCACCAGTGTCGTGTCCAGCCACAGCAACAACAGGAATAGCACCCAGTCCCGTTATGGATTC
Source organism: uncultured Bacteroidales bacterium (assembly GCA_902798705.1). Taxonomy (GTDB): domain Bacteria; phylum Bacteroidota; class Bacteroidia; order Bacteroidales; family Bacteroidaceae; genus UBA3839. The sequence continues at coordinate 16,112 of CADBXS010000056.1, forward strand.
ACATAGCGACCAAACTGACTTTCCTTCAATCCAATGGCATTGATGAGTTCCTCGTCAATCTTCTTGGTACGTGGGTCGAGCATCTGACTGGTGGAAAGTACGGTATATTCACACACAGCCTCACCCGTCAGCATATACATCAGTGCATCTGGAATGAAGAGAATCTTGTCAGCTCCTTCCAAAGCGGAATCATGATTGCGTCGCAGTGTGGCAAGCTGGAAAAGGGAATTGAAATTCATGAACTGAATGCCCGTCTTCTGATACACCACTTCCTTTGGCACGAGTTTGAAGTATTCTTCCATCGCCCCTTCCGTATGAGGGTCACGATAGCAATATGGATTGCGGAGGATGCCACCATCCTTGCCTACAATCACGAAGTCGCAGCCCCAAGTGTCGATGCCAATCGAAGCCACCTCAATGCCTTCGTTTGCCACCACCTTCAAGCCACGAATCACCTCGTTGTAGAGTGCATAAATGTCCCAAAAGAAATGACCTCCCGTCTGAATAATGTTGTTGGGAAATCGAGTCAGTTCACGCTGTTCTAACTTTCCGTTGACAATACTACCCAAAATAGTGCGTCCACTGGTAGCTCCCAAGTCAACGGCAAAAAAATTCACGGTCTTAGTGTTACTCATTTTTGAGTTATTTAGTTTTGAAGTTCGTTAGTTTTGAAGTTCCACCTGATAAAAAAATCATCTTACTCTGCAAAATTACATTTTTTCCACTGAATAGAAAATTCTTACCCCGATTTTCTTTCTCTTCCCGATTCTTTTCGCACAAAAATCCATATTCCCGCTACTATTTTACAATCACTTTTTTTATATCACACAGAAATAACGGAAATGAAGGAAATGGCGTTCTGCACATTTCTGCGCTTTCTGCGAAACGAATGATTCGTTATACTTCACTCTTTACTCTTTATTTTTGATTTTACTGAACTTAGAGACCGGCGCAAGCCAAATGCCGAGCCCTCAACGTTGTTATGGCGAAGGCTCGGCATCGCAACGCCGAGCCTTCGCTGAAACGACAACGAGCCTTCGGGCAACTAGTTGAACCAAAGAAGCAGTTCAGTATAATCGAAGAAAAGAGAAACCTCATCCCCTGTTCCTCTCCAAGTGAAAAGTGAGAAAGCCTCACCCCCAGCCCCTCTCCGAAGGGCGAGGGGAGTAGAATGAGATAATAAAAAAACCTTTACTCCTATACTCCGTAGATATTTATGAGGAAAATGTACAGTCCGTCCCCGAACGGACTATGAGTCCGCCCCTAACGTACCGTGAGTCCGTCGGTAAAGTATTATGAGTCCGTCGAAAGCGTACTGGATTCATATCGTTACTTAATAGGTTCAGTGTGAATGATGATGTGGGTGGAAGAGCCAAAGCGGTCCTTCAGTTTTCGTTCGATGGAAGTAGCGCGGTCGTGTGCCACACGAAGCGGAATGTCGCCATCCATGCGGATATGGAACTCAATGGCGATGCGGTTTCCGATGCGACGCGTGCGTAGGTTGTGAGGTTCAACGATGTCGGGGAAAGAACTGATGATGGCTGCTATCTCCTGCTCCACGTCGTCAGGGAGCGAACTTTCCGTCAGTTCGTCAACACTCGTCTTGAGTAACTTGTAGGCTACCCTACCCAACATCAATCCCACTACAATCGAAGCTACGGGGTCGAGCACTGTCCAGCGACTGCCAAGCAGGATGGAACCGCCAATACCGATGGCAGCGCCAATGGAAGAAAGGGCATCACTGCGATGGTGCCAGGCATTGGCAATCATGGCCTGCGAGTTGAGTGCCTTTCCACGAATCGCCGTGTAGCGATACAATGCTTCTTTCACGACGATAGACAACAAAGCCGCCCAAAGTGCCAACATGCCTGGCGCTTCCAACTCCGTACCACCAGCCCACAGCACCACCTTCCTGATGGCAGCGACAATGATGCCCAAAGCTGCAATAACTAATGCTAAACCTATGATGAAGGTGGCGAAAGTCTCAAACTTACCATGTCCGTAGTCGTGCGAGCGGTCTTGTGGTTTGGCACTCATGCGGACAAACACCAGCACAACCATATCGGTGATGAAGTCCGACAGCGAGTGAATGGCGTCAGCCATCATGGCCGAACTGTGTCCGACAAAGGCTGCCACAAACTTAAAGCAGAGCAGTGCCATATTGCCAGCACTGCCCAAGAGCGTTACCTTATATATTTCTTTTTCTCTGCTCATATCCATCTTTGAAAAAGCTTGGCAAAGTTACAAAATATCAAGATAACGATGCTTACAAATACTACAAATTATTATGCATGTTCAAATTCCGACTCCTTTTCGATAGTAAAAACTGTTGAACAGTCTTCGTGTTTTTACGAAAACAATGGTGCTTTTCTGACTATATTTTGTATCTTTGCCATCCATAATCAATCTGTTTTTATCGTATGGCTTGCAACGCAGACTTTGTACAATACGTAGCCGACCAGTGTAGTGGTGCAGGCGAAATCGTGACCAAGAAAATGTTTGGGGATTATGGCATCTATTGCAATGGAGTGATTTTCGGACTGATTTGCGACGACCACCTCTTCGTGAAACCCACCGAAGTAGGTCGTGCTCTGCTTCGCTGCATCGACCTTCGTCCACCCTACGATGGCGCCAAGGACTATTTCTACATCGCAGACGTTGACGACCGCCATTACCTTTCCGAACTTGTTAGTGCCACCTGCAAGGCATTGCCCAAACCAAAAAACAAACGCAAAAACTGAGGTATCACAAGTGAAAGTTCGAAGAGATGTGAAGAGCAGGGAGTTCACACTTGCATAGCAGAGGGACATTCCCTTGATTTAAGAACAATTAGCAATTATTCTCAGAAAATTTTAGTTCTTTTTCCGTCTTTTTTTATAACTTTGCCACAAAAGAAAGACATTGATACCCTAACTCTAAAGTACTGTTAGACATGAAAGGCTCAAAGAAACTCTCAAGGCGCACTTTACTGAAATATCAAATCACAATAATCTCAGAAAAAAACCTATATTAGAATAAAAACAGAAGGTATGCAAGAGAAGTGGAACCAATTCGTATATTATCTGTGCGAAGCCAAGAAAAATGGTGTTGAGGAACCCGAATATCATTCGATGATTGAGGCTCAGTTACAACTATTGGGCTGGATGAAGTACAAGAATGAGATATGTCACAAGCCGAATCTTTCCATTGGTAACAATGGGCATATTCAGCCAGATATTCTTATCCAGAAGGATGACAAAAAGCAGTTTGTAATTGAAGTCAAACGTCCCTTGCACACTCAGATTGCGAAAGACCGCGACCAATTGGTTTCGTATATGCGTCAGTTGAAATTGAAAGCAGGGATTTATATAGGTGAACGTATTGAAATCTTCTACGATCAGCCGGACAGCGAAAATGCAGTTTCTGTGTTGACCATCCCCTTGGAACTTGACAATAAACGGGGTGCCCGTTTTGTAGAGTTGTTCTCAAAAGAACGCTTTAGCAAAGAAACCATCGTTCAGTTCTGTGAGGAACGCATCAAGGAACTACGTCATCAGGAGAGCCTGAATACAATCAAAGACCACCTGATTAATGAGGCACAGGAGCAGATAACTGAGGGTATGAAAATGTACTTGATGGAGAAATATGGAAACACTTTCACTGAAGGTGATATTGTCGGAATGCTTACATCGCTGACTTTTACTGCAACACCAAAGAACGGACAGCCACCCTTGTCCGTTACAACAACAGCTACTACTTATCAGAAACAGTTCTCAGATACTCCAAAGTCCAAGCATCCGCATGATAAAACCCAATATGCGATTAATGGTGGTCCTCTGCTTGGAAAGCGCCGTTTCGTTTATCAATTGGTTACAATCTACATTAAAGAGCATTCTACTGCAACATTCTCAGAATTGGAGAAGGTGTTTAATCCTGCATTGCAAGGTTCATTGGGTGTGATACGTTCTGTTAACTATATTCGTGAAAAGGGTATCGAGGAAAAAAGGTATTTTATGAAAGATGACGAACTGTTATGCAGTGCTGATGGAATACCATTTGCGGTGTGTTCACAATGGGGAATCGGCAACACACCAAAGATAGTAAACTTAGCCAAGCAATTAGGTTATGTTATCACAACATCAAGTGAAACATATGCCCTTGATTCTGTTAATCCCCCAAAAGAGGAAATAATAGCTTGCGTCCTTACTCGCAATGCTAATGCCAAAGGACTTTTCAATATAAACACTCAATCACTAACAGTCCTGAAAGGTAGCACCATCAATCCCCAACATCTTGACAAGCTTCGTCCAGAGGCAAAACAGAAACGTGAATCCTTGATTGCCGACTATGCTGAATTTAGGGGAGAAGAACTGGTTGTAGTGAAAGATGCTGTTTTCAAATCGCCCAGTGGAGCTGCAGTTTTTTGTGTTGGTGGCTCTTCAAATGGTTGGATAGACTGGAGAGATGAGAAGAATAACGAACTTAATATATACAGAAAATAAGAACTGCATAATACAATCCTCTAGAAAATTCATTAACTTACATCAGCCTTTTTAGTTGTTCTGGTGCGAGTTGTTATGGATTTAAACCTGGTAAACTATATAGATATTCAGGGGCAAAGTCTGCTCCGTTCTCCCACTCTATGGTATTGTATTTCACAGAGAAGCGTTTGAACTGATCAAGGTCTTTGAGTGGTTCAAAGACACGACCACGAAGCGAGGACAGTAAATCAACTGTCTTTGACACATGATTATTGAACCATAGTTTGATTCTGTAACCACCCATATATTCTGCTTTGACGACTTCGAGAAACATGTTACATAGTTTTATCGGTTAGAAACTTTGTTAGTTGTAAGGACTAAGAACACACGTACATATCTTGTAATCACGTTATCTAAGAGGTTCAATTTTTCCGAGTGCTTCGCCTCTTTGTGCCCTATCCCAGCATTCCATCAACTCATCACGATGAATATCAAGCCATTCAAGAATCATTCGAAGTGCTCTGGCTGGCATTTCGCCTTTAACAATACCATCCTTGATACTGACGATAATTTTATAGTCACCATACCACGCATGAAAATGAGCAGGAGCATGGTCTGAAAAGTTCATCAGGATGATGATTCCATAGAAAAAACTAATCTGAGGCATAGTTCTATATTTGATTATTTGAAAGCAAAAATACTATGAATATTGGAGACGAACAATTTTTTTCTCACAAAATTCTTTAAATCTTTATGATTTCAGATAGATTTTTGTTTATACTACCAAAACCAAACTCCAATCAGCCATGCCATTAATGGTTTGATTGATTTCATAATAAACGATTTGTCACATTCCTGTATTTGCATAATTGTACTTCATTTCCTTGATTTAAGAACAATTAGCAATTATTCTCAGAAAATTTTAGTTCTTTTTCCGTCTTTTTTTATAACTTTGCCACAAAAGATTTAGAGTAATTCTTCTCTTTTATTATTCATGCATTTTCGTATATGTTTCACATTTTTTCATGTGTGTATGATTTTGATAGTTGATTGAACAATTTTGTTTGTGAGTTTTCTTGAATTAGTGTAACTTTGCGGAAAACTCAAAAACTCAAAAACTTATAAACTTAAAAACTTATAAATAAAAACTCAAAACTTATGGAAAGAACTTGGCGATGGTTTGGCAAAAAAGATAAGATTACACTTGCCATGCTGAAGCAAATTGGTGTAGAAGGTATTGTTACGGCACTTCACGATGTGCCATTGGGACAGGTTTGGACACGTGAGGCCATTCACGACCTGAAATCTTATATCGAAAGCTACGGCATGCGCTGGAGCGTGGTGGAGAGTTTGCCAGTGGTGGAAACTATCAAGTATGGTGGTCCAAATCGTGACGAACAGATAGAAGTATATAAGGAGAGTCTGCGCAACCTTGCAGCTGAAGACATCCATTGCATCTGCTACAATTTTATGCCAGTGCTCGACTGGGCACGCACCGATTTGAGCCACGAGAATCCAAATGGTTCCACGAACCTCTATTTCAACTATGCCGAGTTCTGCTATTTCGACATCTATATCCTTCAGCGCGAAGGCGCACGCGAGGAATGGGCTAAGTTCAAGTTCCCTGCAGGCGTGGGCGAAGGTCGCAATGTGCTTGCCGAGGCAGATGAATTGGCAAAGACCATGACTCCTGAGAAGGACCATGCTTTGGTGGAAACCATCGTTATCAAAACACAGGGTTTCGTTTCGGGCAACTTCAAGGAAGGCGACAAGGAACCTATCGAGAAGTTCCGCAAGTTCCTTGACCTCTATAAAGGCATCGACAAGGCACAACTCCGCGCCAACATGAAATATTTCCTCGAAGCCATCATGCCTACTTGTGAGGAATGTGGCATGAACATGTGTGTTCACCCTGATGACCCACCAATCGAAATACTCGGTTTGCCACGCATCGTTCGCACAGAAGAGGATATTCAGTGGTTCCTCGATGCAGTGCCAAACAAGCACAACGGACTCACCTTCTGCGCCGGTTCGCTGAGTGCGGGTGCTTATAATAATGTGGTGGAAATGGCTCGCAAGTTTGCTCCACGCACGCATTTTGTTCATCTCCGTTCCTGCCACATCTTCCCTAATGGTGACTTCACCGAGGCAAGTCACTTAGGCGGACGTGCCGACATCATCGAATTGGCTCGTATCTTCGAAAAGGAGAATCCAAACCTGCCAATGCGTGTGGACCACGGCATGACCATGCTCGACGATGATTCGAAGGGCTACAACGCAGGTTATTCCTTCCTCGGACGTATGTTCGATCTCGGACAGGTACAGGGCATCCTCGCCACTGTTGACCGCGAACTTGGCATCGAATTCAAACAACCTGGATTCTTCGACTAAAAACTATAAAGACACATACAATGAAACTCAATGATTTGGTTTCTGGCAACTACAATGCCAGCGAATGGGAAGCCAAGGGTTATCAGCTTCCTAAGTTTGATAGAGAGGCAGTCATCAAGAAAACTCATGACGAACCTACATGGGTGCATTTCGGCGGTGGTAACATCTTCCGTGCATTCCCAGCTGCCATCCTCAACGATGCACTCAACACGGGCAAGTACGACCGTGGAGTCATCGTGGCAGAGACATTCGACTTCGATGTTATCGACCAAGCATACACTCCTTACAACAACCTCTCGCTGCTCGTAAGCCTTCAGTCTTCGGGCACCATCGAGAAGAAAGTCATTGCATCTGTCACTGAGGCACTGAAGGCAGACTATCAGTTCAGCGACTGGCAGCGACTCGTGGAGATTTTCCGCAATCCATCGCTGCAAATGATTTCTTTCACCATCACGGAGAAGGGCTACAGCGTGGCTCCAGCCGACTTGGACCGCGGACTTCAGCCAGTGCTGGCAATGGGTAAGGTGACAGCTTTACTCTATGAGCGCTTCCAAGCAGGACAATTGCCACTTACCGTTCAGAGCATGGACAACTGCTCGCACAATGGCGACAAGGTGAAGGCTGGCGTGTTTGCATACGCTGAACGCTGGGTGAAGGACGGACTCGTTCCTGCAGCCTTCCTTGACTATCTGAAGGACGAAACCAAAGTGACCTTCCCTTGGTCGATGATTGACAAGATTACGCCTCGCCCACATATCAAGGTGAAAGAGATGTTGGCAGAGGACGGTTTCGAGGACAACAACTACATCGAGACGGAGAAGCACACATTCACTGCACCATTCGTCAATGCTGAGGAAGTGCAATACCTCGTCATCGAAGATAACTACACAAATGGTCGTCCTCCACTCGACCTCGGTGGTGCACTCTACACCACTCGCAAGACAGTGGATGAAGTGGAAACCATGAAGGTGACGACTTGTTTGAACCCACTCCACACTGCTATGTCTATCTATGGCTGCTTGCTCGGTTACACCTTGATTTCAGCAGAAATGGCTGACGAGGACATCCGTGCTTTCATCCAAAAGATTGGTTACATGGAGGCAATGCCTGTGGTGACCGACCCTGGTGTACTGAATCCATACGAATTCATTGGTGCAGTCATCAATCGTCGCTTGCCAAATCCTTTCATGCCTGATGCTCCTCAGCGCATTGCGATGGACACCTCTCAGAAACTGCCAATCCGTTTCGGCGAGACCATCAAGAAGTATTTGGCTCGTGGACTCGACAAGAGCAACCTCGTACTCATTCCGCTCACGCTCGCTGGCTATGCACGTTATTTGAAGGGCATCAAGGACAATGGCGAAGCTTTCGAACCATCGCCAGACCCACTGCTCGAAGAGTTGCAGGCTATCGTAGCTCCTTTGGAAATCGGTAAGCCAGACCAAGATTTCAGCTGCTTGCGTCAGCTTTACAGTCGCAAGGATGTCTTCGCCGTTGACCTCTACGAAGCAGGACTTGGCGAACAAATCGAAGGTATGGTGAAGGAACTCTATGCCGACTTCGGTGCTGTGCGCAGAACGCTCCACAAGTACGTGGTAGCGAGATAAAACGAAAGCCCCCTCCAGCTCCCCCGAGGGGAGGAGATTCCATCCGGATGGTTTTTCTCTCCCCCTCGGGGGAGCTGGAGGGGGGGGGTGTTCTTCATTTCCCTCTTCGGAGGTTACAACCTTTAACTAAAACATCACCTAAATAATATTATTATTAACCTTAAAAAAGTACATTCATGAAGGAATTGAAAATGTACATCAACGGCAAGTTCGTTGAGAGCCGTTCAGGCGAATGGATAGACGTATTAAACCCAAGTACTGAAGATGTGACAAGCCGCCAACCTGCAGGCACAGTGGAAGATGTGCAAGAGGCTGTGGATGCAGCTGAAAAAGCACAAAAAGCATGGGCAAAAGTGCCTGCTGCTGAGCGTGCCGTGTATCTACACAAGATTGCCGATGGCATTCGTGCCGAATTCGACAAGTTCCAGGAAATCCTGGTTCGTGAGCAGGGCAAGACTCAGGCATTGGCAGGAGTAGAAGTGGGCGTAACAGCCACTTACTTCGACTATATGGCAGAATTTGCACGTCGTATCGAAGGCGAAGTGATTCAGAGCGACAACCGTGGCGAAACCATGATTCTCGTGAAGCGTCCTATCGGTGTGGCTGCTGGTATCCTGCCTTGGAACTTCCCATTCTTCCTCATCGCACGCAAGGCTGCTGCTGCCTTGATTACCGGTAATGCCATCGTTTTGAAACCATCACAGCTCACTCCAGAGAACTGTTGCGAGCTTTGCAAGATTATCGATGCAAGCGGTCTGCCAGCAGGCTTGTTCAACGTAGTGACGGGCCGTGGTAGCCTCGTTGGCAATGCCATGGCAAGCAATCCGAAGGTGGGCATCGTCAGCTTGACAGGTTCCGTGGAAGCAGGCGTGAAGATTATGGAAGCAGCTGCTCCAAACATCACGAAGGTGAGTCTCGAACTCGGTGGTAAGGCTCCAGCCATCGTTTGTGCAGATGCAGACCTCGAACTCGCTGCTCAAGCCATTCTTGAAAGCCGCATCGGCAACTCAGGACAGATTTGTAACAACGCTGAGCGCGTGTATGTTCACAAGAGCGTGAAGAAGGAATTCACCGACATCATCGTGAAGAAGTTCCAAGCAGTGAAGGTGGGCAATCCAGCCATCGAGAAGGATGTCGATATGGGTCCTCTCGTAGAAAAGCGTGCCCTCGAAAGCGTAACGAAGAAAGTGGAAAAGGCTGTGGTTCAGGGTGCCAAGATTCTCTGTGGCGGTGCACCAATCGGAGGCAAGGGCTATTTCTATCCAGCTACCGTTCTCGACAACTGTACGCAGGACATGGACATCATCCACGAAGAGACCTTCGGTCCTGTGCTTCCTCTCATTGAGTTCGACACCCTCGACCAAGTTATCGACTGGGCAAACGACTGCGAATACGGTTTGGCTTCATCTGTCTTCACCAAGGACATCGACACCGCAACTCGTGTATGCCGCGAAATCGAATTTGGTGAGACTTACATCAACCGCATGCACTTCGAAGCAATCCAAGGCTTCCACGCTGGTGTGAAGAAGAGCGGTATAGGTGGTGCTGACGGTAAGCATGGTATGGAGGAATACCTCAACACGAAGGTAATCTACATGCAGACTCACTATTAAACAAACTTCATTCATCAAACTCTTTCAAGGCGGGCACTTTTCCGAGTGCTCGCCTTTCATTTTGATATTTTTCAACCAATTCTTTTGTTAGAATTGAAATAATACTTATTTTTGCACATACTAATTGAAACTAACCCGCATTAATAAACATATAGAGCATCCTGTTGAGACTTGTGGATTTGTTACTATTTTTGAAAGAATGCCTATATGCCAAGTTGCAAAAATAGAGTGTTTATGAATCATCAATGTAGAATTGTCGTTTTGTGGACAATGCTTCTTTTTGGCGCATGCACACAAACCTTCGCGCAAATCGACTTCAAATATCGTCATTTCACCATTGAGGACGGACTACCAAACATGCACACCGTGGCCATTGTGCAAGACCCAACAGGATTTCTATGGATGGGCACCTACGACGGACTGGTGCGCTACGACGGCTACACTTTCAAAGTGTTCAAGCACGAGAAAGTGGGCAATCGCCGATTCCTGCTCCGCAACCGCATCCGGAACCTCTACCTCAACCCCATCAACGGATTGCTATTCATCCAGTTGCGAAACTACCAATATTCCTGCTACGACACCAAGAACCGCTGCTTCATCGACTTTACGGGTGGCATGAGCGACATGCGTGCACCCTACAGCGAAATCGCCTTCCTCCCCGACGGCACTACCTGGTTGCTCTCCAAGCGCGACAGCAGCATCGAAATCAAGTACGACAAAGGAAAAATCTCCAGTCGGATTCATCAGTTAGGTTCCGAAATGGTGCATGAAATCTACAAGAACTATGTCGATGAACGCTATCACCCCGAGAAGTCGCTCATCGACCGCAAAGGCTACAAATGGACCATGACGCAGTTCGACGGACTGCACGTGGAGGACACCAACACGGGCGAAGTCATCCACTACACACCCGACACCCCTGGCAGCCCTATCACCACCAACACGCTTTTCGCCATCTACGAAGACCGAGGCGGCAACATTTGGGTGTGCCAAGCCGATATGGGACTGGTCTGCATCACCATGGCTTCCCGCGACATCGTTCACCGACTCATGACCAAGATGCCTGTTCCAGGTTACAAGAACTACGCACGAATGCTGAAGAAAGCGCAGGATGGTGTCATCTACGTTGGTAACCGCGAGAGCCAGCTCTTCACCGTCGATCCTAACACGCTCAACATCACCGAAATTCCCAATCCTGTTCCCGACGACGATATCCTCTGCATCTGCTTCGACAAGGATGGAAACAAATGGATGGGCACACGCCGACATGGTATCCTCATCAACAACGTACCCCATCTGGGCTATCCCGACTATCCGAAAGCCTTTACGCAAGAGCGCATCAACGACATCATGCGCGACTCCAAGGACCGCATCTGGATTGGTGCTGTGAATAGTGGCATCTATTTGGCTCAGCCCGATGGAAAGGGAGAATTCGACTTCCGACTCATGCTCAACCGTCCCGGCATTCGCAACGAGATGAATGTCATCCGCCAGCTCAAGGACGGTACCATCTGTGTCGGCTTCGGACGCGGACTGGCTGTGTTCAATCCCGAAGAACTCATTGCCGACACCACCAAGTACATCTTCTATTCTGCCGAGAACAGCGCCCTCGCCTCAGAGGAGATTCGCGACATTCTCGAAGACCGCGACGGAAACCTGTGGATTGCCACTGTCGGTGCTGGTGTGTTCAAAGCTACAGGCGACAAGAAAAACCTCCGATTCAAGCAATACACCACTCAGAACGGACTGGCCAACGACCTCACCTGTTCCCTTCAGCTCGACAAGAAAGGCAATCTCTGGATTGGCACTGAGTACGGCATCTCGCTCTACAACAAGAAAAGCGAGCAATTCACCAACCTCTTCCCTTGCACCGACCACCTCGGCAACCTCATTTCCGAAAAGGCTTCCACCCTGCTCGATGATGGACGCTTGCTCTTCGGTACCGAGAACGGAGTCATCGCCTTCGACCCCGACTCTGCACAACTCAATGCCAACAAGTACTTCAATCTCACGTTCACCAACCTCTCCGTCAACGGCACATCCTACGATTCCATGACTGAGGACAGCATCGTCAACCTCTCGAAGACCATCAAGCTCCGTCACACCCAGAACTCACTCACTTTCAACTTCAGCGACTTCGAGTATGTCTATCCGAAGCGTACCAAATACTATTACAAACTCGAAGGACTCGACCAAGACTGGACCATGACGGTGGGCAACGAAGCCGTCTATCGTGAACTATCTCCTGGCAAATACACCTTCCAGGTGCGCACTCTCAATGCCGACGGCAGCGTCAGCGAGGAAATCGCCATGAAAGTACAGATTCTTCAGCCATGGTGGAACACCTGGTGGGCATGGTGCATCTATCTCCTTGCTCTCGCCGGATTCTGCTGGGTTCTCTATCGCCAAATGACGACCGTCTATCGGCTCAAGAGCCGCGTGAGAGTGGAGCGCAAACTGGCCGATTTCAAGTCGCGCTTCTTCATGAACATCAGTCATGAGTTCCGCACACCGCTCACTCTCATCCGTGGTTCCGTGGAGAAACTGTCAAATCGCAACAACCTTGCCACCGACGTGCGGCAAACCGTCAACAACATGAACCACAGCGTGGAACGTATGCTCCGACTCGTCAACCAGCTCCTTGAGTACAACAAGATGCAGGAAGGCAAGCTCCACCTCGGCGTGCAACAGACCGACATCATCCAGTTTGTCAACCGCCTCTGTCCTGTGTTCTTCGACATGGCGGAACGACGCAACATGAAGTTCCACGTTGATACCTTCACCGATTCCCACACCATGCTCCTCGACCGCAGTGCAGCCGACAAAATTATCTACAACCTCCTCTCCAATGCCTTCAAATACACCCCCGACGGCGGCGAAGTCAGCATCAACGTGCAGCAGGACAAGGAGAAGAAAAAAGTAAAAATCACTGTGGCCGACACCGGCGTTGGCATCTCCAAGGAGAAGCAGAAAGACCTCTTCTCCCGTTTCATGGACTCAGCCTTTGCAGCCGACAGCATCGGTATCGGCCTCAACCTCACCAAGGAACTCGTTGCCCTCCATCATGGCAGCATCGACTACGAGGAGAATCCGCGTGGCGGAAGCATCTTCACTGTCAGTCTGCCCGATGAGAACATCTATGCCGACAACGAGATGGCGCACGAAATCACGCCAAACAGTTCGCTCAACGCCAACGCACTTGCAACACCTGACCAAGAGAGCAACCAATCTATGCTCACAGGCGAGAGCGCAAACATCGAAATCGATGCCGCCACCGTGGCGCCACTCAACGACAAGCGCATCCTCATCATCGAGGACGAGAAGCCGATCTCCGACATCATACGCTTCAACCTCATCAAGGAGGGCTATGAAGTCGAAACTGCATACGACGGGCAGGAGGGCCTGGACAAGGCCCTCTCCTGCGGCTGCAGTCTTGTTCTGCTGGACATCATGCTGCCCATCATGAGCGGATTCGAAGTCTGCAAGCGGATCCGCGAGAACAGCGACATGCCCATCATCATGCTGACCGCCAAGGAAGAAGAGGCGGACAAGGTCCTGGGGCTGGAGCTCGGCGCGGACGACTACATCACGAAGCCGTTCG
>CADBXS010000057.1 GCA_902798705.1 uncultured Bacteroidales bacterium
GAACTGCGTGACTACTACAATGACCGTATCAACTTCAAGAACGAGACCGACCTGAACCTCGGACTGACCTCGTTCGCCCTGATCAATATCGACGAGTTCGACAAGACCACCCAGCGGCAGCAGGTGCTGCTGAAGTACCTGCTATCGACGGCCGACGTGAAGTTCCGTCCGCCTTACGGCAAGGCCTACCGGCAATACCGCCGCTACGCCTCGTTCATTGGCACGACCAATAATCCGAAGCCCCTGACCGACCCGTCAGGAAGCCGCCGCTTCATCTGCGTCAACGTGACGGACGACATCAACTTCACCGACGACCTGAACCACAGCCAGCTGTTTGCCCAGCTGGTGCAGGAGATAGCCGAAGGCCGCCATTACTGGTTAGAAGACAACGAAACCGAACTGCTGATGAGCGAGAATCAGCGATTCCAGCGCATCGACGGCTTGGAGGAGATGCTGTTTACCCTGTTCCGTAAGCCCGTGGAGGGTGAGCACGGACGCTGGTGGTTAGTCAGCGACATCCATACGTTGCTGAAAAGCCGCTACCATAGTGCCGGCGTGAAGAACGTCTCGTTGGCAAAGATAGGTTCAACACTGAGCAGCAAGCTGTTCAGCGTGACAAGCAAGCACACAAACCGTGGAACTGCCTACCTCTTAGTGGAGAGGTAGGGACCTTTTTTCATACATATATTTACTAATTCTTGTCCATGTCATCTAATACGATGACGCCGCGCTTCGCAGGGATTGCGAGGTGCGGCTTTTTTTGTACACTCAGGACAGAGGCCCTTGGCCATATAGTTGATGCTCGACAGCTGGTAGCCCTCGGGCAGTTCGACGCCGGGTATGGGGACGTCGTTGATGCAGAACGTGCGGTGGCAGGCTTCGCAGTAGAAGTGTACGTGCTGGTCGTCGTCGTGCTCGTGGCCGTCGTGGCTCAGGCACAGTTCGTAGCGCACGCCGTCGCCACCGTCCTCGATGACGTGTACCAAGTGGTGCTCACGGAACAGCGTCAAGGCCCGGAATACACCCGACTTGTCAATCGACAGAATCTTGTACTCCAGCTCCGATAACGACATTGGCCGCTCAGCGGCGGCCAATGTCTTAGCCACGACAATGCGGTTTGCCGTCGGCTTGATGTCGTGCGCTACCAGTAGCGCCTCAAAGTTTCCACATTTCTGCATCATTGAAATAGTCAATGCGCATGGCACGGCGCACCTCGTCCATCGTCTGGGCGCCCACCTCGCGGGCCTGCTCCGTGCCGCGCTTTAATATGTTCTGAATCTCGGCGATGTCAGTCTCCAACTCGGCACGGCGCTGGCGCATCGGCTCCAAGAACTTGTTCAGCACCTCGTTCAGGAACTTCTTGCACTTCATGTCGCCCAGTCCGCCGCGCTGGTAGTGCTCCTTCAGCTCGTCCAGGTTCTGGTACTCGGGCCAGAAGTCGGCGAAGTCCTGATATTGTTCCTTCGGAATGTGAAACAGCGACGCCATGGTGAGGAACATGGTGTTGTCAGTCGATTCGTTACATTCGCAGAACTCCATCACACGCAGCAGCAGCAACGCTTCCTCCCTGGCTTGAATCTTGCCATGCAGCGAGGAGCAGATGAGTCCCACAGTCTTTTTGCTGTCCAGGTCATCGGTCATTTCGTATGCCAGACGCATGTCGCTGTAAAGGTCGAGGTAGAGGTCGGTGTTTCGGATGCCGTAGTGCCTGCGCAGATAGTTTGCAAGCATCTTCTTGGCGCGTTCCTCGTCCACCTGCTCCACCTTTCCGAAGAGAGCGAAAAGGCTGATAAAGCTTGATAGAATGATATCCGTCATCTTCTGTTGTCTTCCTTATTTCGTTTTCTTGATGAGAGTTAGCACGTTCTTGCCTTCAATGCGTTCGTAGTTGATGCTGTCCATTGTCTGTCTCACAATGTGGATGCCCAGACCGCCAATGAGCCTTTCTTCAGCTGGCAGTGTGATGTCGATGTCGTCCTTGATGGTTGGGTCGAACGGTTTTCCCCAGTCGGTGATGATGAATTTCAGCCATTCGTTGTTGGCTTTGGCATCAATGCAGACTTTTCCCTCCGTACCTTTCGGATAGGCATAGCTCATCACGTTCACCACGGCTTCCTCAATGGCAAGGTTCATGCTCATGATGTCGCTCATGCTGAGTCCCACTTCCTCGCACACACCCTCCACAAACTCAGACAGCAGCGGCACCTGCTCCACGTCGTTTGGCAGCGTAATCTGTCTCGACAGCCATTCCTCCTGCTCAGGTTGCTTCGTGTATTGGATGGCAAGCATGGTCATGTCGTCATTTTGCTCGGCTTCACCCACAAACTCTTGAACAGACTTCTTCATTTGCTCAATGAGTGTCTTTGGCTGACGGTCCCAATACTTGGCCACATCCATCATCCTGTCTTCTTGGAATTGCTCGTTCTTGATGTTTTCAGCCTCCGTCACTCCGTCGGTGTAGAGGAAAATGGTTGTGCCCGGACTGACCACAATCTCCTGTGTACTGAATCTGCGATTCTCCATGATGCTGATAGGCAGGTTGGCATCGCATGGCAGCATCTTCGCCTCCGTATCGTCAATCAGCAACGGAGCGTTGTGTCCCGCGTTGCAATAGCGCAATCTTCCTGTCGGGAGGTCAAGAACACCCAAGAACAGCGTGACAAACATATAGGAGTCGTTGTCTTCCACCATCATCTCGTTGATTTCGCTCACCATCCTGCCAGGGTTGCTTTCGTGAGCCGTGGCTGTACGGAACAAGGCGCGTGTCACCGCCATCACCATCGATGCAGGGACACCCTTTCCCGACACGTCGCCCACGCAGAAGTACAGTTTCTCGTTGCGGATGAGGAAGTCGTATAGGTCGCCGCCCACTTCCTTTGCAGGAGCCAACTCGGCAAAGATGTCGATGTCCGTTCGGTCAGGGAAGGCAGGGAATGTCTTTGGAATCATCGCCATCTGGATGTTGCGGGCAATGAGCAGCTCACCTTCGATGCGTCCCTTCTCCTCGTTCACCTTCTTGATTTGCTCTATCTGGCTGGCGAGCGAGTGCTGCATCGTCTCGAACGAGTCGTGCAGGATGAGCATCTCGTCCTTGGTCTTGATGACAGGCAGAGGTGTGTCGAGATGCCCGTTCGAGATTTCCGTTGCTGATTGAGCAAACAAACGCAGAGGTTTGGTGACACTGTGGATATTCTTTTTCGCCACCAGAACGATGATAATCAGACTGATGACTAAGATGATGATGACAAGTTTGATGAAGAAATACACAGGAGGCAGAATGTCGCTGAACGGCACGATGGTCGCCGCAGTCCATCCTGTACGGTCGATGGGAACGTAGAAAATAAAGTAATACTTTATGTCTTTATCAACTAAAACGCTCAAGCCCTTTTGGCCCGTCTTGAAATCATCTGCAAGGTCGGTTGCGATATTATCCCGCTTTGAGATCCTCTTGAAGTAATCGAGAACATTCTCCTTGTCCGACTTCTTCCTTTCGGGATGCACGACGAAAGTTCCCTTCGAGGTGACGATGAAGGTGCGCGACTCACCCTTGTTGTCACTATCCAGACTCATGTCGAGGTCGTCGTTGTTGATGCTGTCCAATTCCTCCACCAACTCAGTCAGCTTGTCTAACGACAGGTCAGCCGTCAGCACAGCATACAGGTCGCCCTTTGGGTTCAGCAGCGGCAGGGAGTAGGTCGTCATCCATATTTCTCCGCCGCCATCATCAACGTATGGTTCGCTCCATGTGCCCTTGCCCTGTTCCAAAGGCTTCGTGAACCACTCCTTGTGCACGTAGTCATACTCATCCGTGTCCAATCGCTTGCTGTGGATGCCCGTGCTGTCGTGGTAAGCGTATGGGGCAAAGAGATTGCCTTTCCTTGGCTCCACGTCGGGATTGAGCGCGATGGCAGCCCCCACGATGTTCGGGTTCAACTCCAGCAGTCGTTCGATGGCGAAGTACTCCTTACTGTTGCTCTCGATACTCTCCTCCGCCTCGGGTATGTTGTTCGAAGTGGCAATCTCCACAGCCGTGAAGATATTGTTCACCTTCTCTTCCGTCACGCTCATTCTCGTGTAGAAGAGAGCCGACAGCGTCACGAAGCCGACGAAGAGGAGGATGAAGAAGAACAGGATGGAGAGGATGAGGAAGATGATGAGCAGCGTTATCACGATGCGCCAAGTGAGGCGCGAGGCGATGGTACGTGGACCTCGGAAGCGAGGAAATCGGATAAACTTAGGTAATTTCATACGCGTGGTGAGTAAAGTCTTGCCATCTTGGACAGAGGCTTACGTTAGTCGATTCCGTTGCGGAAAACAAGACGGAACTGCATAGAACTGCTTAGAATTTGCAAATTTATAAAGATTTTCTGAATTGCCTACAATCCGATGCCTTTTTTTGCGAAATTGTGAAAAGAAGTTAACAAAATGATTGTTTCATCTTTTCTGCATATAATTCACATCAAAACCATGTTATTTACAACTCAAATACGTCCCCAATAGCGAGAAAGTGAATCCCCAATAGCGAGGGAGTGAATCCCCAATGGCGAGAAAGTGCGTTCCCAATGAAAAGAGAAGTGAGAGTGCAGTTAGTAGAACGACAAAAAAGAGTTACTATGTAACCACTGACGCATGTCAAGTAATTAAGCCATTTGAAATCTTTTATGTTTAATGTTTCATCTATTTTTTTCATCAACTTCTTATCACAATCCCCCTTTTTCTATTATCTTTGCAGTTGATTTCAGATGTGCATCACCTATGAGCTTGAACAAGTTGACAAAGACTCGATTCCGACACTATGGATGCTACTTACTAATCGCCTTGTGGGGCGCTGTTTGCTGGGCATTCTTTCAGTTCTGCTATCCTTACCACTTCTTCTATCAGGAGCAGAACCAGCTGTTCGTCCTCACGAGGGACGAATGGTATCGATATGTATCGGAAGGTAGTGGTTGGTTAGCTCGTTGGGTGGGTGATTTTCTCACGCAGTTCTACTATTACCTCTATGTGGGTGCCATCCTGCTCACGATCTGTCTGCTTGCACTGGGCGACGTGGTGCGTCGTGCTTTGCAGGGCTTGGGTATGCGTCGAGGATGGGCGATGGCTTTGGGCATCGGTGTGATGACTGTGGAGGCATGGCGCCACCTTTGGTATGCCTACCCTCTGTCGAGCACGATAACGCTGCTGGGTTATGCCCTTGTAGTGTGGTTGGCTTCACTCCTGCCGATGCGTAGGAGGTGGGTGAGGGGTGTCGTTCTGCTTGTTGTGCTTGCTTTGGCTTACTGCATGTTTGGATTGCCCGAGAAGGGAAAATTCCGTATGCCCGAAATGGAAATGGAGCGTTATCTCGCCATCGACAATGAATATTACTTCGGGCATGACGAGCGGGTGGTGGAACTGGCGAAGAAGGAAGGGGGAAAACTGAACATATCGAGTTTCTACTACAACTTGTCCAATGCCCGTTTGGGTCGTCTGCCCGATGGGCTCTTGACGCTACAACCTGTGGAACTGGGTACATTATGGCAGATTGGTCCCGAGACGCCTGTCTCCATCATTCGTGTGATGAACGAGCTGTATTATGAGTTGGGCGACATGACCTACGCTGAGCGTGCTGCCATGATGGGCAACGTGTTCACAAGGCACAACCGCAACGTGAGGATGGTGAAGCGCTTGGCTGAGTGCAACTTGGTGAGTGGCGATTCGGTTGCGGCTGAGAAGTACTTGCGTTTGCTCGACCACACGCTCATCTACAGCCAGTGGGCGAAGTTGGCTCGCAGAAATCCTGTTTATGCGCGGAAGTCGGCATACGTGAATCGTGCCGACACGCTCCGTCTGGGCGATGATGCCCGAACCATCCTGACGGAGTTGCTCAACAGTAATCCTAACAACGATATTGCCTTGGATTATCTGCTCTGCCATGAGTTGGTGCAGAGGAACGTGGCGATGTTCAAGATGTATTACGACAAGTATTGCATGGATCGTCAGAAGCCTCGCATCCGTCCGCTCTATCAGCAGGCTTTGTTGGCGTGGTTGGCAAGTAATCATGCCACGGAAGAAGAGATGCTGCGATATATCCAGGACGAAAGCCAGTTGAGGAACTTCAATGCTTACAATGCTGTCCGCGGTACTGCTGCGGCTGCCAAATGGAGGGAGACTTATTGGTTTTATTTTGACGGCCTCACCCCACCTCTTCAAAAAGTGAAAAGTGAAGAGTGAAAAGTGAAAAATAATCAGGGATTTAAAGGATTTAAAAGGATTTGGGGCGCTTCGCTTAAAATTGTATTTAGAATTATCATTTAAAATTTTAAAAATAATTTTACGTTTCAATTTTAAACTTCATTTCGAGCCGGAGGCGACCAAGTAAGTGAATAATGAAAATGTTATTTCATAAATTATACCAATTGTTGAAAAGAGTAACTACTCCCTCCCTCTCAGGGAGGGTATGGGGTGGGTCAATTCTCCTCCTTCTTTCTGCTTGTACACCTCATCCTACAGATGTGCAAAAGAGTGAGGAGTTGCCTCCTATTTATCCTGACTATGTGGATGTGACGATTCCTAAAAATATTGCTCCTCTTAACTTCTTGGTGAGAGGGGAGGTGGATGCCGTGGAAGCAAGGGTTGAACCTTTGGCTCGGCGAAGCCAAGGTGGGGAGAGGCAGATAACAATCAATGCCAGGGGTAACGAATTGTGCTTTTCTTTGGATGAGTGGAGGAAATTGCTACTTGATAATGCTGGGAAAGAACTGAAAGTAACGGTTTCGGCACGTGACCAACAAACGGGAAACTGGACGGAATATCGTTCTTTCCTTTGGCATGTGGTGGAGGATGAGGTGGACCTTTATTTGAGTTATCGGTTGATTGAGCCCGACTATGAGGTTTTCAGCCATTTGGAGATACGTGAGCGCTGTGTGGAGAATTTTGAGGAACGAAATCTTTCCACTTATAAGTTGGTGGGAAATCGTTGTATGAATTGCCACACTCATTCCGTGCAGCAACCCAATCTTTCGATGATGTATGTGAGAGGCGAGGGTGGGGGTGCCATTCTAAACGAGAACGGTGTGCTGCGCAAACTGAATATCCAGAGCCCTACGGGTGGTAGCGTGTATTTCACTTTTTCTCCTTCGGGACGATATGTCTGCTTCTCCACGAACGTCATCATCCCTGCCTTCCATGCACTGAGCGAGAAGCGATTGGAGGTGTATGACGACGCTTCCGATGTGTATGTCTTCGACTTGCAGGAAGAGCGTGTAATTAGTTCTGCGTTGGTGGCTGATAGTATGGTGTTTGAAACATTCCCCGCTTTCTCGTCCGATGGGAAGTCCATCTATTTCTGTTCCGCTCCACGTGTATCTCTGCCTGCTCAGATTGCTGATTTGCAGTACAGTCTCTGTCGCATCGGTTTCGATGAGCGCACGGGAACCTTCGTCGAGAACGTTGATACCATTGTCAGGGCGGAGGGCGAGAAGGGCAGTGTGTGCCATCCGAGGGTGAGTCCCGATGGGCGTTACTTGCTCTATACGGTGGCTGCCTACGGCACCTTCCCCATCTGGCACCGTGAGTCGGACCAGCGTTTGCTCGACTTGCAGACGGGACATGTGGATTCACTCACTATCGTGAACAGCGACATGAGCGACACTTATCATTCCTGGAGCAGCAACAGCCGATGGTTTGTGTTTGCATCGAAGCGTGATGACGGATTGTATGGAAAACCTTATTTTTGTTATATTGACAAGCAGGGAAAAGCGCACAAACCCTTCTGCTTGCCTCAAAAATTTCCAAGTTTCTACGACCACTGCCTGAAGAGTTTCAATGTACCTGACTTGGGTGCACGAGAAATGAACTTCACCGCTGAAGAAGTAGGAAAGTTATTTTAATTAAAACCACGAATTACTCGAATTTTTTTTAAAAATATTATTTTATCAAATTTCACGAACAAAAATGCTGGCATTTTTCAAATTAGAGTAATTAGATAAAATTAAAATCAGGTATTCGTTTAATTCGTGAAATTCGTGGTTCAAATATTATTGTATTGGAGGCTATTTCATTTTTGTTTCAACTCTGTGTGGCGTATGGATTTCTTGTGCTGCAAGGTGACTGTTGAAAGATACGTGAGTGTTGGTAAAGTCAGGAGTATTAAAGGAATAGAGAGATTCATTGTAGTATTCCTTTGGGTTCTTTTGTGGTAGGAGGAATGGTTTTGAGAAATGACCTTTTTCGTCGATTGAACTGAGATACAGGCGCGTGTAGAGTCCATCACCTCGGCGGCTGGTAAACACAATCCAATGGCTATTTGCACTCCAGTTGTGATAGCTGTCAGCATCATCACTGTTGATTTCTGAGAGGTTTCGTGACTCCCCTGTGCTGAGGTCCATCAGCCACTGTTCGCTCTCCTTATGCCAGATGGAAAAATAGCCGTAGTCCATGAGGGTGAAAAGCAGGTATTTGCCATCGTAGGAAGGACGGGGCCAAGTGAGACTCTTTCCCATGCTGACGGCGTTGAATACCGTATCTACATGGTTGCCGAAATGGCCCGTGGCAGGGTCGAAAGCGATTTTACAGAGATTGTATTTCTCGTCCTTGAAATGCGAAGGATATTCTTGCTGTTGGCATGTCAAGAAATAGAGCGTCTTTCCATCGGGAGAAAATACGGGTGTGTTCTCGCTCCAATCGGGACGTGAGATGAGAGAATCCGTAAGGATTTCGTGTGTCTTGGGATGATAGACGAGGATGTCGCTGGCAAGGTCGAACACTTCGATGCGCTCGTCGGGCACTACATGGAAACTCTGTCGAGTGGTGTTGGTGGAAAAGGCACAATACTCACCTGATGGATGCCAATAAGGATACACCATCGAACCACCCAGTGTTTCGTTGGATGCTTTGAGTATTTCGCGCTTTCCATCAATCTGCATCACTGTGGCACCATTCTCTCCTCGCACATGGAACACCATCTGCTTGGTGTTTGTGCGGTTCGCCGTGTGGCAGTTGAAGCAGGCTCCAGGCACTTGGGTGTTATCGATGATTGCCTCCTCGTCGAAGTTCGAAAGGTTGCGCTGATAGATGCCCATGTGGCTATACACTTCGTATCCTGGTGCTATGCGGCGGTAGGTCAATCCCCATTCATCGAGCGGCAAGGAACTCACTGTAATGGTGAAATCCTGATATTGTTTCCACTTCCCATTTTCCTTTGCACAAACCGACACACGGAGTTCGCTTCCCTTGTTCTCTTCCAGCAATTGGTGCCATTCCTCAATATCGAATTGCGCTGTTTTCCCGTTCGTATGCAGTGCGGCTCCGTTTTGTCCTGTCACTGTCACATCCACTCTATCCACGTCATTTCCTTCCACGGAGAAGTTGAGCGGTGCTATTCCCACGGGGATGGTTACCCCGATATAGTCGGGATAGATAGGTGGCAAGGCATCAGTCTTCTCTGGATCAGTAGGATGGGATGTGCAGGCAGAAAGAAGGAGGAGAAAAGACCCACCCCAAATAGACCCACCCCTCACCCTCCCTGAGAGGGAGGGGGTAGTTACTCTTTTCAAAACATTCTGTAATATGTGAATTATCTTTTTCATTTTTCACTTTTCATTTTTCACTTCTCACTATTTGGGGAGGGTCTTCCCTTATTTCACAAGGTAATACCATAGTGTTCCTTTGAATCTGTTTAGGAGAGGGGAGTCCATGCCACCTTGTGACAGTGTTTGCGAGAAGTCGTTGCACTGGGATAGGATGATATCGTTGAGTAAACCCTGCGGAGGCTGTTGACGTTGTTGCATATAGGCGATGGCAACTCCCTGCTGTGCAATGGTTGGCATATACGCCTCTTTCTGCTGAATCACACCCATATACTGCATGAATTTAGGAATATCCTTTTCGAGCAGAGGATAGAGCATGAGGTATTGCTTTGCCAAATGGTTATTAGGATTCTGAAGGAAGAGCTGTCCCATGATTTTGTCTAGTTCCTGTTCGCTAAAGAGGAAATCCTCTTGCAAATGGGAACGTCTCAATTCCCCATAGAGCGGATGCTGATTGATGGCTTGCTCGTTGCATAGGAGTTGTTCAGCCTGCGTTGCCCAATGGCTATAGAAGGTAGTTTTCTTCAGCAGGTTGATATATTTGCGAGCCACTTCATACTGTCCATTGATAAGGTTCGTTTCCACCAACCGTTTCACGGCTCGCACACTTTTATTGTAATTAGGTATCGCCTCCATACATTCAAACGTCAGTCGCTGAGCCGAGTTCACAAGCCCAAGGTGGAAGTAAGCCTCCGACGTGATGAGTGGAGACACGAAACTACGTTCAAAATGAGGAATAAGCCCTTCGCCTCCGTTCTGAAAGAAATGAAAGGCACGCTCTCCCAACTGATTCGTCTTTCCAAGAGCCAAATTAGTAGCACATACGCTCATCGGTAGGTCGGGATTCTGCTTTTCCGCTTTCGCAATGATTTTCTGCCATTGCTGTGTGCGCACCAGATAGTCGTATTCAATGAGTTCGTAAGTCTTTGCCTTGAATCCTTTCGGAATGATTAATAAAGCACAAACGAAGATGAAAACAGTTAATCCCAATGCCTTCACAATTCCTAATTGAGTGCTCTTGCCTTTCTCTTGAGGATGCGCTATTGTTTGGAGTTCTCGTAATGGAAAGAGTGGAATCACTACGCAAAGCAGTTCGATAGCCATCATGAGGTATGGCATCAAAAGCGGATAACGGTAATAGTCAATGCCTCGGAAAAGTCTTGCTGACGTGTAAGGCAAAACCCGTGCAGAAGCCCAAATGATGGTGCAGCAGATTATAACATGGATGAGCAAAATGAGTGTCGAAGTACCTATAGAATGTTTCCATTTTGTGTCGAGAGGCCAAGCGGCTGTCCAAACTGCGAACATCAGCACCACTGGTCCTGCTGTCCAATAGAGCAGGCACGACATCACAATGAAATAGATGTATCGTTGCCATGTTCCGAACTGCGTATAGGTGTAGTGCAACATAGCCAACATGGCAAAAAGCAACGACACAGGGAAGGTGAGCATCGTATTCTCATCTCCCATCTGAAACCACAATGCGAAAACGGGAATGAAACTGAGTGCATAGAAAAAAGACAATCCTTCGCTCTTGTTTCCTTTGGAGGTGGAGTCGTAGGAAAGTGGACTTTCTTTCTTCATCAGCTTCCAAGTTAATTGTTGCATCATGAGGAAGATGATGGTGAGAATGATGGCACCCACCGTCACGTTATTGTAGCACTGCACTAAGCATTCAGCCACCCATCGAGCCAATCCCCCTGGTTCAGACACTCGTCCCAAGAAGTAATCGTCATCCCACAAGAACATCTGGAATTGCTCCTGATAGGTGAGTGCATAAGGATAGCGCACTCTCCAAAAGATGAATGTGCAGATAGCAAAGATTCCATCCGCTATCCATTTCCCGTATTTCATAGGATTCTTTCTTAAATTAAAAATTAAAAAGTAAAAAGTATAATAAGCCTTCCGTATGAAATCGCTCTACACTTCTCATTTTTCATTCTACTCCCCTCGCCCTTCGGAGAGGGGTCGGGGGTGAGGCTTTCACTTCTCACTTTCTATCGGTTCATTCGTGTCGGCATCAAACACCACTTCCCTTCCATCAGGATATTTCCTTGTGTAGGTGAGAGGGTAGAGGTCTTTCAGGAAGTCGTGAAGAACGCTCTCCTTCATGCTGTTAGCCAGTTCTCGGGTGTATTGCTTATGCAGTAGATGTACGCTGTCCGCCTTCTGCTTGTATGCCTTGTAGGTGATGCTATCACCAGTCTTTTCCGCTTCGCGTGCAGTTTTGTTCATGAGCCTAAATTGCGTGTTGTGCTGCTCAGTGCGGATTTTCCAACTCTGAAGTATGTCGTTTTGCTCAGTGCCCGACGCCGAACTGTCGAGACCTATCTTCACCTTTACTTCCCCTGGTTCAGTGACGATGAGCAAAGGCTGAGTGTTCATGCGGTGATGATAATCCACAAGAATCTGTGCCAGCATTAGTGTGTCGGTACTGAATTCGAACATACCGTCTTCGATTTCGATGGAATCCACATGTGCTGCATCCTTTGGACCATAGTAGGGAACGAGGAAGATTCTCACTCCTTCCAAATCGCTTTCGGTGACTTCGCCTGTGATGTGGCATGTTTTGGATGAGCGCATAGTTTGCTGACAACTGCTAAAAGATAGTGCCAAGGCAACTATCGCACTGAAAAACAGTATCTTTTTCATAATTGTTCTATATTGTTTATTGTTTGATTTTCACTTGAATACGTTTGTCTGAAAACACTTCCTGCCTTACTTCTCGCATATTGAAATCCACTTTCGTTTTCGTGAAATCGGGGCAGTTATAAGCGTCGAACATTTCCATGTAGTATTTCCGAGGATTCTGCTGCGGAAGCAGGAATGGTTTTCCCACCTTGCCGTTCTCATCGATGCACGACAGGTAGAGTTGGGTGTACATGCCATCGCCTCGACGACTCGTGAACACGAACCAATGCGAGTTGCTGCTCCAGCTGTGATAGCTCTCCGCATCGTTGGAATTCACTTCTTCCAAAGCTCTTCTTTCGCCTGTCTGTAAATCCATCAGCCACAGGTCGCCTTCGGGATGATCCACAGGAAACATGCCAAAATCCATCTGACAATACATCAGCCATTTGCCATCGTAGGAAGCACGAGGGAACGTGAAACTCTTTCCTTCTGTTTGTGCATCGAGCAAGGTATCAACCTTCGTTCCCCAGAATCTCGTCTTCGTGTCGAACTCAATCGTGCAGAGGCTGTATCGTATGCTATCAACCGATGCAGGAACCTGAAAGTATTTGGCTGAACTAAAGAACAACTTCTTCCCATCTGCCGAGAAATTCGGAAACGTTTCGTAGTCCTCCGTTTCCAACAGAGGTGTTCGGATGAGTTCGTCGGTTTCCACATCGAGCATCAGCATGTCCGATTTCAAGTCGAACGGTTCAATCAGTCGCTCTGTGCCAACGTAGAAAGCCTGAGCCACGGGGCTGAGTGAGAAAGCGATGAATCGTCCATCGGGATGCCAGCATCCATGTGCTGTCGCACCAATTGTTTCGCTCGTTTTGGTTTCCAACCATCTGCGCTGTCCGTTTTGCTATTGCCCTGGCACTGCAGATTCCTGCAGGATTGCTGTTTCCTTGAACGAGTGCAAATCCCTCTGATAAATGCCGATATTTCCACCCACCTCATAGCCTGGCGGTATGCGTCGGTAGGTGATGCCATAATCTTCCAAGGGACATGTACTTACATACATGGCAAATGTCTGATATTCTGTCCATTGCCCATTCTTCAGCATACAAACTGTGAAGCGAATCTCACCACCCACATTCTGCTGTGTGAGTTCTTGCCATTCATCTTGGTCGAAAGCTGCCCATTCGCCATTCGTATGTATTTCTCCCCCTTTGCTTCCCCTTGCCGTCACTTCCATGCGTTCCACTGCTTCATCGGCGGCATTGAAGTTCATGGGAGCGATGTTCGCAGGAATGGTCACACCGATATAGTCGGGATATATCTCGGGCAAAGCATCAGAATGCTTCACATTTTCAGGATGCGGAGTACAAGCAGAAAGAAGAATGAGAAGAATGGACCCACCCCATACAGACCCACCCCTCACCCTCCCTGTGAGGGAGGGAGTAGTTACTTTTTTCAAAAAGTTAAATAATATGTGAAATATCTTTTTCATTCTTCAAATATATCGTTTAACGTTTAAAGTTTAACGTTTAACGAAGTTAGTTAGAAAAAACGTGAAGTGTGAAGCGATGCCATCCAGATGACATGTTTTTCTTTTCTTTTTTTCACTTTTCACTCTACTCCCTCCCTCTCAGGGAGGGCTGGGGTGGGTCAATTTCCTCTTCACGTAAGCACCGTACTTTGAGCCAGGCATATCCCCATGTCGCTGAATGCACATCACCGCATCCTGATAGCCTTTAGGCATTTGTTGGTAGCCACCGTATTGTTGTACCCATCCCATGTATTGCATGATGCCTTGCACGTCACCCTTCAGCAACAACTGCCCCATGAAGTAGTCGAGCGCCATCTTGTTGTCGGGATTGTTGACAAACAGTCGCCCCAGCATTTTGTCCATTTCGGGATAGCTGAACAGAAAGTCCTCCTTGAAACGCAGCTTCCGTAGTCGTCCCCATTCTGGATGAGCATTGATGCGCGACTCCTTGTAGAGGTATGTCTCCGCATCCTCAGCCCATGCACGGTAGAAGAGGCTCTTCTTCAGCAGTGCCAGATGCTTCTTCGCAATGGCGTATTTCCCATTGATGATGGCACATTCCGCCAGTCGTTTCTCGCAGCGTCCACTTTTCCGATAATTCAGAATGGATTCCTGCACATCGAACATATAGCGTTGTGCCGAATTCACCATGCCTAAGCGGTAGAAAGCTTCTGCTGTAGGCAGGTCGCTCGTCAAGTCGCGAATCATTGGCATCAGCAGAGCGTCCTCTCCACTTTGGTAGAAATCGAACATCCGTTCTGCCAACTGCCGTTTCATTGCCAAAGCCAAGTTCACAGCTTGAGAACTGAAAGCTGTCTTCACCTGATACTTTTCAGCACGGCGAATCACCTCATCCCATTGTTCTTGGCGAATGAGTGCATCCTGTCGAATCAGTTCGTATTTCTCCTTGTCGTACATACCTCTGACGAAGAAACAGATATCTACGAAGAGAAACAGGTAGCAGATGCAGCGAACAGCCCTATTGGGAGATGCCCATTTGGAAGAAGTATGGATTCTATTGATAATGAGGCTCAACAAGAGGATGACAAGAGGAATGAGCCACATCATGGTTGGAATTTCCATCAGCCTTCGGTAGTAACCAATGCCCAGCATCACGTTGACGAATGGGTATTGTTGCAGCACTGTTCTGTATGCCAAAAGTTGAGTGACAAAAAGAATGCTCAGCAACCACCAACTATTGCGACCTATACGCATAACTCTCAATCCCGCATAGAGCCATGCCATAGGTCCTAAGCACCAGTAGAGTAGGGGAAAGAGAACCACATCAGCCCACATCCATTTCCCCTTCATGATGTTGGCAGCCAACAGTGTCAGCACCAGTGCCACTGTGTAGGAAAGCAACACGCTTTCATCTCCTTGTAATCTCAGGAGCATGGCTATAGGGATGAGACTCAGTATCAATGCGATAGCATTTCCTTGGCAAGCATGGAAAACACCTCTCTGCACAGCTACCGTGAGCAGTGCAAGAATGGTGGCACCCACCCAAGGTATGTAGTAAAACTGTGTGAGAAATTCCCCAAGATAGTCCGCCAGTCCACCAGCCACACTGACTCGCTCCATGAAATAATCGCCTGTCAGTAAGAACAACTGATATTGCTCCTGATACGATAGGGCATGAGGATAAATCCATAGCCAATGCAGCAGCACTACTATACCTAAGAGTGCTGAGATTGCCCATGATTCAAACTTGATGCCACCTTTGTTTCCCATATTTGCGGATGAGTAAGAAAACCTGATGCTTTAGCCTTGTTCTAAGCATGCAAAGGTAGGGATAATATTCGATATAACCTAGTAATGATAAAAAAATAAGTTGGTACAGTTTACTCATATTTTGGAGATGTTTTAGTTCGTTTTCGAGGGAGTGATGCGGGCATCATGACTGAGGAAACGGACGAAAACAGCCCAAAAGATGAGCACAACACGAGGTCAATATGAATTTATCAAAATGTACCAAGTTATTTTTTATCGTTACCTAATCTGTGTCTTCAAAAAGCTCCGCCCCAGCAGTCAAACTGCCAAGGCGGAGCAACAACATTAATTAAATGGTTTTATTTCGTAGCCTTGAAGTGCCAGAATGTAGCTTCACCCCAATTTCCAAGAGCGGAGAACTCACCCTTGTCTGGATAAACGAGGCACATTCTTTCTGGAGTCAAATAAACAACTTCGAAGGTTGTTGGGAATGCCGTTGGCACCTTGTTGTCCTTCCAGTTGATTTCGTAAGGCCAAAGGATAGTTCCAGCAGTAGTCTTCAAGTTTGCCACCTTCCATTCGTTGGCTACGCTTGTGTCGAACTCGAACGTACCGTTGTTGATGACGGATCCGTCGCCAGCATGGCGAACGATGGTACCTTCGTTGCTGAGCGTGAAGAAGGCGTCCATGCTTTCGTCGCCATGAGCCTTTCCATCGTTGGTGTGACCAAGTTGCTCCATGAACTCGGCTTCGGAAGTAACACCCCACCATTTGCCGTTGCTGCTGATACCTACGTCTGAACCTGAGCCACCGCAGTAACCCATGTTACCCCAAACGACACCGTCGGTTGCTTCGGTATCCCAAGTCCAGTCTTTCTTGGCGTCCTTGCCGTAGCCAATAGCCATACCTTCAACGTCGGAGTTGCTGGCGAAGTGCCAGAACGTAGCTTCTCCCCAGTTGCCAAGGGTATTGAATTCGCCCTTGTCGGGATATACGAGGCAGAGCTTGTCGGCTGTGAGGTAGCAGATGT
Organism: uncultured Bacteroidales bacterium; assembly: GCA_902798705.1. GTDB lineage: Bacteria > Bacteroidota > Bacteroidia > Bacteroidales > Bacteroidaceae > UBA3839. The sequence continues at coordinate 16,469 of CADBXS010000057.1, forward strand.
CGAACTTGGTAGGGTATGGATTCTGTCCGTTGTTCTTCCAGTTGATTTCGTAAGGCCAGAGGATGGCACCCTCGCTGGTGATGAGGTCACCCACCTTCCATGCATCTGGGTTGCTTGGGTCGTAGTTCTCCACCTTGTAGGTGCCTTGACGAATCACTTTGCCATCCTTATCATAGCAAACGATGATGCCTTCGTCATTAATCACCATGGTTGCCTCCAGGCTCTCGTCTCCGATGAAGCCGTCGGCTGCGTGCTCGCCCTGAGTGAGGAACTCCTCTTCGTTCTTGACACCCCACCATTTGCCGTTACTGCTAAGAGCAACATCAGAGCCCTTGCCACCGCAGTAACCCATGTTACCCCAAACGACACTGTCTGTTGCGTTGGAATCCCACTTCCAGATTTTGCTTCCGTAGGCATCGCTGGCAAGCAGTCGTATTTCAGGATCGAGTTCCTGTGCTACATACACGTTGAATGTTTTGTCGATTTCAACGGCTTTGTTGTCAGATCCGACGAATCGGATAAAGACTTTCTGGTTAGGGTCGGAGCCGCGCTTTGGCTTGAGGATGAATGAACCGCTCGTGCCATGTGCGAGCATATTCTCCGATCCATCGCTCAGGAAATTGTAGATGGTTACAGGCACAGCAGGATTGGTCTTGTAAGTGAAGTAGTTGCCGTCGGCTGCTGCATTACCATCTGCATCTTTTTGGGTGAAAGAGATGGCTTGGTCAATCTCACTGCTTGTCACAGTGTAGATGTCAAAATCCTTTTCTTCTTTGATAGGGTCGCAAGAAACGAGTAATCCTGCGGCTGCCATGAAGAATAATATAGTTTTTTTCATAAGATATGTTTCTTTAAAGGAGTTATGAATTAATAAGCAGGTGTACCCGACATGTTGGCATCAGCCACGGAAGCACCCCATCCAGCGTTCTGCTTGAGGATGGTTTCGTCATTGGCCAACACAATCTGTGCAGGCGGAATCATGAGGAATCCATCAGTAGCGGCATAGCGCTTTGCCCAGCTTGAAGAAGCATGATGCATCTTGGTCCAACGACCTGTGTAGTTCACACGAGTGCCATTCTGCTTTTCGAGTGCAACAGCAGCCTCGCAAGTTTCACCACCATTCTTACCCGACCAGCGGCGCAGGTCGTTGAAGCGAAGTCCTTCACCAGCCAGCTCGAAGCGGCGCTCGTCCTTGATGTTCTGCCAAGAATAAGTGGTTGGAGCCAATTTGGCACGTGCACGAACCACATTCATCTGGTCGGCTGTACCCGTCAACTCTGAGTGCATCAGCATCACGTCTGCAAGACGGAGAAGCATGATGTCAGTGTAGTGGTCACCCTGGAAAGAGTTGTCGTTTGGTGCACCAATATCTGTGTTAGTTGCACGATAAACGCCCCACCATGTGTAGTTCTTGTTGAAGTCGTCGAAACTTGAACCTGAAGCAGTCACTGGCATCCACTTCTTGTTGTAATAACCAGCGTCTTCAGAGCAGGAATAAGTGAATACGAATCCAGTCAACTCAGTCTGGGCATCGAGAATGGTAGCTTTCTTTCGAGGGTCGGAGTCGCTCCATTCATCCCACAGGTTAGCGTTGATAGTTCCCTGTCCCCAGCCTTGTCCGAATGGGAGAGAGCCTTGGTCACCGTTTTTGTGTCCTTGGCCATCGTCATCGCAGCGCAGACCGCAATAGAGAGATGCCATGTTGGTGAAGCCCATACCGATATTACCATTCCAAGAACCTGCATTCATGAACTGTACCTGGAACATTTCTTCTTCGTTGCCATTGCCAGCCCAGAAATCGCCATTGTCTGCCAAGTCCTTAACAAAGAAATAGTCAGGAGCAGACAGTTTGTTGGTGTATTGCCAAAGGAGACGGAAGTCCTTCACGAGCTTGTTGCCACCATTGGCGATGGCATCAGAGAGTGCGTTCACAACGCTGTCCTTAGTCAGTGCACCATAAACGCCTTCTTGCTCAGGAAGAGTAACAGCTTCGAGATTAGCCTTAGCCAATTCGCCAGCCTTCTTGTAGAATCCTTCGTAGAACATATATGCACGACCGAGCATACCCTCTGCAGCAGCCTTTGTGGCATGACCGTCGCCCTGAGTTGTAGCACCATGCTTCATCAAGTTCTTTGCACTTACGAAGTCGGCAAGGATGTGAGGCCAAATGACTGACTCTGCATCTACCTGAGGACATGGGGTTGGTGCTGCTGAAGCCCAATATGCAGGAATGTTGCCCCAGAACTGAGAACCCCACATATAGAACAAGCCGCGCATGAAATATGCTTCACCCAAGAGCTGGTTACGAGTGGCAGTATTGCCTGTCCAGTCGAAAGCATCAACTGAGTAGATGATGGCACTGGCACGAGCGATACCTACGTAGGTGTTGTGCCATGCCTTGTCGAAGAGGTCTTCCTTGTTTGCCATCAAGTGTCCGATAGCATGGCTCTCAACGTCGCCAGTACCACCGGCACCGTTTGCATCGTCCGACATGATGTAGTTTACAAACCAAGGCGACTGAAGAGGGTCGGTGCTGAATTGATTCATCACACCATATAAGGCTGCAACCTCCTTGTTGAGGTCCTTGGCAACAGCAGGGAAGTTTCCTGTGTTTGCTTCTGTATAGTTTTCGGAATCGAGGAAGTCCTCACACGATGCAAGGGTGATGCCTGCCGCGATTGCTAATAAATATATCTTTTTCATATCTATCTTTTAGTTATTTAGTTGTTTATTTCACCTCTGAAATGATAACTGAGCGGCTCAACTGAGCATCGTTGAAGTACATGTAGTCAACACCACCCTTTGAATCCATCTGGAGGCTGCTTGCAGGAACACCGTAAGTCTTGGTCAGAATGTCGTAAACGTTCTGTGCACGCTGCTGAGCAAGCTGAGAGTTACGCTCTGCACTACCTGTTTGCTTGTCTGCATAACCTACAACACTATACTTCTTGCCAGGAGTTGCCTTAATCATCGAAGCAATAGTTTCGAGGTTCACCTTCTCACGATTTACAACGTCTGTGTTGTCAATCACGAAGTTCACGAGGTAAGGGAAGGTAACCACTTCCTTCGTCTTCACGATTTCCTTCTGTGGAGTAGGAGCATTCTTCAGACGGTTGTTCTCAGCACGGAGCTGCTCGAGTTCGCTGTTCAGACGGTTGATTTCGTCGTTGTCGCGAATCACTACAGGAGCTGGACCAGCAGTCTTGTGGTCTTTCTTGTCACCAAACTTGTTTTGGTTGTCCTGACTCTGACCACCATCGGAAGAACACTCAGGGTCAACACCTGTGTATTTTGTGAATGTGTAGAGGTTCTGAGCCTGAACGTAGAGACGAAGCTGTTCGAAAAGATCATTCTTCCAAATCTTCGTGAAGTCATAACCCAAAGTGATGTTCTGAATGCGGAAGTAGTCAGCATCCTGCATGTAGCGAGTAGAAACCCACTGGTCTGCAGTTGCACCTACAGTGAGACGAGGCTTACTGTTGCTGGTGCCTTCGCCATGCCAACGTTCGAACGCGTCAACTGTGTAGTGGTTGTAAGGGTTAGCAAGGAGAGCGGTACGGTAGCACTGCATAATCTGCTGACCAAATGCACCATAACCAGTTACGCTGAAGTCGAAGCCTCTGAATTCGAAGCCCAAGTTCACACCGAGCGTGAAGTCTGGATGAGGATTACCAATTTCGTGGCGATCCTTGTCGTAGTTGATAGTACCATCCTTGTCGAAGTCGTCCCAAATTGGGTCGCCTGGCTGAGCATCCTCAAGAACTGCCTGACCAGCTGCGCGAGCTGCGTCAATCTGAGGTTGGTTCTGCCAAATGCCGCTATACGACATTCCGTAGAAGTATCCAATAGGGTGACCTACTTCAACGAGAGAAACGTAAGATGAGTTCTGGAACAACGTGCTACCATACTTATCTGCATTGTTACCAATCTTACCGCCCTGAGCTGCCAGACGTGTCACTTCGTTCTTGTTCTTTGTGAAGTTCACATTAGCAAAGTAGTTGAAGTTCTTGTTTACGCGCTGTCTCCAGCCGAGGCCGATTTCAATACCTGTGTTCTTGATGTCACCACCATTGATGAAAGCAGGTTCCTCATAGCCCAGCACTTCATTCATTGGAGCCTGAACGAGCCAGTCCTTAGTAGTCTTCTTGTACCAGTCGAAAGCCAAGGTGAGCTTGCCACCGAAGAAGCGAGCGTCGAAACCGAAGTCGAGCTGTTCACTGGTTTCCCAAGTGAGGTCTGGATTTGGAGCATTCTTTGCGTATGCACCAGTAGTATAGTTGTTACGACCTACTGTATAGTCATTGCCGCTGTTGAACTTATAGCCGTAGTCAGCATAGCCTGAAGGCGAGAAGCCAATGTTCGACAAATAATAGAAATTAGGAATCTGGCAGTTACCATTCTGACCCCAGCTTCCACGAAGCTTCAAGAAGTCGAGCCATGAAGAAGCACCCTCCATGAATTTCTCGTTGGTGATTACCCAACCAGCAGAAACTGAAGGGAAGTTACCCCAGCGGTGTCCTCTTGCGAAGTTGTTCGAACCATCACGACGGAAGATAGCTGTAATCATGTACTTCTCATCGTAGTTCCAGTTCAAACGGCCAAAGAATGAAGCGATGCTTCCAGAAGTTGGGTAGTCGTAACCACCATGTCCCTGGATGTACTTTGATTCATAGTTTGTAGGAATGTTATAGTCCCAACCCTTCATAACCAAAGAATTCAGATTCTCGGATGGAACGGCAAAGTTCATGTTCAAGCCTGTGCTCCAATTAGAGCGTTCGATGGATTGACCAATGAGCACATCGATATTGTTTTTTGCAAAAGTAGGGAATGCGTATGACAATGTGTTGTCAACACTGAAGCTTGAACCCTGACCCTGACGCATTTCGAGGTTATAGCCATCGCTGGCTAATGTGCTGCTTGAAGAATAAGGCAGAGATACACTGTGATAGTTGTTTGCGCTGTAGCCCGTGTTAATCTGTCCGCGATACTTCAAGTTCTTCACTGGCTCAATAATCCAGTAGAATGTAGCACCAACACCATAGTCACGGTTCTTGTTGAGTGAGTTGAAACCACCATTCATGAAGTGGTTCAGAGGGTTGGAGTAAATCATGTCGCTATAGTTTTTCACCTGGTTGTAAGAAGCCAGACTGCCATCAGCATTGTAAGGCTCTACCAGTGGAGAAGCTACGTAAGCAGCCTGCATGATGTTCCAGTATCCGTTACTTTCTGCGAGATCGTGGCTGCGATGATACCAGTACGACAAGTTTTCACCAACGGTGATGATATTGTGAGTGTTGCCCTTCAGCAAAATGTGCTCGGAGTTGATACGACCGCCATAACGCTGATAGTAAGAAGCATTGTTGGCACCCATGATACCTTCATTGCGGCTATAGTTCACACTCAAGGAGAACTTAGAACGCTCAGTACCACCATAGATAGTTGCTGCATGGCTGAACTGAAGAGCGTTCTTGTTTTCATATTCCTTGAACCAGTCAGTACCTTTCCAGCCATTGTTCACCTTGTCGAGAATACTCTGAGGAACGAGGCTTCCCCAGTCGGTAGCTGTACCGTAAGTGTTAAAGTTTGTCTCGTTGATGAGCTGCATATATTGCTGTGCAGTTACCAAGCCAGGAACCTTGTAGGCATTCGACACACCTACATAGCCATCATACTGAACAGTGATCTTGCCTTCCTTACCCTGCTTGGTGGTAACGAGAATGACACCGTTAGCAGCACGAGCACCATAGATGGCAGCAGAAGCGGCATCCTTCAGTACGTCGATGCTCTCGATGTCGTTTGGATTCAAACCGTTCAAACCGTTATCGGCAGTACCCGAAACAATTCCGTCGATAACGAGGAGTGGGGAAGATTCACCGATGGTTCCCACACCACGGATGTTCACCTTGAATCCCTTGCCTGGCTGAGCAGAGCTCTGTGCGATGTTCACACCAGGAGCTTGGCTCTGCAATGCAGTCAGTGCATTCGTTGTGTTCATCTTCGAAACGTCTTCACCCTTCACCGAAATGTTGGCACCGGTGAACAATTTCTTCTTCTGAACACCATAACCGACAACAACCACCTCTTCCAGTGCGTTGTCCTCTTGCATGTTCACGTTGATGACACTTTGATTACCAACGCGGATTTCCTGGCTCTTGAAGCCTACGTAAGACACCACCAGGGTAGCACCCGATGGCACGTCGAGAGAGAAGTTACCGTTAGCGTCGGTAACTGCACCAGTACCAGTACCTTTCACCTGGACGGTGGCTCCCATCAGAGGACCCATGTCGTCCACAATAGTACCTGTCACCTTTTTAGTAGACTGCGAAGTCCTCGTAGTCTGCTGGGCATAAGCCTGAGGTGTGTATGCCAATCCTAATACTGCACACGCACCAACAAGTAACGCCGTTTTTCTAAAAGTTTGATTCATACTTAAGTATTAATTAGTAAAAAAGAAAAAATATATTTTTTAGGATTTTCTTTTCATGGTTTCTGCTACAACCCCTGTCGTGTTTCACGAGCTCCATCTTATAATTATATAATAAGGTGTAAATGTAGTTGTCAGTTTCATGTTGGTTTTGTTATAGGTGTGGTTAGTCCTTCTTAGAAAGAACCTGAATTATTTCAATTCCTTTCTTTCAAAAGTGCTCATAAATATAGTATTTAGGACACTTTTCCGCAAAGTTATGTAAAAAGTTTTAAAGAAACCAAATACTTTTTTCAACTTTTTTTGCTTCAATCATCATTCTTTCATGATTGGTTAAAATAGTGTAAGTTTCACCCCCGCCTCTGTTAAAATAATGCATAATAATTTGGCCTTTTTTGTCCTATTCCATCTCCATTTCCACACCTTTCTCACCCCTTTCCCGTTCTTTCCACAGCGAATAAGGGAACAACTCAAACAAGATAAGGGACGTACTATTACAACATTGGGGACTCACAATTGCAACATTGGGTCAGCACTATTACAACAATGGGGATTCACAATCAAAACGGGCGCCCGTTTTCAACAAAATGAGCGCCCGTTTATATGAAAACGAGCGCCCGTTTTTTCAGTAAGTCCCTTATCGCGTAATTGTCATTCCCTTATTGCGAAATAGTAAATCCCCTATTTAGGATTGATGAAAGCTAAATAGGGGATTGCTAAGAGTATGGTATTGGAACTATTTTACTTGGAAGGTGTGGAAGGAATGGGAAGGTAGTGTGGCATTGATGAACTTTTTGTCGAGCTGAATGGTGATTTCTTTCTGTGTGTCAGAGAGATTGGCTGCTACAACTATGTATTTGCCTAATGGGTTTCGGGCAACAAGTACGGGTGTTTCGCTGTCCTTCTTCTCTACGCCTCCGAGGATGCTGGAGCCTGGTGTGATGAAATGAGAGTAGTGGAGATAGGCATAATACTCGGGTGTGTATTTGAATTGGTGCGATTGTGAATCTACTCGGATGAGCGCGTTTTGCTTCCATCCCCATGCGCTTTCGCCATTGTCGCTGAGAATGCCGTTCCAATTGAAATACTCGTTGCAACCATTGACGAGGTAGTGGTTGATGAGCAGGAAGGTGTGTTCCGCCGATTTCCAATCGAAGCTTCCCCAACCGCATTCGCTTTCGCTGCTGATGTAGTTGAATGCAGGAAATTCCTTGCTGATGCGAGGGAGTATCTGTCCACCTTCCCATTGGAATCCTACTCCGCTCACATATTTGCTCATGCGTGGGTCGGAAAGTATCTGCTTCACGTTGTCGTAACGGTTCGTGTTGAAGGTGCCCATGTAGAGTGCCACTTCGGGATGCGCCTGACGGAGTGTTGGCCCGAGGTATTCCATGTTGAATCGGATGGCTCCTTCGGGTGTCCACGGACAACCCGGATAAGCGGTGTAGCTATAGGCTTCGTTCTGATACATCACCATCGTGATAGGGATGCCTTCTGCTTGGTAGGCATCGATGAAGCGGCAGAAGTAGTTGGCGTAGGCTTGGAGATAGCGTGGGTCTTGGATGAAATAGTCGTTGACGGCGAGGCGGCGAGGAAACAGGTTCTTGTCGGGATTCACCTGCTCGTTGTGTGAGCGGTCGGAGTCCTCGAAAAGCAGGAAGTCGAGCTGTGGATTGAGGTCGTTGTACTTGTTGCTTTGCACGGCGTAATGGTGGTTGATTTTCATCCATGAAGGCGGACTCCAAGGGGAAATCCAGAAGCTGATGTCGGGATTGCGCTTCTGTGCTTCCTTGATATAGGGAATGATGGCTTCCTTGTCGCGGTTGATGTTGAAGTATTTGAGTTGGAAATCGCCATCCACCTCGTCGCAACTGAACCAGGAGCGTGCATAGTCGTTGGCATTCATGCCGATGCGTCCGCGGGTGAAGCGGAGTTGTCCGTTAGGAGAGAACAGATTGTCGAGGATTTCCTTGCGCTTGGCTTCGGGCAGCAGTTGAAGGGCATCCCAGTTGAGTTCGTTGAAGGTGGTGCCCCATGCCTTGAACTCAAATCCCTGGTCGGCTTTGAACATGCTGATGATGGGCGATTGGTGTGCCTTGCCGCTCAGCTTGATGGTTTGCTGCTTGATGTACTGTCCTTCTGTCGATGATGTCCAGCTCACGCTTTGGGCTTGTACCAAAGTAGCAAGGATGAACAGGAGTGAGAGGGTGATGATTTTGTTGCTTTTGTTTTCCATAAGGGGTGATATTTTGTTCTGCAAATTTCGCAATTTGTTTTGAGAATGTCAAACTTATTAAAAGAAAAATCCCAACACTCGCTGAGGAATGTTGGGATGTTCGTTCTCCCTAATAGACTTAAGGAGCGTTGTTCTTGCTCAATTAGCACTGAGCGAGCTTGCCGTCAGAACCGAGTACGTTCACAATCTTGTGGATGTACATCTTCTTCATGTTCTCACGAGCTGGCTTGAGGTACTGACGTGGGTCGAAATCTCCAGGGTGCTCAGCCAAGTGCTTGCGGATAGCAGCTGTCATTGCAAGACGGGAGTCGGAGTCGATGTTAATCTTGCAAACTGCGCTCTTAGAAGCCTCGCGGAGCTGATCCTCAGGAATACCGATTGCTGCCTCAAGATGGCCACCGAACTGGTTGATGGTGTTCACCTCGTCCATAGGAACTGAAGAAGAACCGTGGAGTACGATTGGGAAGCCAGGGAGCTTCTTCTCGATCTCGTGGAGCACGTCGAAAGCGAGTGGTGGTGGAACGAGTACACCGTTCACGAGTGTGCACTGGTCTGGAGTGAACTTGTGTGCACCGTGAGAAGTACCGATAGAGATAGCGAGAGAGTCGCAACCTGTGCGAGTGGAGAAATCAATTACTTCTTCAGGCTTTGTGTAGTGGCTCTCAGCAGCAACTACCTCGTCCTCAACGCCTGCCAGCACACCCAGCTCAGCCTCTACTGTCACATCATACTTGTGAGCATAGTCCACAACCTTCTTTGAGAGAGCGATATTCTCCTCGTAAGGGAGTGAAGAACCGTCGATCATCACAGAAGAGAAGCCCATGTCGATGCAATCCTTGCAAAGTTCGAAGCTGTCACCGTGGTCGAGGTGGAGCACGATTTCAGGATGCTCGCAGCCGAGTTCCTTTGCGTATGCAACTGCACCTTCTGCCATGAAGCGGAGGATAGTTGCGTTAGCATAATTGCGTGCGCCCTTTGATACCTGCATGATAACTGGAGACTTTGTTTCAACTGCAGCCATAACGATTGCCTGCATCTGCTCCATTGTGTTGAAGTTGAAAGCTGGGATAGCGTAACCACCCTTAACGGCTCTTGCAAACATATCGCG
>CADBXS010000058.1 GCA_902798705.1 uncultured Bacteroidales bacterium
GCAAGCGTTTGCTTGCAATGGCTTGCCAGCACTTGCGATTGTTGGCGTTGTTTGTGTGGCATAGCGCTTTTTGGCATTTGCTCTGTTCTTTTCACATTTTTCCTTGTATACTTTGCGACTACGGTCTATCTGGCTGCGGATTACGGTGAAAAGAGACATCATGGGTCCGTTGAAATCAGGCATAATGTCCTGGTCGGCGTATGCATAGATAGCCTTGAAGAGTCTCCCTGCATCATCGTCCGACAAGTAATCGATGGCCGCTCGCTGGTCGGTGAAAAGCAAAATGTTATTTGCATCTTTTAACATAGTCACCTCCTTGTCTTTTATCCTTCACCGTTGAGCTTCTTCAGCACATCGCTATACTTGTACATAACACGACGTGGCCCGACTTTATTAGGACAGAGTAGTCCCAGCTTGTTCCACCTCCACAGAGTGGAGTAGTCCACATGGAGAAGTCGAGCAGTTTCCTCGCGAGTGATGAAACGCTCATCGTTTTTTACACCAAGGCAAGCACTATCACCAATGTGCTTATCTTCAACTTTCAGAGCATTCGCGTTCATTACCAACTTCTCTTCCATCAGAGCTTCTAGGTCGGCTTTGCTCATGACCACCAGTTGGCTAACTAAAAAAGACTTTTCCTTGTTCATCGTTTTTTTATTTAATAAGTTAATACTATTTTCGTGGATGAAATGATAATTAGCATGCGAAAGGTGGTAAGAAAAATCACCTCGATTGCATTGCAAAATTATGAAATGCTATACTTTTTTAAAGAATCTATCAACCTAAAAATTAATGTATTACGATTAATTTCGGTTGAATTCGGTTGAATTCGGTTGAATTCGGTTGAATTCGGTGAGATTCGGTAGAAGATTCGTCTAAAATTCGGTAAAATTCGATGAAATTCGGTAGAAGATTCGATAAATTCTATATATTTCAATAGCAGATGGTACCCTCCATTCGGAGGATATTCATAACAAAAAATGGGAAATATTATAGTTAATATAAAGCTTAATCCAAAGGTTTATTCTTAATAATTATTTGTATTAACTTGATTTCCTTAACTCAATATCGAAGGATATTGCCAATTGAAAAAACATCTTGAAAGAATTCACTTAAGAATCAAAAATGTTCGATGAATTCGACAAAAAATGAAAGATTATTCAAAAAAACTCAAATGACTTTCTTCAAAAAACAGAGGAGAGAGCATTTTCATGCCATCTCCTCTTATGAATAATAATGAATACTGTTATTTTGATTCTATCTCATTCAAATACTTTTCCATACGTTTTTTCATTGCTATTTTCTCATTAATACTTTTATTGGTGATTTCTGTACTTTGGTATTTCTTTGCTTGTTCACAATAATTAGAAGAACTTCCAATTTTTTCACCGAAGTATCTCTTAGCTTCTTGGTACGATAGGAAAGATGTCAACCACTCCTCATCCTTAGCGCAAATAAGTATCAACACAGCATTTTTTCCGCCAGGATCTTCATCTATCAACGATTTAAGTATTTTATATACTGGTCGTTTCATAAACTTATCAGCGACAAATTTATGATGGAATTCCGTTTCGATGGCGTCCTCGTGTGTTTCGATGGCGTCCTCTTGTAGTGATTCCATGTCTGCTTTCGTAGTTGTTGTCAGTACCTTATCAGACTCTATAGCAATGGGTTGTTTATCACCTCTTTTATATCTTATTGGTAAAAGATCCAATATAATTCTTATTAGAGAAAGAGTCATTGCAGCCGCACTGACCAAAATAATTACCCACAACCAGAAATGAGCTGTGGCTGATAGTTTATAGCCAGAAAAGTAGCATGCTATCCCAACTACTACAATGATAGCACAGGCAATAAGTGCAGAACCAAAAAGAATTAAATAGGCTTTTTTATTGATTTCCTTTTTATTTTTCATAAGATGTAATATTATGATAAGTTGATACTTTTATTCATTTAATAAATCCATGAGCAAAGCAGCCATTTCTGCCTTACTCATTTTCTTGATGTCTTTCTTCTTCACTGTTGATGCCGGTGAAAGATTCAGCAGTTTTGAGTTGTACTCCATCTGCTTTTCCAAGGGATAATTAGCAATATAGCGATCGGTCACTGACTCGCTGTGAGAATGTCCCATACTTTCAGTGATATAACCTTTGTCCACTCCTGCATGGGTGAGGTTTGTAGCGAAACTGTGTCTTGCCCAAGTTCCAGATGGACGAACTTCCCAGTTGAGTATAGACTTGCAAATTTTAATGAGCCTATCTTGGACATTTGAATTCTCTTGTGAGACATATTTGCGAATCTCAACCTCTGAATTGGCTCCTTTCAATATGCTTGGAAAAACGTAAGCATCGAGAACGGGTTCTGCTGCTATCTCATCAAGTATATTTTGTAAAGGTTCTGTGATGGGGATAATGACTTCTGAGCCTCCCTCACTGCGTCCGCGTGTTTTCTTCCTATTGAACTTGAATGCCTTACGTTCGGTGTCGAAGTAATATTGTGTATATCGTAACTGTCCAGCATCTGCTAAATTGAATCCGTTACAAAGATATTGCACAAGAAATAATCCAAGCGAAAAGTGGCTACGTTTTATGTAGTCACTACTCCAACTCTTAGGATATTCTTTATTGATGAATACTCTGTAAAGTCGAGTCATTCGTTCCACATCGAGATACTCATCTTTACGTGTGGCACCTGTAGGAATCGATATGGCTGTTTTCTTAACATTTGAAAATGGATATTCGCAGTCTGAGAAATAACCCAATGAAATACACTCATTCCAGACAGCCCTTGCAGTCCGCAAATATATACCTCTTGTGGTGTCGCTGATTTTGCCGATAATTTTTCCATTAGGACCTTTAATTCCCATTTTCATGCCATTATCCCATGTTTTTAATTCGTCAATGCCAATTTTAAAACCTTCAATGGGGGTACGCCACATGATCTTCTTAAAGGATTTCAAGGCACATTCGTATGATTCTGCTGTTGTGTATCTTGCGCCATTATTATCAGTCTTCATTCGCTCTATCATGTCTTCCCAGATGCCAACAAAAGAAATCGATGTGTCTTGGGTCTTGCCTTCCAAAGCCACCTTGATTTTTTCCATGGTCAGCTTTTGGTTTCGACAGAGATTAATGACCATGTTCTTGTGTTTGTCAATGATGGTAAGCCATCTGCGTTTCTCTTCATATTTTGAAGACTTGCTCTTCTGGGAATTGCAAATTTCAGAAAAATCTTGCTTGCTGTAGCTACCTCCAATGTGATAATAATAGCTACGACGGTCTATCGTGAAACGAGCTGCAACTGGATATTCCGTCATCTTTGAACGATTGCTTCTGGTATCAAGAACAATAGACATGGTACATTCTCGTTCTTTGAAACCTGTAAACGATGTTGTGAAATTCTTTGCCATATTATTCAATCTCAGTGTTAAAGTTGCGAAAACAATGCGAAAACAAAATGTTTGAGTTAAGGGGTTTTTATAGATTTCATAAACTTGTACAAAGTTAGTAAATATTTGACAATCAGCAAAATAATAATTGTTTAAAAAAGTATAAAATTGCTATTTTTCGGATTCATAATCCGAAGGTCAAGGGTTCAAGTCCCTTTCTCGCTACACTGAAAATCAGCAACTCAAGTTCTTCGAGAGTTGCTGATTTTTCTTTTTTGGGAAAACGATGGGAAAACACATCATTTTTGAAAACTCCATGATATTTCGATTTACTTGGCATTGTATAGGCTCAAGCAAAACATTCTAAAGAATATACCTTTAGTCCTAAAAGTCCGTAGAAATGATTTCACGCAGAGAGCGCGGAGATACGCAGAAAAAGATACGAATTTGACACGAATTGAAAATCGTACACGATGATGGCTCTTGATATGATGGATGAAAATCTTGATTTGTGTACGATTTCGCATATTGGAGCTTGTGGAAGTAGTTAATTTTGCAGCCGTTATGCTTTTCGCAAGAATGAAATTTAACTATCAATTACTTTAGATGAAAAAGATTACATTCCTCTTGACGTTTCTCGCCTTGATGACTTTGACTGTGCAGGCGCAGACGGTGAGCCAATCTGAGCGAGCTATGTGGGGTTCTATCAATGGTAGAAAGGATGCTTCGACTGAAGATTATCAGTCGTTCAACAACAAAGTGCTGATTTCGTGGCGTATGTTGCCGGGCGACAATGAGAACACGGCTTTCGACCTCTATCGGCGCGTGGGAACGAATGCGAATGAGACTAAGATTGCGACGAATGTGAAGGGATGCACGAATGTTTATGACACGTCTGCCAGTACGAGCCAAGACAATCACTATCGCTTGACATACGCTGGTCGTAACACGACGATTGCCACCTATACGATGAAGGCGGCGCAGGTGAAGGACAAATTGCCATACGTGTCTATTCCGCTGAAGGGAACGGCTGACGTGTGCGACTTGTCGTACATTCGCTATCAGGCTAATGACTGCTCGGTGGGCGACCTTGACGGAGATGGGGAGATGGAGATTGTGGTGAAGCGATTGCTGACCGTGCTGGACAGTGATGGGAAAGTGGTGAGTGACGGCACAGGTGCTGGGGATTCGCCTTCAGAGGTGCGTCACATGGTGATTTGGGATGCCTACAAGTTGGATGGCACATTCCTTTGGCGCATCAAATCGGGACCCAACATCATTTTGGGCAATAGTTCTAATTTTGCCTTGGCTGATCTCGACGGTGACGGCAAATGCGAATTTGTGACAAAGACGGGTGAGGGAACCATCTTTGGTAACGGAATGGAAATCGGCGATACCGACAACGACGGTGTGACGGATTATCGAAGCAGGTGGCCATCAGGTCATTACACGGGTGATGGTCCTAACGGCTATGGCGGTCCTGAGTTCTTCTCGGTGTGCGATGGTGCGACGGGAAAGGAGTTGGCTCGTGCCAATTTCATTGCTCGTGCTCCCGAAGGACAGACGCCTGCTCAGTGGGCTGCCAATTGGCATGAGAACGACTCGACGTGGGATGATCGTGATAAGAAATACTATTGGAAACTTGCTAACTCTTTGCGCTTGGGTGCTGCTTCGTTCGATGGAAAGACGATGCAGGTGTTCCTGGGTAGAGGTGTGTATGGACGCACCATCGTGGAGGCTTGGAGATATGCCGACGGGTCGCTGACACGAATGTGGAAGTTCGACAGCAGCACTTCGGGTGGAAAGAACAAGGACGGTAAGCCGAATAGTGACTACGCTAAGCAAGGCAACCACTCGTTCAACGTGGCCGACCTGGATGGCGACGGACGCGATGAGGTGATGTATGGCTCCTGCGCTTTCGACGACGACGGCACTGGTTTGTGGTCTTCAGGACTTGGGCATGGCGATGCCAATCATGTGGGCAAATTCCTGCCCAACCGCGATGGACTTCAGGTGTTTCACTGCTTGGAAAATGGCAAGACGATGGTTGCCTTGCATGATGCCAAGGACGGTTCGGTCATCTGGAAGAAGGATAGCAATTCGGATAACGACACGGGGCGTTGCTTGGTGGGTGACTTCCTTCCTCAATACCCAGGCTGCGAGTTCTACTATTATCGGAGCAATATCATTCAGTCGAACGGAACAGAAACGGACATCAGCACCAAGGGCATCAAGGGTGGATGTGCTATGGCGGTTTGGTTCGATGGAAGTCTGTCGCGCCAGCAGATGGAAGATAACATCGTCAATAGCATGACGAAAGGGCGCACTTTCTCGATGTATCGCTACGATATGAGTTCTACAAACAGTACAAAGGGAAATCCTGGCTGGTACGGAGACTTCTTAGGCGACTGGCGAGAGGAAATCATCATGCCAAGTGCGGACAAGCTGACCGACATCAAGATTTTCAGTACATGGTATTCGTCTGAGCATAAGTTTCCATGGTTGATGACCGACCACACCTATTATATGTCGTGTATCAATCAGAACGTTGGCTATAACCAACCAACGAACTTGGGCTACTATTTGGGAACTGACCTCAAAAGCGATGCGGAGGCATGGGAAGCAGGTGGTTATCTGAACGGGCAGACTTGGGGCTCGAAGGTGGCTGAGGGTACATACTATTTATATCATGTGGGAACAGGCAAATTCCTCACTTCGGGCAACTGGTGGGGCACTCATGCTGCACTCGACGATGATGGTATGCCTCTGAAACTGGCGAAAAGCGGTGACGGCTTCACTATTTCCACAGACGCTGGCTTCGCAGAACGTTATCTGGGCGCGGATGCATACATGGACAACAAAACAGCGGCGCCATGGACATTTACGAAGGTGGGTGATTCCAACATCTACACCATTCAGACTGACGATAAATACCTCACTTATGTGGGCAATGTGAATGTCGATATGTCAACGACCGTTCCAAGCGATGGAACAGGTTATTGGCAACTCATCAAGCGCGAACAACTTGTTTCTCGTCTCGATGAGGCAACACCGATTCATCCTGTAGATGCTTCGTTCTACATGACCAATCCGAAGGTGAGGAGGAACTGGCCAAAAGCCATTGAGGGAACAGATTTGTCGGACAACGGAAGTTTCTATGCCAATGCCGAGGGACTTTATGATGGTGGATGTGCTTCCTATGGTCAGTGGCACAAGACGTTCGATAATTATCAGACGCTTACGGGAGTGAAGAACGGAGTTTATTCAGTATCGGTCAAGGGATTTTATCGTGAGGACAGTGCTTACCCTTCCGTTCCTTATCTTTATGCCAACGACGTTCAGACACCGCTGAAGGTGAATGGCGACATCGGTACCGACAATGCCAAGAATGCCACTATCGCTTTGGTGGATGACACTTATCTTGTGGGTCCTATCGTCGTCACCGTCACCGATGGCACACTGCGAGTGGGCGTGAAGAGCGATGCAGACATTGATTGGGCTACTTTCCGCGAATTCACTCTCCTGTTCTTGGGAGACGAAGAGACGTACAACCAATATCAGTTGCGTGGTGACGTGAACAATGATGGGGGTGTTGACATCTCGGATGTGGTGGAATTGGTCAATATCATCTTGAACGGGAAAAGTGGGAACGCACGTGCCGACGTGAACAGCGATGGCAACGTCGATATCTCTGACGTGGTAGAGTTGGTCAATGTCATTTTGAACGGTAATTGAAACCACAGATTGCACGGATAAACACAGATTATTGTTAAAGCACGAATTACCATTCATCATGAATTATATTCTGAGAAAGAATAATTTATGGATAATTGATGGTAATTCGTGTCTTTATATTATAACTCAATGATTTCCGTTATTTGGGCGGTTTCTGCGTGATAAAATAAAATACATCGCACTGGCGTGCAGGATTTTTTGATAAATTTCTTCACTTCAATAAGTCCGTGGAAATAATATCACGCGGAAAGCACAGATATACGCAGAAAAAAATTCTGGGAAATTCTTTGTAATTCGTGTTAAAAGAGAAATCATATTATTATTTTCATTCAAAAAAATATTGATTTTTTTATCGTTTTCGTCAAATAGTTGTATCTTTGCGATATCGGAAAAGACTACAGACGTTAATAAGGTAAGATACGACATCATGAAAACGAAGAGCCAGTCAAGAATTACAAGCATTTTTCTTTTTGCGTTGGTTGCCCTGCTACTGATGGAGCTGAGTTCGTGCACAGGGAAGAGGCAGAAGTATGTGATTGCTGTGTCGCAATGCAGTGAGGATATATGGCGCGAAAAGTTGAACAACGAGATGGAGATGAGCACCTACCTCTACGATGAGGATGTGGAGCTGAGGATTGTTTCGGCAGACGATGACGATAAGTTGCAAATCCGTCAGATAGATCAGTTTGTGACTGATGGAGTCGATTTGTTGGTGGTGGCTCCGAATCAGGTTCACACCATTTCTCCCGTTATCGACAAGGCTTACGACAGCGGTATTCCTGTGATTCTGCTCGACCGAAAGACTGATTCTGAAAAATATACCGCCTTCATCGGTGCGGACAACGTGGAGATGGGACGTGTGCTTGCCAAGTTTGTGGCTACGTCACTGCATGGCAAGGGTAAGGTGCTGGAGATTGCCGGACTGGAAGGTTCGTCGCCTGCATGGGAACGCCATCAGGGTTTCACGTCGATGATGGAGAACTATCCAGGCATTCAGTTGATGGGCATGAAAAACGGTGATTGGACACAGCGCAGTGGAAGACGTTTGATGAGTGATGTGGTGGAGAAGGGGACGCGCGTGGATTGCGTGTATGGACAGAATGACCGAATGGCGCTGGGTGCTTACGAGGCGGTGAAGAACCACGGCTTGAAGGACAGCATCCTCTATGTGGGTGTGGATGCCCTGCCGGGCAAGGATGGTGGCATCGAACTGGTGCAACGGGGTGTGCTCGCTGCATCGTATATCTATCCTACGCGTGGCGACTTGGTGATGCAGTTGGCGATGAACATTCTGGAAGGAAAGCCTTATGAGCGTGAGAACCTGTTGAGTTCTACGTTGGTGACGAAGGAGAATGCCGATGTGACGATGCTGCAAGCGGAGGAAATGCGCACCTTGGGCGAACGACTCGCAAAGCTGAACAAGAAAGTGGATACTTACCTCACGCTGAACGGCTATCAAAAGTTGCTGATGATTTCGCTTTGCGCCCTGATTGGCTTGGGCCTTTTGTTTGTTATTTTCGCCTACAGGCAAATCGTTCAGAGCCGCAAGATGGAGGAAGATGCCACGAATGCCAAGTTGCAGTTCTTCACCAATGTGAGTCATGAGTTCCGCACACCGCTGACGCTCATTGCTGACCCTGTGGATAGAATGCTGGAAAGTGGCGAACTGACTGACCATCAGCGCGACATGATGCAAATAGCGAAGAAAAATGTGAATGTGCTGTTGCGACTGGTGGGCGACTTGCTCGACTTCCGCAAGATTCAGAATGGAAAGATGAACGTGTCGTTCTCTCGACTGAACCTAAGTGAATTTGTGAAACAGTGGACTGAAGGATTCCGTTCGCGTGCGGAGAAGAGTGGGGTGAAAATGTCTGTGGATTCGGGTGAAAACATCGAAATCAGTGGCGACATCTATAAGTTGGAGCGCATTTGCTACAACCTCCTAAGCAATGCCTTGAAATATACGCCCAAAGGGGGCGAAGTGTCATTGGCGGTGAAGCGAAGTGGAGAGAAAGATGTGGAAATCAGTGTGAATGACAATGGTGCTGGTATTCCAAAGGATGAAGTGGCGCACGTGTTCGACCGTTTCTATCAGGTGAGGAAGAACAATGCTGGTGGGACGGGGATCGGTCTTGCATTGGTGGATGCCTTTGCCAAGTTGCACGGAGGAAAGGCAGAAGTGGAGAGTGAAGAGGGCAAGGGAACGAGATTCACGGTGACACTGCCTGTTGACCAGCAAGGATTTGAATACACAGTGGTGGAAAAACCAGAAAAGGGCGAATCCATCGAGAGAATTTCCACACTCGAAGAGACTGAGAGAACACCTATCGAGAAAATGACATCGGCAGAGACTTTGGATGCGGATGGGCAGAAGCCGCTCCTGCTTGTGATTGATGACAACGACGATGTGCGCAGCTATGTTTCTGCATTGCTGAAGGACGAATACGCCGTCATACAGAGTGCTGACGGAAAGTCAGGATTGGAGCGTGCCATCAAGGAAGTGCCCGACTTGGTGATTTGCGACGTGATGATGCCTGTGATGGACGGTTTGGAATTCTGCAAACGACTGAAGCAGGAGGTAGCCACGAGTCACATCCCTGTGCTGATGCTCACGGCTCGCACCATGGAGGAACAACGTGCTGAGGGCTATGAGTACGGTGCCGATGCCTATATCACGAAGCCATTTAATAATAAGGTGTTGATTTCGCGCGTGCGCAACCTGTTGGAGAACCGCAAGCGGTTGAAGAGTGTGTTCGGCGGTGCTGATGCAGACATCATCACACAGAAACCAACGGATGCCGATGCCAAGTTCATGAACCAGTTCCGCAAGATTGTGCAGCAGCGCATGGGCGACAGCGAACTGAACGTGGAGGTAATTGCTGCCGAGATGGGACTGAGTCGTGTGCAGCTCTATCGCAAGGTGAAGGCGCTGACGGATGCCAGTCCGGTGGAGATGATTCGCATGAGCCGACTGAACCGCGCGAAGATTCTGCTTTCGAAGGGCGACAGGAACGTGTCGGAAGTGGCTTACGAAGTGGGCTTCTCTTCGCCTTCCTACTTCTCGAAATGCTATAAGGAGCAATTCGGACATTTGCCTGCGGAGGAGATGAAGAATGAGAAATGATTAGACCGAAGGCGGAACCTTCGGGAACGGTGATGTGAGCTCGGAATGGGCGATGGAGCAATTGATAAACGGCTCTGTCGCCCATTCTGAGCTTTTGTTGTTGGATATTGCGTGTCGCAATGAACGTTCGTCCGTTTTTTGCGATGAATCCGAAAAATCGTTCAAACCATCGCAAAAATGTTACATGTACGATTTTTTGCGTTGTATGAAACAATGCTTACATAAGAAAATGGGGGAGGGAAGTACCTTTGCCGCTGAAAGTGAACGAAACTTAACTAATTCTCTAATTACAAACAACTAAATTATTTATGAACATGGAAAAAATCGGAAGAATCCTCATGAGCTTTTTGCTCTTTGCGGTTTGCGCTTCGATGAATGCGCAGAAGATTGAAGCCAGCGGTACGGTCATCGACGACATGGGAGAACCCGTGATGATGGCAACTGTTGTGCAGAAAGGTACGGGCAATGGTACGACTACCGACATGGAAGGACATTTCTCCTTGCAGGTGGACAAGGGTGCCACACTGGTGATTTCATTCATCGGTTATGAATCGGTGGAAATGCCAGCATCGCCTAATATGAATATTACACTGAAGGACAATGCCAAGGAATTGGCAGAGGTGGTTGTCACTGGTTATCAAGTGCAGCGTAAGGCTGACTTGACAGGTGCTGTGGCTGTGATGGACATGAAAGGTCCTATCAGCGAGAGCGACCCAAATATGCTTAACTCCATGCAGGGCAAGTTGGCCGGTGTTGACATCGTGACCGACGCAGCTCCTGGTGGTGGCAGTTCAACGATTCGCGTGCGTGGTATGAGTACGGTGAATGCCTGCGACCCTCTCTATGTGATTGACGGTGTGGCAACAACCGAAAATCTCAACTCCCTCAATTCTGCCGACATTGAATCCATTCAGGTGCTGAAGGATGCCTCCTCAGCTTCCATCTATGGTTCGCGTGCCGCTAATGGTGTGATTATCATCACGACGAAGCGCGGAAAGAACGGCAAGATGAACATCAATGTGAACTACAATGCAGCGCTCCAGACAGTGGCAAAGACTCACGACATGCTGTCGGCTGCACAGTGGGGACAGGCTTACTGGCAGGCATGTGCTAACAACGGTATCGCCCCTACGGCAGCTGCTTCCCTCTATGGCACAGGCGCTACTCCTCAGCTCGTAGAGACTGTGGGTCGCTACAAGACAGCGAACACCGATTGGCAGAAGGAAGTGTATAGCTCGGCATGGACTCAGAACCTCTCTGCCAGCATTTCGAATGCCTCGGACAAGGGTTCTTACCTCTTCTCTGGCAACTACATCAACCAGAACGGTTTGATGAGTGAAACTTTCTACAAGCGTCTTTCCGCTCGTGTCAACTCCACTTATAATTTTAATAAGTACGTGCGCGTGGGAGAGAATCTGATGGTGGCTCGCTGGGAAAACCGTGGTGCCAGCACCAACGACGACCGTGGTATTCCTTATTCCGCCATGCGTCAGCATCCTGCAATGCCCGTGTATGACAGCAATGGTAAGTTTGCAGATGCTGTGGAGATGCTTGGCTCAGATATCGACAACCCTGTTCAGACGCTCTACAACATGCGCGACAACACTAACGCTTCGTGGCGCATCTTCGGTAATGCCTACTTGGAGATTCTCCCTATCAAGGGTCTGACCTTGAAGAGCAACGTGGGTGTGGAGCACCTTCAGTTCCTGAACAAGACGCTCACTCGAAACGTGCGTGAAAGCGATGCTTCCAACAACCGTGCCGTGAGCCGTGGCTATGGTGAAGGCAATACCGTGACATGGACGAACACTGCCAACTACATGTTCGACATCAATGTGAATCACCACTTCACCGCTCTCCTTGGTTCCGAAGCCATCAAATATACTTTCGAAGACCTCGCAGCTACTCGCAAGGACTACGCCTTCGAAGATGCCGACTACATGCAGTTGGGTTCGGGTGCTTTCAGGAAGGTGGACAACCTTCATCTTTCGCGTATGGCTTGCCTCATTGTTGCCGAAAACGCCGATGCCAAGAAACCCCAAGTGCAAATGGCCCGTGAGTATTTTACGGGAAAGGTCAGTCATGCGGAACTGGTTGATAACTACATCAGTTCCAATGTCTTACTTTATAAATCCAATCATGGCGAGGTCAAAGTGGAGGTCATTTTCAACAATGAAACTTTTTGGATGTCGCAGAAGAGGATGGCGGAATTGTTCGGCGTTGATGTGCGAACTATAAACTACCATCTGTCGCAGATTTATGAGTCTGGAGAATTGGTTGAAAAGGCAACTATCCGAAAAATTGGGATAGTTCAAACCGAGGGGGACAGGAATGTGAACCGTCAACCCTTGTTTTACAATTTGGATGCCATTATTGCGGTGGGTTATCGTGTGAATAGTTATCAGGCGACACAATTTCGCATTTGGGCGACCGCCGTGTTGAAGGAATTGATAGTGAAAGGTTTTGTCTTGGATGATGAACGCCTAAAACAAGGCACTCATTTTGGCAAGGATTATTTTGATGATTTGTTGGTTCGCATTCGGGAGATTCGGACTTCGGAGCGTCGTTATTATCAGAAAATCACCGATATATATTCGGAATGTAGTTCTGATTACGACCCGAAGTCGGAAATAACAAGGACATTTTTCGCTACGGTTCAAAACATGATGCACTGGGCCGTATCGCACCAGACCGCAGCCGAAATCATTTACAATAGGGCGGATGCCATGATGCCTCACATGGGTTTGACCACTTGGAA
>CADBXS010000059.1 GCA_902798705.1 uncultured Bacteroidales bacterium
AAAGAGGCAAGAGAGTTTACGCATAGAAGAGGAGAATTACATGAGTTCGACGACGACGGCATGTTTAGATTTCTTTTTGACACGATAGACATAGCCGTCAATTTCGATACGAGAGGGAGCTATTTCGCCCTCGTCGAGGAGATAAATAGCATAGCGATGCATGCCGTCCTTGCTTTGGGTGTAGCGGACGCGGCCCTGAGAGTAAGGTTGGAGAGGGCGAGTGCCATAAATGGCATAGCCGTTGTCGCGGAGCCATGCGCCTATTTCCTCCATGCGTTTGAGGCAAGGCTCAGGGATTTCGCCATTGGCGTCGGGGCCCACGTTGAGCAAAAGGTTGCCACCCTTGGCGACGACATCGCAGAGCATGTGAACCAAAGTGTTGGTCGACTTGTAGTTGTCGTTGTAGACAAACGACCAGCTGTCGCCCATAGTCATGCAAGTCTCCCAAGGATAAGGGAGGACGGTGTCGGGCACCTGTTTTTCGGGAGTGCGGTAGTTCTCATATTTGCCGCCTACGCTGCGGTCGACAATCAAGAGGTCGGGGTTGTTCTCGCGGGCCATGCGAGCGATTTTAGGCATGTTGATGTCCTGGATTTGTCCGCTGCATCCGAGCCATTCCTCCGACTCCTCGTTGAGGCTCCAAGCCGGGCGGATCCATCCACCGTCGAGCCAAAGAATATCGACAGAACCATAACGGCTGAGGATTTCATCAATTTGGTTGTAGGTGAATTGTTTGAAGCGTTCCCAACGCCAAGGCCAGCGCTTGATGTCGTAATTCACTTGTCGTCCACGCTTGATGGGATAGACATCCCACCAGTAGTCCTGGCTATGCCAGTCGGGCTTGGAGAAATAGGTACCTATCATGAATTGTTTGTTGCGGAAGGCAGAGAGCACATGTTGAAGCACATCGCGCTGAGGATTGTCGCGAAACGCATGGTGGGCAATGGAGAAGTCTGTGAACCGAGAATCGAACATACAAAAGCCATCGTGGTGCTTGGTAGTGAAAATCATGTATTTCATCCCTGCCCGTTGCATCACTTCTGCCCACTGAGAAGGATTGAACTGTGTGGGGTTGAACTTGTTGGCAAGTCCCCAATACCAGTCCTTATATTGCTGATAGCTCATCGTGGTGTCACGACGAACCCACTCTTCATCGCAGATGGACCAACTCTCCACGATACCTGGCACAGAATAGATGCCCCAATGGAGCAGGACGCCAAACTTTAGGTCTTGCCATTGATGTAGCTTGTCAAGGACTTTTGTATCAGTCGGCCATTCGTAAGTGGTGGACTGCTCGTGCCGGTTATCGACTTGTGCAGAGAGTGTAAGATTCGCGCAGAGAAGGATGGTTAGTAATAATGGATTTTTCATGATATGATAAAATGACAAAGACGAAAACGTAAACAACTATCCAAATGGAAGAGTTCCCGTTTTCGTCTTCGTTTCGTTATAAATGTAATTTAGATACTTTGCTCGATGTTCCAAACGAAAGCACGGAGGCCGAGCATTTGGTTGTCTTCATCAATTTTGCGAAGGCGTTCCATGAGAGGTGCGACAACGTCGTCTTCCACCATCGTGATGATGGCACTGTTCATGGTTGGCCATGCGTGGCTGCCCAGATGTGGGTCACCAGTTTTCGTGCCACATCCCTGCACTTGCTCAAGGAGTGTGTAACCACGCACGTTGCTTCGGCTGAGCACTGCCAGCACATTCTCGTGCTGTGCCTGGTCGTATGCTATGAATACTGATTTCATATATTTTTTGTTTTTTATCATTTATCATCTTCAGCAACGAAGTTGAGTTCTTCCTGTGCGTGTTCTTTCCAGTATTCGTTCAGTTCGCGCTGTTTCTTCATCTTCTTGCGCTGGTTCTTGATGCCATTGCCACCGAAGATGCAATACATGGATGGAACATAGATGAGGGTAAGAATCGTAGAGATGGTCAAACCGCCAATGACGGCAACACCGAGAGGACGCCACATTTCGGCACCGACACCATGACTCACTGCCATTGGCACCATACCGAGGATGGTGGTGAGGGAAGTCATGAGGATTGGGCGGAGACGGCTCTTGGCTGCTGCCACGGCTGCACGAATGAGTCCGTAGCCGCGTTCGCGGAGCAAGCGCATCATGTCGATGAGCACAATACCATTCTTCACAACGATACCGATGAGCATCACACCACCGAGCATCGACATGATGTTGAGGTTGGTGCCTGTGATAGTCAGTGCCAAAATGATACCCGAGAAGGCAAATGGCACGGAAATCATGATGATGAATGGGTAGGTGAGACTCTCGAACTGAGCTGCCATCACGATGAAAACGAGGAGAATGATGAGAACGGCAAGTACACCGAGGTCGCGGTTGGAATCCTGTTGGTCTTCGTAAGAACCTGCCACTTGTACGGTCACACCGTTTGGCAATTCCATTTCGTCGATAATCTGATTTCCAAGTTCCACACCATCCGACAGGGCATAACCGTCTTTGAGTACGGCACGAACCGTGACGATACGCTGACGATCCTTGCGTTCGATGGTTGGTGCGATGTCCGATTCTGTGATGGTGGCGATGTCGCGCACTTTCACATTTCCCTTTGGCGTAGGCACCAGCATGTTGTAGATGTCGTCGATAGAGATACGCTCACTTGGCTCATAGCGCACAAGGATGTCGTATTCTTCTCCGTCCTCACGATAATAGCTCATCAGGGCACCTGTGATAAGGTTGCGGACAGCAGATGCAGCCGTACTGATGCCAATACCGAGGTCGGCCAATTTCTCACGATGGAAGTTGACGACAAGTTCTGGTGAGAAGTCAGAACGGGAAATACTGGTTTGTCCCACCATTTCGTTTTCCTTGAACTTTGACACCATCTGGTCGGCAACAGCCTTGGTGTCGTCCAAGTCGTAGCCGTAGATTTCGAAGGTTGCGGTCGACTGTCCACCCATAGCAGCAGCCTGACTACCACCGAGGTTCACCTGGAATTTTGCCAATTCAGGTAAGGACTTGCAGTCTTCACGCATCTCGTCGCAGATGGAAACGAGTCCCTGTTTACGTTCGTTGGATGGCACAAATTGGATGTTGAAACTTGCAATGTTCGAACCGTTGTTCTGCAAGGAAGCAAAAGTGTTGTTGTCGCCAGCCTGACCTACGGTGAAGTTGCACGCCTTGAGGTTGCTGCCATAGCGTTGCATCCACTTGTTGGCCAGTTGCTGAGCAATTTCCTTGGTCTTCTCCTTGCGTGTACCGATTGGCATTTCGAGGGTGACACCCACACGTCCTGAGTCGTTTGCAGGGAAATACTCGCTCTTGATGCCCACCACCTTCATGATGACGATGGATAGGATGAAGAATCCTAAGGAACCCAGGATGACTGCGGAACGATGGCGAACAGCCCAGTTGATTTTCTTCTCATACCACAAGTCGAGCTTGTCGAGCCAACGCTGAACAGGTCCATACACTTTCTTGAAGAACTGGCTTTGCTTCTTCTGCAAGCGCAGCATCTGCGAGCAGAGCATTGGTGTGAAGGAAAGGGCGGAAACGGTGGAAACCGTCATGATGATACACATCATCCATCCGAGCTGTTTGAAAAGCACACCCGACATACCACTGACCATTGTCAGAGGGAAGAACACGGCAATCATGGTGAGCGTAGAGGCAATAACAGATACTGCCACCTCGTTCGTTCCGTGAATGGCTGCTTGCTTAGGCGACGACCCTCGCTCAATGTGGGTGGTGACGTTTTCGAGCACCACAATGGCATCATCCACAACGTTACCGATGGCAATGGTCAGACACGACAGGGAAATCATGTTGAGCGAACCGCCTGTGGCATACAGATAAATGAACGAGGCGATGAGCGACATTGGGATGGTGATGGAGATGATGAGCGTAGCACGCCAGCGGCCCAAGAAGATGAACACGACGAGCACCACGAAAATCAAGGCATAGATAATCGTTTCAGAGAGAGTGTCGATCGTGTTGAGAATGTTCTCCGAGGTGTTGATCATCACTTGCAGATTCACGTCCGAAGGCAGGTTCTTCTGCAGGGTTGGAATCATGTCGATGACCTTGTTTGAGATAGCCACGGAGTTGGCACCACTCTGCTTCTGGATGATGACAATGGCACCTTGCTTACCATTGGTGTAAGCCTCTTGCGCACGTTCCTGCACGTTGTCCACAATGCGGGCCACGTCGCGCAGATAGACAGCGGCACCATTGTAGCTGCCCACAACCACGTCGTACATTTCGCTTGGGTCGTTGAACTCACCTTCTGTACGCACCGTGTAGGTCAGCGAACCAATATCTATCGAACCACCCGTGGTGTTCAGGTTCTCAGCGGCAATGGCTTGAGCCACCTGAGCAGCACTCAGTTTGTATGCCTCCATCTTCTCAGGGTTCATATAGACATTGATTTCGCGCTCAGGTGCACCACCAATCGACACGGTTCCCACTCCGTCGATACGCGCCAGAGGGTTGGCCACGTTGTCGTCGAGAATCTTGTAGAGTGCCTGCTGGCTCTCCTCTGCCTGCACAGAGAGGAGCACGATAGGAATCATGTCGGTGGAGAACTTGAAGAGGATAGGCGTATTGGCATTGGCAGGCAGGGAGTTGCTCACCATGTCGAGCTTGTCGCGCACGTTGTTGGTGAGGTCGTCGATGTCGTAGCCAAATTCAAATTCCATGGTGACAACGCTCACGTTCTCTCGTGAGTTCGACGTGATGTGCTTGAGGTGCTCCACCGAGTTGAGCGTATTCTCAAGCGGACGCGTCACGTTGTTTTCTATATCTTCTGCCGACGCACCATTGTAGTATGTGAAGATGAGAATGGTGTTCGTCTCCACATCTGGATAGAGGTCGATTGGCAGTTTCAACAGCGAGAACAAGCCAAAGATGATGATTGCCAAGAAGCAAAGGCTTGTCATAATCGGTCTTTTGACCGCGCCTTCGTATAAACTCATTATGATTCGTTTTTAAATAGGATGAGGCGGAAAGGTGTTTTCGCTTTCCTCTATTTTATTTAATTATCTCAACTTCGCGTCCGTTGGCAAGACGAGCCTGGCCAGCTACCACCACCTGGTCGCCGTTCTCCACGCCGCTCAGGATTTCGTACAGGTCGCCAATGTGTTGGCCAAGTTCCACTTTGTTGTAGCTAACCTTGCCGTTCTTGTACACATACACAAAGCGGTCGCCAGCACCAATCTGCTTCACAACGGCTGCGTCAGGAACAACTACGTGCTGCTTGTCGCCGAAGTTGACAGTGGCGCGGGCATACATGCCTGGACGAACCCTCTGCGAGGAGTTGTTGATAGTCACTTCCACAGGGAAGGTATGAGTAGCAACATCGACGCTTGGATAGACGGTTGTCACCCTTCCATAGAAGTTCTCGCCAGGATAAGCATCGAGCGTGATATCGACAGGCATACCCTTTTTCATCTGCTTGTAGTAGGTTTCGGAGATGTTCACCAGCAGTTTCACAGGGTTGGTCTGCTCGATGGTGAGGATAGGTTGAGCACCATACATGTCACCATTGTCGTAGTTGCGTGCTGTCACTACACCCGAGATAGGAGCCGTGAGTTGCGTGTTCTGAACCAGCTGACGATATTGTGTCTCAAACACGTTCAACTGCATACGGGCATTGTCGAGAGCCAGTTTTGCATTGTCGTATTCTGCCTGAGAAGCACCGCCCACTTGGAACAAGGCGTTCGTGCGGTTGAACTCGGTCTTCACGTTCTCCAGCTGGAGCTTCATGTTCTCCACTTGCAGTTTGTTCTGGCGCAAGTTTGATGCATCGAGCTGAACGAGCACCTGTCCTTTGCGAACCACGTCGCCCACATCCACGTAGATTTTTTCAATGCGGAGCGGAGCATTTGGCGAGATGTTGTTCTTCACGTCGCTTTCCACCGTGGCGGAGTACGTTTCTGTCTGTGGAATCGACTGAAGCTTTGCCGTTTCCACTTTCACCTGTGGCTTTTCTTCGCTCTTGGCAGCATCCTTCTTGTCGCCGCCGCACGAGCTAACCATCAATGCTGCAGCCAAGAGGAGTGCAGCCGAAATGTTCTTCTTCATATCTTAATCTTTATTTTTTCTTCCTTGTTATCGTTATCGTGATTCTAACTTTAACCTTAACTTTAACCTTAACCTTAACCCTAACCCTAACTATCCATCCGGACGGCAGTTATCGTTATGGTTATCGTTAAGGTTGATGTTCGTTATTTCAAATACGTCTCTCGCCCCAGTGTGTAGTCGAGGTCGGCACGGTTCTTCAGATAGTCGTAAATACTCTGGCTGTAAGTGAGCTTCGCCTGAGTCAGCGCCACTTCGCTTTGGTTCAGTTCGAGGATAGTGCCGCGTCCCACCTCATAGCGCTTGGCAGAGATGGTGACAGCCTTGTCAGCCTGCTTCACAGCCTCGTGGTTGCTTGCCACCTGTGCAATGCTCGAAGCCATGTTCTTGTTGTAACTCTCCGCAGCCATATTCAGCTGGCGTTGTGTGTTGAGGCGGTTGTCTTCCAGTTCGCTCAACTGGATTTTCGTCTTTTTCAATGCAGTCCAGTTCGAAGCCTTGAAGATAGGAATAGTCAGGACGAGGGTGAACGAAGAGCTTGGAGCATAGTCATAATTCCACAATGCCCAGTCGTCGTTGTAGAGCGACTGATACTGACCTGTCAACTGAAAGGAAAGGGTAGGCATGAAGCGTGTGCGCTGCACTTTCAGCGTGCGCTCCAGCAAGTTCTTGTTCAGCTCAAACTGGCGCAGAGCAGAGTTGTTCTGCAATTCGCTTTCGAACGAACCGAGGTTGCTGAGCGTCAGACTATTCTCATAGTTCTCCAACTTGTCGTCGATGACGAGATTCACGTTTTCAGTCACGCCCATCAGCACTTTCAGCTGCAGCAAGGCAAGTGTAAGTCCAGTTTCAGCACTCACCAGACTGGAATTCATGGAGCGCATCTGCACTTCAGCCGAAATCTTGTCGTATTCGCTCACTTTGCCCACGCTGTATTTCTTGTTGACAACGTCGAAGTTCTCTTTCGAAATCTTATAGCTTTCCTGCATCACCTTGTGGCTGTCCTGTGCAAGCAGCGCCTGATAGTAAGCTTTCGACACTTGGTTGATGAGATCAAGGCGACTCGAACGTGCTTTTTCCTGAGCCAACTGGATGTCAGTCTTTGTCAGCTTCATGTTCTGATACACCGTTGGAGCGAACAAAGGCAAGCTGAGAGTGGCAGCGGCAGCCACCGTGTTGGTGTTGTCCTTACCCATTTTGAACTTATTATCACCCAACTTCATTTCGGCTGCCAAGATGGTGTGCTGCAAGTTGCCCGTCACGTTCACTTCGGGAAGCAATGCCTGCCAAGCCTCCTTGTCGGCCACCTTCTTCAGTTCAATCTCCTTGTCGGCCACCCTGATGGTAGGATTCTCAGCCAAAGCAATCTCAATGGCTTTCTCCAAGTTCAGCTCCAGTGTTCCCACAGCGCCGTTCTGAACCGGCTCTTGTGCCTCGGCACCTATCGCCATGATAGATGACATCAAGCATAAAATCAATCTTCTGCCTTTCAGTTTCATGTTACGTTTTTCTTCTGTCTATATATTATATATAATGTGTAATTCTACTTGTCCGAGTTCTCGGGCTGGTTTGTATTTCCCGTTTCCTCGTCCGTCTCTAAGGAATAGTTCCCGGAGTCGATAATTTCCAATCCCTTCTGTGTACACAAGCCTCGCAGGAAAGTCATGTTGATGGTATTCACCATGTTCTCAAGACCATATTGCTTGTATATCTCATTCGAGAGCAGCGCCTTGTTCATCACGTCGAACGATGAGATAAGCAGCTTGAAGTCAACGTCCTTTCGGAACAATCCGTTTTCCACGCATTCCTCACTGAAGCGCAAGGCCATTTCGTTTTTCTCCTTCGACACACTCTCAAGGTGTTCCATCACCCTGTCGTACTTCTGGATATCGCTCAGAAAAGCAGGATTCACATGGCTCATCTCGTTCATTCGCTGGCGATACAACTTGATGAGAGTTTCCAGCGAGTTCTTGCTTTCCTTGCGCAGTTTCTCATATTCCTGATGTCCTTTTTTCTGATTGAACTTAAAGCATTCAATCAGCATTCCTTCCTTGTCGCCAAACATTTCGTAGAGTGTGCGCTTCGACATGCTCAATGCAAACGCAATATCGTTCATCTTCACGGCTTTCAAACCTTTCTGAATAAATTCGTTTAAGGCAAATTCCATGACATGCTCACGTTGCTCGTTGCGTTTATGTTCATCTTGGTTCATCTCTTTTACACTCCTTGATTTTAATTAAAACACATCTGTTGCATATAGGGAAACACGAGAATTACCCACTTGTGAATCATCAGTGAATGTGAGTTCCCGACAGTCATTTTGCCCAAAACTCACCCTTCTACTCCCAAATTCTCTGCAAAGTTACGCAGAAAACTTTTTTGTCCCAAATAGTTTCCAATCTATTTGTCTCATATTTTCATTATTTAGCAATTATTCACATTGTATGAAACAAAATCTTTTTCTTTCTGAGCCAAACATGGCGGAATAGGGGAAAAAACTGAATGGAAAAGCTTTCCGTGTAAACACAAAACTTTTCCGTTTACATGGAAAACCTTTCCGTATAGACGGAAAACCACTGTGTGAAGTTTGCAGCGTTGACAAAGAATGTTTGGGAGGGTTTGGAAAAAAGTTCTTTGTGGTGACAATGCCTTTAATGGGAAAGGCACGATTTGCAGACCTTCTTTCCTCTGTTTTGTTGTCCATTGGAAGTGCCGATAAAAAGCGAAAAGAGGTACTCTCACGAGCACCTCTTTTGTTCTCAATAAGTATTAATTTTTTTTAAGGTAAAAAGATTGTTTTTAGGATGCTGCAAAGGTAAAGAACATTTGTTGGAACTCATCCTTTTTTCCTGTGTTTTGTAACATGTGTTTTCGCACACATTCACAGAACTGCACTAAAAACCATAAAAAAACGCTTTTTTTACCTTGAAATCTTATGCAAAAAGGTCGAGCATGTAGGCTTGGGGATTCTTCGAAGGAGGTGCCTCCTTATACACTTTTTTCAGGTCGATATTGTCGCTATCCCAGTCGTCGAAAGCCAGCTCCAGCTGGAACACGAAATTCTTCTTCAGTGCGTAGGTGCCCCATTTCCGTCGTTCGAATGGCGAATGCTTGTGTCGGCTCTGTGTCCAGAGGTAGCGTTTCACACTGTCGTAGATTTTCTTGAAGCGACAGGCTGCGTCGGTGTCGAACAAGTCACAATTGGAATTGTATATGGTACGAGCCATCAGTCCCACCCTCATTCCGTTGGGGTGAGCCATCAACAACTCTACCATTTCATTGTAATACTGGTTCTTCATGTGGTTTAACGTGTCTGGATTTCAGGAAAACCTACAATATGTTACAAATAACGACAATTTTCTTTAAACTGCCAAATATTTTCTAAACAATTCCTCACTCCTCACTTAATCTCTACGGAGTTTTGGAGTATAGGAGTTTTTCTTTAGTGAGGAATGAGCAGTGAAAAGTGAGCAGTGATAAGTGAAAAGTGAAAAGTGATAAGTGAAAAGTGAAAAATGCCATCCGGATGGTTTTTTCTCCCCCTCGGGGGAGCTGGAGGGGGGCTCTTCACGCTTCACTAAATGTAAAGAACGGCTATTTCCACACGTATCGGTAGTCGGAATAGTTGGCTATGATGTCGGCATCCTCGATGGGATGGAGTTGCTTGACGTATGGGTGCCTCTTGCTGGTGTCGATGAGATTCCCGTTCTCGTCGTGGCTGTTGAATTCCCAAAGGTGGGCTGTGCGTGCCTCTTCTGCCACTCTCTCAAAGCCCATCGGAACGATGTTCACGAGGGTGCAGTTGATGAGCACACATTCGGCGTGAGGGTAGTTCTTGCCATGGTTGGAAGGCAGACGGGCGATGCTCGTGTTGTTGTCCTTGCCCACGAGGGTGCAGTCCACGAACACGTTGCCGTGGTTCTCTTCCGTGTTGCGTATCCACATGAGTGCGAAACTGCCCTTTAGTGTGCAGTGGTTGAAGAACGATGGACCTCGGCCCAGGATGGTGTCGGCATCGCCGTCGATTTCGCAGTTGAGCCAGTAGGCGCTGCCATTCACTTGCAGGGCATCGCCACTGCCCACGATGCGCACGTTCTCGGCATAGTTCTCACTGCCGTTCAGCAGAAGACCTTCTGCTTGCCCCTTGCAATCGGTCTGGAAGGTGATGTTCTTCAGTATCAGGTGGTGGCAGTTGTCGAGGCTTGTCGCTGCACGACGCGAAGGGAATGTGCCCTTCAACTCGTTGGTTTTGATGTCGGCAGGGTGGGGGTTGAATACTTCGTTGTTGGCATAGTGAATGAGCACACCTTCGCGGCTTTCTCCTTCGATGGTGACGTAGCACTTGTTGCGTGCATACACAATTTCCTCATATTCTCCGTTCTTCACGAGGATGGTCCATCGTTCCTGCTCGCTCTTGGCAAAGTCGGGGACGTGGTCGAGTGCTCCTTGCAGGGTGCAGAAGTCGCCTGTGCCGTCGGCAGCGACAACGATGGTCCGTTCAGCGACGTAGGACGATTGCGGTGTGAAGGATGGCTGAACTCGTTGTTCTTCGTTCTTCACGGTGAATCGCCAGTTGTCCTTTCCCTTGATGCCTGCAAATCCATCGATGACGCCCTTGTCGATGGTCACATAGTATTCCTTGCCATAGTCGAGCATGTTGTTGTGCAGGTAGATGGTTGCCTTTCGCCCTTTGGTGATGATGGGGTAGAAATGGAAGGCATCGGAGAAACCGCCAATGATGTTCCACTGATAGCGACTCTTGTCCCACTTGTTGACTCCCGACGGAGTGCCTGGCACCGTGTTGCGGTTCGTGGCGCGAGGTCCTTCTTTATATAAATAAGGTGTGGGCGTGTAGATGGCATCGGGATTGTTGGGTTGCGACTCCGTAGGTCCCGCAGGAATGCTCAGGTCGAGCACATCCACCAGTTTGCCTGTTTCGGCATCCCACAGTTTCACCTTTCCTTTCTTGCCTACCGTCACGTCTGAGTCGAAGGTCAGAGAGAGATGAGTGTCGATGCACACGTCTTTTTCTCCATTCGCAGGGGAGAGCACCACATTCTGTGCCCATCCATTCGCAGCCAACAGGCACCATGCCGTCAGCGTTCCAATCAAGTTTTTTCTATTCATCATAGTGGTTAGTGATATTTTGTGACAAAGATAATTGAAATTTTCAAATAGACCGCCAAAAAGCTTCTTTTTTAGGCGTAAAAGGTTAATTTGCAGCAAAATGGCTGCTTTTTTGAAAAAAATGTTGTACTTTTGCAACGATTTGAAAAATAATGTGTTCTTTGTGAAATTTTCTTTAGAATCAATCACTTTATAATTTTGAAAACAAAGATGAAAAAGCTTTTAGTTATGTTTGCTATGCTTCTGATGGGAAGCTCGGCAATGATAGCCCAGTCAACGACAAAGGAAAAATTGAAGGACAAGATTGATGATGACTTGGCTGGATTCTATTATGGTTTAAATACGGCTCTGGGTGCTCCCGACAACATGAATGTCAATATCGGGAAGTCGTGGGAAATTGGTTTCGACCTTCCGCTTTGGAGTCCTGAAATCACAAAGTCTTTCCTTTTCCACTTGAACTTGGGCTTCAACTGGAAGAACTTCCGCTCGACAGATGCTGACAGGAGTTTTGAGAAGGATTACACGAACAATCATGTGTATGTTGGTGCACCAAAATACCTCAACAATGCAGCGACTGGTGCTAAGGGTTGTGTGGATTTCTCCCGCATGAAGATTTTCTCTCTCACTTTGCCAATACTGTTTGAGTTGAGGGCTTCAGAAAAATTCTCCATCGTGGCTGGTCCTATTTTGAACTTCAACCTTCATGGTAGTCTCAAGACCAAATATTGGAACGACCGTGGGGAATACGCAGTGTTCACGTCGAATGGTTTGCGTCAGGAAGTGGTGACTGTGGATTTGAAGGGTATGATCGTTTGGGACAAACTGGGTTTCTATTGCAAGTGGTCGCCATTGCGCCAGCTGAAGGAGGACTATTCTCCAACACTTGACTTCAAGGGTATCAGTTTCGGTTTGCAACTTTGCATGTAATGATGCTCTGATTTGTTTTTGACAATAAGAAAGAAGGCTGAATCTCCAAGTGAGGGATTCAGCCTTCTTTGTGCTTAGGGCGGAAACGGAATATTATCCGAGAGAAATGTCGAGGTCGAGTTCCTTGCAAAGCTTGTCGAGAGCGGGATGGTGAGCTTTCAGAATCTTGAGACGCTCGGGCTTGGAGTAGAACTTGGGCTGTTCGGCAGGAGTTTGCAGACGAATCGACATGGTCAACAGGTCCGTATCTACACATTTCTTGATGTGTTGAAGGATGGAACTTTCGTATTTGCTGAGTGTTTCGATGTTCAAGGAGTTGTTCACTGCCACTTCAAAGCTGTTGCTGTTGAGCAGACGAGGCGTGTAGTTGCGCATCAAGATGGCAATGGCTGCTTCTCCTGTTGGAATCTGCGATTCGTAGATGTGCCAAGCCGTGATGATGTTTTCTTCGGTGACGCCGCCTGGCAGTTTCTCGGCTTTTGGCTGAAAGACTTGGGCAGGTTCCCGGTGCTGGA
>CADBXS010000060.1 GCA_902798705.1 uncultured Bacteroidales bacterium
TTTTCACTCTTCACTTTTCACTCTTCACTTTTCACTTCTCACTTTTCATGTTTCACTCTTCACGCTTTTCTCTTCACTTTCCTCCCCTCGGGGAGCTTAGGAGGTGGCTTTTCCTCCTCATCTTCGCTCTCGTTGCTCTTACCGCTGACGCACAGTTTCTCTTCCGCATTAGCGACAATGATCTTTCGGAGCCGTCGTACATGCTTGGCACCATACACCCTCTGTCCGCATCGTTACTCGACAGCATCGTTGAATACAAGGAGGCAGAAGCACGATGCCAGCAGATGTATGTAGAGTATATTCCCCCTACCAACCCGCAGATGGTTGGTGATAAATTGTTTCGTCAGAACGAAGAAAAGCAGAAAGCAAAGTATCCCAAAGGCAAAAACATCTTCGATGTCATAGACAAAGAGAGTGCTGGAATCCTGAAAGCGAAATACAAGGAAATCATTCCCATCAATTTGGATGACCCGAAATTTAAGGATATTCTGAACTGGCAACCAGCAGATTTTCAGAGTTTCCTTTCCATCCCTCTGATAAGAGAGTTCAGAAAGAAAGCCATGAAAGGAACGATGATGGACTTTGTCCTCATGCAAAAGGCAAAGGAATGCGGTTGGAACGTGAGGGGGTTGGATGGTGAGAATCTGTTGCCTCAGGAAATCCTTGCAGCTCATACTGCAACGCCTCAGACCATTAAGGAGCAGGCCGACTCGTTGATGGCATTCCTGAAAGGTTATGATAAACGTAAGGAAAAGCTCTTGAAGGGTTTCGAAGGAGTTGATGGGTACGAGCAGATTTGCGACTATTGGAGGGCTGGAGATTTTGAAGGTTTCACCACCTTTTATCTTCCTGAGGCCAATAAACAGACAGGAATATTGAAAGACCGTAATGAGAAATGGCTCCCGAAGATGATAGAAGCGATGCGCGAAAAGCCAACGATGTTTGTCATTGGCTCTGGTCATTTGATAGGTGAGCACGGCATCGTTCAGAAACTCCGCGATGCTGGATATGAAGTGGAACAGGTGAAATGGAAATAAATATTAAAGCGAATAAAAAACTTATGAGGCAAAATGTATGATTATGAAAAAAATAGTATATTTGCATCGTAAAAAGCAAATTATTCATGCCAAAAATATTTGAATACTTCGGTTTCATCTTCTACTTCTATTCAAACGAACATGAGCCAATACATGTTCACGTGTTGCATGGAGGTAAAGAGAGTGTCTTTGATCTCATCATGATGAACGGTGAGTTGGCTGAGATAAATGCTCGAGAAAAACATGGAGCAGATCCACTGCTAGAGAAGGACAAACGCACAGCAGAAGAGTTTATCCGCAAGTATTATAAGAATATCATAGACAAGTGGGTGAAGTTTTTTGTTTTAAAGCAGAGAATTCGCTGTACTAATATCAGAAAAAGGTTATAAGGAGGAATAAAGATGGAGAAACTTTGTATTATAAAGGCTGAAAACATGGGAAACTTGACCGTATGTCTTACGTTCAGTGACAATACCATGCGCACGGTGGACATTGGTGACTTCATCCGTCGCCATCCTCATCCACAGTATAACAAGTACCTTGACCCACGCAAGTTCAATCGTTTCACCCTTGAACATGGCAACATTGTGTGGGGAAAGAATTGGGATATGATTTTCCCTTTAGAACAATTATATAAGGGAACCATATAATATATCCCCGTTCAAGATAGAGTAAACAAACAAAAACGATTCGCCTTGCTGGTTGCGAGGCGAATCGTTTTTGTTTAGGAAGGATGGAGTCTGTTAGTCGTAGAGATAGAACATGCGCTCCATCATTTGCCATTTCTCTGTGGCAGTGGCACCTTGTTCACAATCCTGGAAGATGGACATGTAGTCCTCCCATTCCTGTTGGCGAGGAAGGGTGGCGAGGCGTGCCATGGCGGTGTCCCAGTCGAAATCGAGAGGCGTTTCCACAATCATGAAGAGACGGTTGCCGAGGATGTAGATTTCCATTTCGAGGATGCCCACTTGCTTGATGCCTTCGCGTATTTCCTTCCACGAATGTTCTTGGCTGTGACGCTTTCGATATTCCGCGATGAGTTCGGGATTATCTTTCAAGTTCATCGTTCGGCAATAGCGCTTCACGGGACCTTTGTATTCTTTTACTTTGTAGCCTTCCATAGTGCTTTAGTTGATGGTTTTTGCCTTATTAACTTTCAGCATTCGATAGCCGTAGATGAATACGACGAGGAAGCAGATGAAAGGCAGGATGAAGGAAACATTTGTGGCTGGCATCGAGCCCACGGTGTGCTGGTCGATGATAGCTGCTTGAAGCGGAGGAAGTACGCTACCGCCGAGGATGGCCATGATGAGTCCTGCTGCACCAAACTTGGCATCATCGCCCATGCCGTCGAGGGCAATGCCGTAGATGGTTGGGAACATCAGCGACATGCAACCGCTCACTGCTACGAGGCAATACATGCCCAAGCGGTTCTGGAAGAAGATGACACCAGCCGTGAAGAGCATTCCACCCACGGCAAAGATGGCAAGAAGTCTCGATGGATTCGTGTATTTCATCAAATAAGTACAGATGAATCGCGAGCAGATGAAGATAATCATGGCGTAGATATTGAATTGCTGCGAGAGCACTTCTGCTTCCTGTTCGCCCATGCCTTCCGCCATGAAGACGCGCGTGCCATACTGAATGATGAAGGTCCAACACATGATTTGCGCTCCCACATAGAAGAACTGAGCAATCACACCTTCGCGGTAGCGGCTCAGACTAAAAATGCGCTTGATGGTTGGAAGGAAATGGATGTCGTGGCTCTTGTCGGCATTCTTCGGCATCTTTTTGAAAAGGATGATGAGGAACATGATGATGATGACGATGCCGATGAGCAGGTAAGGGGAGATGAGTATGCTGAGGTCGCTATCCTTCATGGCATCGAATTCGGAAGGGCTAAGCAGGGCGCGCTCCTCGGTGCTGGCAGGGTTGAGGCGAGCCTGTATGAAGTTCATGGCAACGAACATGCCGATGATACTTCCGCATGGGTTGAAGCACTGGGCAAAGTTGAGTCGTCGAGTGGCGGTTTCTTCCGAACCCATCGTGAGAATATAAGGGTTGCAACTGGTTTCGAGGAACGACAATCCGCAGGTCATGATGAAGTAGGCAATGAGGAAGCAACCGTAGGTGCCAATCATCTTCGACGGAAGGAAGAGTAGGGCACCTGTGGCATAGAGTCCAAGTCCCATCAGCACACCTGCCTTGTAGCTATATTTGCGGATGAAGATGGCTGCAGGGAATGCCATGCAGAAATAGCCTCCATAGAACGCCAGTTGTACGAGTGCACCTTCTGTGACACTCATGCGGAAAATCTTGGAGAAGGCCTTTACCATGGGGTTGGTGATGTCGTTGGCAAATCCCCAAAGGGCGAAGCAGAAGGTGACGAGGATGAACGGAATGAGATAGCTGACACCATCCTGCTTGATTAAACTGTTTTTGCTCATAGTGTTATTTAATTAGAATGTAGAACTTGTCCTGTTAAAAATTAAAAAGAATACCGCTCATAGGCCTTTTTTGTTTTTAACTTTTACTTTTTAGCTTAAAATCTGTTGCAAAGATAATGCTTTCTTTCGACAAAGCGATTGAAAAAAATCAACAATCTCTTGGATAAATCCCGCAAACTCACTTACTTTGCATGATTTTTAACACGAATCGTATGAAAAAACCTCATTTCACAATTCTTTTTGCCGTGGCAGTCGTGCTGCTCACGCTGTTGTCGGCATGTCATGGCAAGACCAGTCTGACTGGCATCGAGGAAGAGCAATCGCACTATACAGCTCAGGAACTGGTGAAGGAACTGAAGCCCGTTTCAATCAGTAGGCAACCGAATGGCGATGTGCAACTATCCTTCCAAGTGGCAGAAGGCTTGTTGTCGCTCAAGGAACTGCAAGCAGCCAAGGACGACGTGATTTATGCCATGCTGGAAAAGCTTCACACCACGACCGACACCACGCTTCAGAACGTTCTGAAGTACTGTCAGGAGCATCAGAAGCAAGTGGTTTGCCATTACAGAGGGGAGACATCGAATGATGTGTTCGATTTTGTTCTTCCTAACAGTGAACTGAAGGAGTAACCAGCGCGTAGAGTTACAGCGAAGGTTTTCTGATTTTTATTGATTTCATCATACTCATTATGACTGCTATTATCATCGTTGTTTTGGTTGCAGCTGCTGCTTTCCTCTTGTGGAAGACACGGCAGTTCGACAAGACGATTCCAACATCCAATCCAGACAAGGGTGCTGGTGACGACGCTTCGTCTCTTTCTTCGCAGAACGGTTCGGATGCTGCGAAAGCTACTCAGTCGGCATCTGTTGACTACAGCCAGCCTGTGCTCATCGACTTCTCGGAAGACGAACCGATGCGTGGCAGGGAGAAGCGGGTGAAACCAGGCAAGGGCGAAGGTGGCAGTTTCTATGCGAAGGTGGCAGGCATCACGTTCAACTGCACGCCGTCTGACGTGGGGGTCATTCGAGGAACGGTGCGTCCTGAACCAACCAACGCGTTCGACCCTGATGCTATGGCTATCGTCAGTGAGTCGGGGCGTACATTGGGCTATATTGGTGCTTACGATTTGCTTGAGTACCGTCGTTGGTGCCGCTTGCGCGAGTTTCCGTTTGTGGGCTACATCATCTACGATGGCTACACGCTTTCGGGCAGAATCCTCGCCATCAATCCCGACGATGCCGACCGTCGCCAGCGCATGGAGCAGGAGTTCCTCATGTCGATTGAGGCTAACTTGGGAATCAAATCATGTTGAATCAAGTAAATTCAGAAGTTTAAAGTTTAACGTTTAAAGTTTAACGAAGACACTCAGCTCCGCAAAAACTTAATAACTTAAAAACTCAATAATGAACTTAGCAATTTTCGTTTCGGGCAGTGGAACCAACTGCGAGAACATCATCAAGTATTTTCAGGATTCCGACAAGGTGCATGTCACAGTTGTCATCAGTAATCGTGCAGATGCCTATGCATTGGTACGAGCCGAACGGCTGGGTGTGCCTACGGAAATCGTTCCCAAAAAGCAGCTGAACGATGAGGCTTTTCTGATGCCTTTGCTTCGGAAATATAACGTTGAATTCGTGGTTTTGGCGGGATTCCTGCTCTTGGCACCCGATTTCCTCATCGACGCATTTCCGCGTCGCATCATCAATCTCCATCCGGCTCTCTTGCCTAAGTTTGGCGGCAAGGGCATGTATGGACACCACGTTCACGAAGCTGTGAAGGCAGCTGGCGAAACGGAAACAGGCATGACGGTGCATTATGTGAACAACGTGTGCGACGGTGGCGAAATCATCGCACAGTTCAGCACTCCTATCTTGCCAGAAGACACGCCCGACGACATCGCTGCCAAGGAACACATTTTGGAACAGGAGCATTTCCCTCAGGTCATCGAGGAAATCCTCCAAAAATTGGAAGAATAGAAATGGAAGATAAGTTACAAACTACTGAGCAACCGAAGAAGGAAGGCGGTTCGTCGGCAATGAAGCATTTCATGTTGTCGCTCCTTGCTACTACCATCTCCATTGCACTCACCTTCGGTACGTCTGCCATCATCGAAAACAACAAGAAGAAAAGTGAGAAGCGTGAAATAGTGATGATGGTGATGTACGATTTATACACCTCGTTGAAAATGGTGCAACAAGCTGATTCGAATCTTTTTGAATTTTTTAAGCTTCAACGCGATATTGCTGAAGACACCACCCTCTTTGAGCAAAGAAAATATAATTTTGTTCGTTTGATACCGAAGATGGAATACACAAATACCACGGAAAAAATATTCTCATCAAGTATAG
Organism: uncultured Bacteroidales bacterium; assembly: GCA_902798705.1. GTDB lineage: Bacteria > Bacteroidota > Bacteroidia > Bacteroidales > Bacteroidaceae > UBA3839. The sequence goes on from CADBXS010000060.1 coordinate 5,833, forward strand.
AAACCATTAACACGGTGGGCAATGTGCTTTTCACTGAGAATGTAGCAGAGTTCTATTACAATCGAAATCTTTACAAACAGACAGTCTGTGACTCTGTTTACGCCCTTTGTTTTAAAAAAGATATAAATATAATGCAAAACTTGAAGGATGCCCTTCAAGTAGACCTCATAATCTATAATTATATGAGTCAGGGCATTTATTCAGAAATGAAAAATCGTTACGAAGAATGTAAGCTGCTGATGAATGTCACTGACAAGGAGATAGAGGTTTATCGGAAGAAGAAACAGCTCATAGAAAAGAACATGACAGACTCTTTACTTCAAAATGATTCGAGGATGGAAGAGTTGATGCAAATGGGTGAAGAGATTGAAGAAGGTATGAAGAAACATCATTTATTATAAGTATTATGAAAAAATTATTTTTGTGGGCAGTTCTTGTAACTGCAGCGATGCCTTCAATGGCACAAAAGGTGAAGTATTCTGTTAGCGGAACATACGCTAACAATGGAGAAAAGATTTATCTGATTGATAAGTTGAAAGATGCTGCTATCGACAGTGTGGTAGTTTCTGGTGGTAAGTTCTCATTCAATGGCACTGCCGAGAAGGATGCTTTCATGGGTGTTCGTGCAGAGCAAAAAGAGTGGACGACGATATTCTTCAACGACGGCACACCAGTGGTTGTCAATGTCAACGACAGCACACTGAAAGGCTCTCCACTGAATGAACGCCTCACGAAGTACGATATTGAACAGGACATCCCTTCGCGGGCTTTCAGAGCGAAGGTTTCCAAGATGTCCGAGGCTGAGATTGCGGCTCAAGCCGAGGAGCTCATGGCTGAAATAAACAAGAGGCTTGACAGACAGATTGCTTTCGCCAACAAAATTTTCAAGGAGGAGCGCAATTCCTTGATTCCTTTGGCTTTCGCAGATTTATACTTCTTTGACAATGGTGTGGAAGAGTACGACAAGTTGGTTCAGGAGAATCTGGTGTTCTCCAAGCATCCTTATTTAAAGAAGGCAAAGGAATACATTGCTGAGCAGTTGCAGCCAAAGGACAGTCCTAAGATGGCTTTTGTCGGTCAGCAGTATTCCGACTTGGAAATGGCTGACCAGGACGGCAAGATGCACAAGCTGAGCGAACTGGTTGGCGAAGGAAAGTGGGTGCTCGTCGATTTCTGGGCTTCATGGTGTGGACCTTGCCGTGCAGAGATGCCAAATGTGCTTGAGGCGTACAACAAATACCACGCCAAGGGTTTCGAGGTGATAGGTGTTTCCTTCGATGAAAAAAAGGAAGCATGGGTGAAAGCCATCGGTCAGCTCAAGATGCCGTGGTTGCAGATTTCCGACCTGAAGGGTTGGCAATGCGCTGCTGCTGCACTTTATAAGATTGACGCTATCCCTGACAATATCCTCATCGACCCACAGGGAAAGATTACTGACCGTGCTCTTCGTGGAAAGCCTCTGCACAAACGTCTGAATGAAATCTTCGGAGAGTAAGCTCGTTAATGAAGAAGAAGCCTCACCCCCAACCCCTCTCCAAAGGGCGAGGGGAGCAGTTAGATAGGCTATGTAGAATGAAGAATATTTTAAAGCTATGTAACAATGAAAGAATAATTTGGGACGATTTTAATCCATTTATTTGTTTTCTGTAACCACGAATTTCACGAATTAAACGAATTTCTGTTTTTAATTTTATCTAATTTCTCTAATTTGAAAAATGCCAGCATTTTTTCGTGAAATTTGATGTAATAATTATAAAATATATTCGTGAAATTCGAGTAATTCGTGGTTGAGAATAATTCCAAGTTATTGTTTAACATTACTTTGTTTATTCTTCATTTTTCTTATGTTTTGCTTTGCGGGTATAGGTCTTTTTTGACTTATGAAGCCTATTAAAGCTGTGGAAACCTGGACCAAGCAGTTCTTGCTCTGCCTCACGGTTTCCACGTCTCATAGCTTTGATGGCATCCATCATGGTAGCTTTGGCTACCTTTCTTTTTCTCTTTTTCATGTCGCTTTCTTCCTTTTTGATATTTTTGCCTTGAAAAGTCAAATGGTTCAAGGCAAAGATAAGCAATTATACGCATTCAAAACTTGTTGGAATGTAGATTTTTGAAGAAATATAATGGTTTCATTGGATATTTGCTGACGCTTTCCTTCGAATGTACTGATGCTCTCCTTCGATTACACTGTTTAATTCCTTTGATTGGCTTGCGCCAAGTTAAAGGTTTAACTGAAATGCCGAGCCCTCATCGTTGTTCTGGCGAACCCTCGTTATCGCAACGCCGAAGGCTCGACGATTCGATGCCGAGCCTTCGGCAACTAGTTGAACTCAAAGGAATGCTTCAGTTTATCCCTACATGCGCTTCAGACAATCCCCTAAAACAATCCCCTCCAGCTCCCCCAAAAGGGAGGGAAGCCATCTGGATGGAAAAGCTAACGCCAATGCCAACCCAACGTGCCTATGTTCCTTTGTCCCTGTTTCCCTGTTGCAAAGCGATATTTTTACCTTCAACAAAACTGACTTCAAATAATGCTAAAAATGCTGTTAGCTTGGATGTTAAGCTGTAATTTCGTTAAAATTTCTCTTTTTTTTAATGTAATTCCTTTTATTTTATAATTTTTTTATATATTTGCCCCTCTTAACTATAAGAAAGGTAATCATGCATTTATTGCTTGAGTCACTTGCAAAACACTAATTTTTTGTTTTTAATTGACTAAAGAAAGGGTTTTATTATGATTGATAGTTATTTCTACAGCACATATCTAAGGTCGATATCTCTTGTGTGTTTGTTGTATTTGTTACTCGAAAGGTGGATCTTTCGTGTAATAAAAACTTGTTTTGGCAGATTCACAACATCCAGTATCTGTGCATTCCTCTTATTGTTGTGCCTTGGTCTTTTCAGCTCAGGGACTGTTTTGGCACAAGATGAGCCTGGCGAAGGAGAAGAAAAGACTCACGCCCAATCGGAAAGTCATAAGTGGAAAGGTATAGATGTGAGTACCGTGATTGGTAATGACCAATATGCTCCCAATCCAGGCCAATTAAATACTTTTAGTCCTCGTATTAATAAGTATCCTTTTGAAAAAGGAAAGATCATTTTTCTGTATAACGTGGGTACAGGAATGTTTCTTATTGAGGGTGGTAACTGGGGAATGGAAGGCAGGCTCTTCCATGAATCTTTTGGACGCCCATTATATTTGTTCTCTGATGGGTATATATTAAGTGGTATTAAAGAGAAAACTGATCCTACGAATACTAAGTTTATATTTGGTTGTAACATCCCTTCAGTATTTCATTCACAACAAAACTGGAATAATTGGGATAAATACAGCTTTACCTTAATGATGGATGCTGATATATCCAGACGTACTAAGGGGTGGCAGTTCAAACGGGTGGAAGGTGAAACCGGCGACACCTATACTTACTACATGTATGAAGAAAAGAGAGTTAATAATAAAGATGTGCAATATTATCTCGGTGCTGGATACGGAGAATGTCATGCTCCCGCTTGGAAAGGTGATGGACTGCTTGTATTTATGGATGACGACCGCGCTGCTTGGACAACCTATAACCCGCAAAATGATACTACAAAGAAGGAAGTTAATGGCGAAGAAATCCCATTGAATGAGCTTTATCAGTGGCGTGTTATATCAGAAGAGCAATTCTATGCAGTGCTTGAAGAAGAGGTGACAGGATTGAATCCCAGCATCGCGGCATTGATACCTGACCGTGACTTTACACGAAATGCTGAGCTTTTTGATACAAACTGGGTGATGGAGGAAAAAGCTGACGCCGATTATTCTCAGAAAGGACGATGGGGATATACTTTTGGCAGATATCTTAATAATGCGGAACAGAATAATGGAACCTATCCTACTGAAGCATGGAACAAGCCAGTACGTTTGAAAAACGTTTTTGAAGGAGATCTCGCTTATGGTTGGCAAAATGCTAAATATGGTTTTTTGACCTTTGAGGGAGTAGGTAGAACCTACACAGAGTTTGAAGTGCCTCGACCAGGGTGGTACATGGTGCAATGTTATGGTTTCATACGGAGCGATGCAAATGATGCCTATATTTTTGCCAGAGTGAAAGGCAGTACATCAGAAGGCAGCGAGTCGAAAAATAATTTGGTTAAAGTTCCTTCAACTACATTTTCGACCAAAAACACAAAGGCTAACTGCCTTGAAGTAGGTAAAGTCCTTACAAGGCCCGACGGGGACAAGGAAAACTATAAGAACACTGTGTGGATACTGGTTACCGAAGAACAGTTCAATAACGGTCTAAAGACACTGCAGGTAGGTGTAGGTAAGGACGCAGCAACCAAGAGTACTAATTATAAAAAGAATGGCAACACATACTGCTACTATGATACCGATTGGGTTTGTGTGGATGACTTCAGAGCTTCATATTTAGGACTTGGACCTTGTTTCTTCTATGAGGACGAGGAAAATTTAGACTACTTGCGCTTTGATGAACAACATTTAAGGAAGCAGTTTCAGAGTGCAGTACCGAATGGTCGTTATAGTGGAGCTGTGTGCTTGGAGCGTACTTTAATGAAAAATCAGTGGAACTCATTCTCGTTCCCATTGCCACTCACGGGCGAGCAGGTGCGCTCTGCATTCGGCGAAGATGCTCAGCTGGCATATATTCACAGCATCGGTAAGTTGTCGCAGAATCCAAACGTCATCGATTTCAAGACATTAAGTCTTTTCACCACAGATAATGTTGTTGAACCTGGTAAATTCTATCTGCTGAAGCCAACAAAGGAACCGACAGAAGGCATCGACCCTCGTGGAATTGAAACTACCTACTACGAATTGGGACGTATGTTCTTCTCCGTAAATGAAACTGAACCTGAGACTTATACTCATGACAGGATGTCGTTGAACACATGGAAGGCTATGGGTGAGACTATTTCATCATTAGATGGCGAACATGATGGCAATGCCTATGTAAATTATGTTCAGACTCCTGGATTTAGTAGCTTTAGTGTGACAAATGGTGAGTACAATGGTACAGATACTCATGGTATTTATGCGTCTATGGGTGCATACGTTGTGAGTAACAATTCCGAAAACAGTACCACCATCTACCACCTCAACAAAGATACGCGGTTGAAAGGATTCCGCGGATGGATTGTCCTTGAGAATCCTATTGCTCCTTCGAACGAAATGACGATGTCAGTTCATGGCATGTTTTATGATGGAAAAGAAGATACCAGTGTTGAAACTCTACCAATGGTTGTTACCCCGCTTAGTGCAGACACAGAGGTCTATGATATGTGTGGACGTAAAGTTGGAGTACTTGGTGCGAGCTTGCCAAAGGGTATCTATCTTGTAAATGGTAAAAAATATTTTGTGAAATAGATTACTTTCATGACCCGTGTTATGAAAAAGATTTATATAATGCCCATCACGGACATTGCTCCAGTGATTTCTCTTCCATACATGATTCCTGAGAGTCGGGAACCAAGACGTGGTTATGCAATTGACAACGATGAAGCCTTAGACGAAAACATCATTGACATTGAAGAACAGACGGATGATGGGTTCATTGATATCTTTTGACAAGATTGATGAACTGGCCTTTGGTAATTCGTTGTTCATTGAGCTTTAGGCTTGTTTGTTATAGTTTTCAAAGGAGTGAGTAATTGGAATGAAGTATCAATTCCAATTATTAGAACAATATGTAGAAATGGTAAAGATGGAAGAACTCAATTATCACTATAAGTATCCACATCCAAGTGTCACGACTGACTGCGTGATATTTGGATTTGATGGCACAAAACTGAATGTGCTGCTGATTGAACGCGGCATTGAACCCTTCAAGGGGCGCTGGGCTTTCCCTGGAGGTTTTCTGAAGATGGACGAGTCGGCTGAGAAGGGAGCACTGAGAGAATTGCAAGAGGAAACAGGTTTGCAAGGAGCATACATCAAGCAGTTTCATACCTTCTCCGACCCTCAGCGCGACCCACGTGAGCGAGTGCTGACCATTGCCTATTATGCGCTGGTGAAGATGCAGGAGGTGAGAGGCGGCGACGATGCGGCTAAAGCCGAATGGTTTGCGTTGGACAAGGTGCCTTCGCTTGCATTCGACCACGACTTGATTCTGCGTACAGCAATGAAGGAACTGCGCAAGCAGATTCACTTCGAACCTATCGGTTTTGAGTTACTGCCCGAGAAATTCACCATCAAGGAATTGCAACTGCTGTACGAAGCCATCCTCGATGTGAAGTTTGACCGTCGGAATTTCTACAACAAGATGAGGCATTTGGAAATTCTGACGCAACTGGACGAAACAGTGAAGAACTCACCGAAGAAGGAAGCCTTTCTCTTTAAGTTCAACCAAGCAAAATATGATGAACTGAAGCAGAAGGGATTCCGATTGGAGTTTTGATTGAAGAATGCAGAAAGAACAATGTAACTATTCAGGCCAGTACAATGCTATAATTGGTTAACGCTTTGTATGCCTGTCTCGTTGCATAGCCTTAAATGTTAAATCTTTGTGCGAGCAAAGCA
>CADBXS010000061.1 GCA_902798705.1 uncultured Bacteroidales bacterium
AGAAGGGGGTTGACTGGCAGTTCACAAATGAGGAAGCAAGGATTAAGCTAAAACACTTGTATCCTTTAATAAACTTTTAGACTTTACAAACTACTAGTTAAATCCAAAAGAACGGTTTTGTGAATCCATTCATGGGCTGCTGACAATCCCCAAAAGCGTCATGGCAACTTGTCCATGTCGGCAGCAGTGTAGTTGTCCATAACCAGACGGTAGCGCTTCAGGTCGTCGAGCTTGAACTTGGCAGGGCGGAAGCCATCGGGCAGCGGGAGCTTGGAGAAAGTCTGGAAATAGAGCACACAGGCATCACGCCACCACCAGGCATCGCGTGCCTGACGGTCGTAGCGCTTCATGAGGGCTTCCCAGCGGTCAGCATCCACATATTGTTTCATGTTCCGCCATGTGTCGGCGAATGCTTCTGCCTCTCGCACACCTTCTTCGTAGGTGAGACAGAGCATGTCCCATAAAGTCTTGCCACTGTGCATGCGATGGTTCCAAGCCACATGATGGAACCAAAGCAGGAGGTTCTCAGGACAGCTATTAAGGTCGTTATATTTATTATATAAGGAAGGAGGGTACTGCTTCGTGGCACCACTACCCGTCTCGACAGTGCGGTCGAATCCCAGTCCGTTGGCATCAGCCTTATGATAATAAGGTGGCAACCAGTCTGCACGCACACCCTTCGGTGCATACCAAGGTTCTGGTCCGTAGTGGTGATTGCCTGCAAAGATGTGGTGAAGTCCGAGCGGCATCATATATTTCACGCAGCTTTCGCGCGACTGGCAGAGCACATGCGTCATTTCGGTGACGAAGACAGGATTCGTGGAGAAGGTCTGTGAGAGGAACTCACGGGCTATCTGCTCGTTGCTCAGGTCGGGATTCCAAGCCAAGCGTCCGAAGGCATACCAGTTGGCCTGCGCCATGTCGCTTCCGCACCAATTGCGAGAGTCGCCGATATTGGCCACACCTGCAAAGGCTGTCTTGCGGTTACCGATATGCTTGTCGAAATTGGCGAATCCATCGGGTGCTTTTGCCACATCGAAACATTCCTTCCACATTGGTGCGAGGAACACACTATGCACACTCTCGCCCAAGTATTCTTGGGTGATTTGCACCTCAATCATCGTCTGTGTCTGCTTCATTGCCAGCAGAAGCGGAGAAATCGGTTCGCGTGGCTGGAAATCCACAGGACCATTCTTGATTTGGATGATGACATTTTCGGCAAACTGTCCATCGTAAGGCATGAACTCTTCGACGGCCTGCGCAGCTCGGTCGCTGCCCTCCTTGGCTGAATAAACAAAGGCACGCCACATGACGATACCACCATGCGGAGCGAGTGCCTCAGCCAGCATGTTCGCACCATCCACATGACTGCGCCCGTAGTCCATCGGGCCAGGCTCACCTTCGGAATTGGCTTTCACGAGGAAACCGCCGAAGTCGGGAATCATGCGGTAGATGTCGTTGGCCTTCTCCTTCCACCAACGGCGCACATCGGGGTCGAGCGGGTCGGCAGTGGAGAGACCACCGATGGCTTTAGGCGAGGCGAAGTTGACACTGAGATAGACCTTGATGCCATAAGGACGGAGCACGTCGGCGATGCGTTTCGTTTCCTGCAACTTCTCGTCACCGAGCATGAGAGGTTTTGCATTCACATTATTAAGTACGGTGGCATTGATGCCGATGGAAGCGTTGGCACGAGCATAAGCCTTCCAGATGGTTACGAGGTGATCATCCTGCTTTTGGGGAGCATTGTCCTGAGGAGTGGAAGCAGAAGTAACACCATCGACAGCACGTCGTGTTCTGCCCGATGGAGCAGAAAGAGCATCGTGCCAGAAGATGCTTCGTCCAGCAAAGCCACGTTCGACAGTTCCATTTGGGTTGTCCCAGTGGTTGAGGATGCGAATGTCGTAGCAAGGAGTCTCGCTGATTGTTCCTTGGATCGGTTGCCCCATGGCCTGCATACGGAGGAGGGTGTAGGCACCATAGAGCACACCGAGACTGCTTGCCGACTCGATGCGGACAGCACGACTATCGTCGAAAATGTCGAATCCATCGCGTGTTTTTCCATTTTTCTTGACGGTAAGCACGACGCTTTTTCCTTTCCAGTATTGATGGATTTCATCGCAAGCCAGTCGCAAGGTAGCGTCTTTCTTTCCGCTCATTTTAACTTTGGGTTGCTCCTGCTGAGCATTCTTTTCGGTTCTCAACCAAAGACGACTGCCATCTTCTGCCTTCGCCTCGAAACAGCACAACAATAAGATGAGTGCTAAAACTGCATATTTTCTTTTCATCATAGTAACTGTAGTTTTTCACGGCAAAGATACGGCAAAGCGGAGATTATAACAAAATTTTTGAGAATTTTTTATTTTCCAATCGCATACAAAAAATTTTGTAAATAAATGATTATCAAAATGTTAAATAAATATGTTACAATTCAAAAGATATGTGTTACAAAAAAAATCGAGAAAAATTTGGTTTTGATTTTACGAAAAAATAATTTTGCATCCGAAAACTGGCCAAACGGGAATGAAGAATGTAGATAATTAAAAGTTAAAAATTAAAAGTTAGAATTGACGCTCATTGCCATTTTTACTTTTTCATTTTTACTTTTTCCTTGACAATAATACATTATTAATTAAATTCAATATTAACTAATTTAAAAAAGAAAGCGTATGAACAAGAAATCATTACTCTTGGCAGTATTTGCAGCAGTTGGTCTGAGTGCCAGCGCACAGCAAATTCTGAAGATTGGCTTCGAAAGCGACGAACCTAAGGGAGTCTATACAACAGCTGACTCTACTCAGTTCGCAGGTTTCTTTGCCGACCACATCAATCTCCAGGAAGACGACATGTGGAATGAGCAGGGTACAGATGCTCACTCCGGCGAATATGCCCTGGAAGTAGATAACACGAACACGTTCAAGGGCAACCCTTGGGATCGTGGTTTCAAGATTCGTAACATCAAGTTGGAGGACAACACCAGCTACCGTGTTTCCTACTGGGTGAAGGCTGACGGACAGTACGAGGCATCGGACGGTTCAAGAGGCAACACCTCTATTAAGAACTCCCTCTCTATCGGTTTCGAGCAGGTGGAAGCTCCTACAGTGGCTCCTTCAGGTGCTGAATACTACTTCAACTACACCAGCGGTATGAATGGCGAATGGCGTCACATCAGAAACGTGACTTTCTTCACCAACAAGGAACTGCAGGACAAGTACTTCGAGAAGTACAGCAAGAACATCAAGGAAATCACTGAGGCTGGCGACACTATCTTCTACTCTGATGGTATGACAGCATTTGCTGACCAGTACTTCATCACCATCAACATGTACAACCCTGGTATCTACATGCTCGACGATATCGTGCTGGAGAAGTCAACCATCGCTGGTACTTCGTTCAACGACTACGGCGTGCGTATCGACTTCGGTTATCCAACCAACATTGCTTCGTTGGCAAAGACTGCTGGCGGTACACTCGTGCTCGACCCTGCACAGGTGACACTGAAGATTGGCGACCAGACTTTCAATCCTGAATTCTTGGAAGGTAAGCCTGACGGTTTCCTCTATGCATTCGTTTCTGACGAAATGGTGCTGGAAGACACTGACGTGATTGAGGTAAGTTTCACTCCTGCTGAGGACTGCCCTATTTTCTACACCAACGAGAAGCGCCCTACTACTGACATCGAAGGCGACGTGCAGGTTCTCCCATTCTCTGGCGAAATCGCTGACTGGGATGAGAGCATCGAAGAAATTCCTTCTGCTTGGGAATCTCCAGAACTCGTTCGCACCATTCCTGAGAACGAATCGTTCGAGTTGAAGGCTTCTGACGTGGCAAACATCTACTTCTACTACAACAAGGCTATCGACCTCTCAACTGCTTCTGTTGTTCTCTACAGCAATGGTAAGTCAACCGACTTGACTAAGTTCATGAACTTGACCAGCGACGGCATGGGTATCGTTTGCGGTACTGGCGCTCCTCTGGCTGACGGTGAGTACATCATTCTGGTGAGCGGTGTTCAGAGCACATACGGTGAGACTTGCACCGAAGACCAGGAATTGACCTTCCAGGTAGGTGTTGACTCCGACACAAGCGAATCAGAAGTTGTTTATGCTTCTGACTTCGACAACGAAATGACTGGTGGTGTTCCAGAAGGATGGACCACATGGAACGAGGCTGGTTTCCACCTCTATGGCTTCAACGACGATGGTAGCCAGTACAACTACAACTGGGGTGGCAACCCTGGTGGCGGTGGTACTCGTCTGTACGAAGGCTTCAGCGGCGACTTCAACAAGGCTATGTACTGGGGTTCTCGTGGAACTAACGAAGGTTATGCTACTTACGGTGAGCAGGTGAAGGACTACATCCTCGAAGGTGGCGTTATCGATCCTAACATGCCAGAAGGTATTGCTCTCAAGCTCGACGCTCGCAAGTATCAGATCAGCTTCTTGATGGCTGCTTGGAAGGGTGAACCTACATTTACATTCACTCTTGAAGACCTCAACGGTAACGTATTCGCTCAGTTCACTGACATCCTCGCAGCTCCAAACGTAAACGGTGCTACAGGTAAGGTGACAGGTTCTGTAAGCTGCGTGAAGGACTTCACCACTTCTGCTCCTGGTTACTACGTTCTCCGATTCACTGCTGCTGAAGCACAGTGGCAGGAATACCTCCTCGCAAACGTGAAGGTGATCACTATGCCATCAAAGGCAGCTTACTACAAGCAGCAGCTGAACGTGGCTGTTGAAGCAGCAAAGGCTGTTTTGGCTGACGCTGAAGACGCAGCATACGACGGCGAAACAAAGACTGCCCTCATCAACGAAATCGCCAAGGCTGAAGCAGGTGGCTTCACAGCACCTTCTCAGGTTCAGGCTGAAATCGAGAAGCTCGCATCTATCTCTGCTGCTCTCACCGCTCGCGTGAAGTACATCGACGACTTCAACATTGCTAAGGACGAGGCTGAAATCGCTATGGCAGAACTCACTGGTACGAAGTATGAGAATGCTGAAGCTTACCAGACTGCAAGTGGCATCATGAGCCAGTATGGTTCAACCAACCCAAGCGAATTGGCTGACGACGTGCTCGCAGAAGTAGCTCCTACACTCACCAACGCAGCTGCTCAGCTCAGTAAGGTGAAGGGTTGCTCTGACCTCCTCACTTGGGGTCTCTACAAGGCTACTCAGACTGCTGGTATCATCGGTACAGCGGCAGAAGACGAAATCAACGCTGCATACAATGCAATTACCGACGACCGCGACGTAGCAAAGGCTCTCAACTATGCTAACAAGATGCGCATCTACGAACTCATCATCAGCGGCGAATTCACTGATGCTGTAATGACTGAGCTCTACGACAACCTCAACCAAGACTCTCTCGTAACGAAGGGTATCGAACTCACAGGTGCTATCCAGAACCCTAAGTTCTATCGCGAATATGGCAAGGACGGCTTCCCAGGCTGGACTATCACTGGTAACACTCCTGGCTTCGGCGGTGCAAATCCTACTGCTATCGAATATGTAACTTCAAGCGGTATCAACAGCTACGGTAACAACAACTACGATATGTCGCAGACTCTCGAAGACCTCCCTGTAGGTATCTACGCAGTGTAACTCTGGCTACAACGCTCAGAACGACGAGACAGGCGTATGGGATATGTACTCTTACGCTCAGGGTGACGGAGACGATGCACAGAGCGTTCGTCCTTACCGTGCAGCAGGTAGCGGTTCAAGCCCAGTGGGTGTAATCGACGGCATCCAGGTGAAGGAAGGTACTCTTACCTTCGGTGTTCACGAGCAGTATGTATCTGGCAAGGCTATGGATTCAACTGGTAACCCAACAGACTTCTGGACTGGTACATCTCAGGTTGGCAACGCACGCCTCTTCTTCGTTGCTCCACTCCCAGGCTTCGACTATGCAACAGGCATCGAAAACCTGAAGGCTGACGTTGAGCTCAATGCAGTTCGCAAGGAATTCTTCACAGTGAGCGGTGTTCGCACAGCTTCTGCTCAGAAGGGCATCAACATCGTTAAGATGTACGACGCTAACGGCAACTCCATCACTAAGAAGATGATGGTGAAGTAAACCACAACACAGGTTCACCCCTTCTCTCCCACACGGAGAGAGGGAGTGAATCGTTTCACAAGAAGGCCCACCCTTTACCGCTTTTCACAAGGGAAGGGTGGGCTTCTTTTATTTAAAATGAAGAAAGAGAAAATGATGAATGAAGTATTCTTCATGACTTCAAATCTCTTCAGAAACAATTAAGCTCACGCAGAAAATGCCAACAAAAACTTCTTGTACATCCGTTATTACTGCGTGACATAAAAATCTAAGCAACACCTTCAGACAAGCAATGAAAAGAACAATCCGCACCATTCTGCTTTTATGTATGCTCGTGATGGGCATCATCTCGGTACAGGCACAGTCGCGTCGTCCCATCGACTCACGACACCCACTTTGGTTGATTCACATTGATGTGTGGAACAATGCCGATCCGCAGAAAATCATCAACCTGATTCCAGAGGATGTAAGACCATTCGTCTGCTTCAACCTCTCGCTGTCTTGCCAATACGACAAGGACCTCAAAATCTACAAGATGCCACAGAACGCCGTGCTCACCTATAAGTCGTGGGCATCCGTATGCTGTGCCAATAATGTCTGGTTCACCTGCCAGCCAGCGAGTGGAGGACACACCCACATTCAGGATGACGACCTCTTCACCTTCGAATACTTCTTCAAGCACTACCCTAACTTCCTCGGTTGGAACTACGCCGAGCAGTTCTGGGGATTCGATGAGGCCAATGATGAAAGTTCCAGCACTCAGGCATCGCGTCTGCAACTCTTTGCCAACCTCGTACCTATGCACCACAAGTATGGCGGTGTGCTCATCATCAGTTTCTGCGGAAACATTTGGTCACACGGACTGAATCCTATCGGCATGATGAAGCGCAACAACAAGTTGCTCAATGCTTGCAAGGCTTATCCTGAAGCATGTCTCTGGCTCTATAAATATACCACATCGTCGTGCTTCTATAACAATGAGAGCGTGACTCTCGCTCCGTTCATCTCTGGACTGGCCACCAATTACGGTGTGCGCTACGACAACTGCGGATGGAATGGTGCGCTCGACGCACTCTTGGGCGAAGGACACGGAAAGAAATACCCTGCTGCCAGCGGTTATGGTACGGTACTTGAACAGACAGCCATGAACGGTGGTGCTGTGTGGGATGGTCCCGAACTCATCTGGACCGAGGACTTCAGAGAACTCAACCATACCAACGTGAACGGATATGAACGCCGCAACTGGGGTACTTACAACACCTTCGACAATGGTTGGCTCGACCTCTTCCGCAAGGTGATTGACGGAAGCATCTACATCCCTACACGTAAGGAAGTGATTGGCCGCAACAAGGTGGTGCTCATCAACAACGACAACTCTGGCAACGACCAAAACAAATATGCCACTCCAGGCGACCTCTACGACGGACTCTACAAGCAGACCGACCACTTCAATCGAGGCAATGGACAGTTCATGGACAACCTCACCTACTTCAAGAAGACAGGTCGCTATCAGGCCATCCCTGTTGTCATCGACCTCTACGACAGTCTTGCTAAGACCATCCCAACACAAGTGAAGCGCACAGCTTACACCTCCACATGGCCTTCACAGACTCGCAAGGTAAACCAGTTCAACAACCTCTATCCTGAAATCAGTAAGGGCGACCTCTTCGTAGCACGCCACAACAACGAACTTATCACCTATTACCCATTCTCCTACTTCCGCAAAGCAACGACGGCATCGGCTGAAATTCCACTCCTCTACAACACTTGCGAGAGTCTCGGACTGGTGTATGGAAAATTCGGAAACGGTGTCATCAACGAATATGCCGACCACATCGATGTATATCTCAACAACTTCCGTTCGGACACCACAACACTCGTCACAGACCAGCTCATCGTTCGTGGTGCTACGAGCCAACCTACCTATACGTTCAAGAAGCGTGTAGCTGCCAGGGCTAACACGCCAAGTGAGACATGGGACGAAGAGACTGGTACCTACACTCTCACCGTCCAGCACTTGGGACCTGTGGAACTTTCCATCCAGTGCGCCGGTAACGGTACTGACAAGCGTACAGACACAAATAGCAACAGCAGCTTGTCGCTCGACCTTCCTGTGCAGCCAGCTGATTACTACGGCGACCTCATCCACGAAGCTGAGGACATGGACTACAAGAACGTGGGACGCCTCGTCACCCATCAATACAACCAAGCCCGCAACTACCGCGGACACTCGGGTATGGGTATGGTGGAAATGGGAACGAACACTGCCAGTTCACTGCGCGACTCTATATATGTGAAGCACCCAGGTGCTTACACCATCCGTATCCGCTATGTCAACACCTCAGGCAGAAACTTCAACCTCACCACTCGCACGAATTCTACTCGCAAGAGCGTGCTCATCTACAAGACTAACGCCAACGAATGGCGCGAGGCTATCGTCGAAGCCGAGCTGAAGGAAGGTGGCAACGCCTTCTTCATCCAGAACACAGGAGGTGTGAACTTCACCATCGACTGCGTCACTTACTCTCCTGTTGACCAGCATACCACCATCTTCGAGCTCGACAGCATCCAGGTGGCAGGCAACAGCTACAACGTGACACTCAAGGAAGGCGACTACAAGTTCTCGTACAAGACGTATGAGGACGCCCCAGCTGCCAAGATACAAGTGAATGTGCTCGATGCAGAAGGAAAGGTGGTTGCCACGAACAGCAGCACGGAAAGCCCTACCCTCTTCTACTTCAGTGTTGCCAACGATGGCGAATACACCGTACAGTTCAGCAGCGACCCTACCGGCGACATCAACATTGCCCATGCACAAATCAACTCCTGCTTCCTCTACCACGTGAACATTGTGGAAGCAGAGAGCGAAGGAGGTACGAGCAGTGTTACGCCAATCCTTTGCGAAGCAGGTACCGAAGTGAGCCTGACAGCCACACCAAATGAGGGTTACGTCTTCAACGGATGGGATGTGATTCACGGTGGTATCACCATCAGCGAAGAAGGCACATTCATCATGCCAGAGCGCGACGTCACCGTCAAGCCAATCTTCACCGACATGACCTGCGTGTATGAACTCAGTTTCAATGGCGTAAACACAGGCACCTTCCCTAAGGGATGGGTAGCGCTCGACGGCACAGACGAACACTCCTACCCTAACTCCTACACTTCAGGTGCACGCACCTTCATCGGATTCGGTGGTTATCAAAGTGCAGGCCTCTACTGGCGCAATACCAGTGCCACCTACGGCAAGCAGAACAACTATCACCTCAACCTCCAGCCAGGCGACTACAAGTTGTTCTATGCCATGGCTGCATGGAAGGGTGCACCAAGCTACAGCGCACAGATTCAGAAGAGCAACGGAACCATCGTTGTCGAGGGTGATACCTACACAGCTACGCCAAATGCCAACGGAAACACCGCTGCCAACCTTCGTTCAGCCAAGCTCTACGAATTGCCTTTCACCATTACGGAAGCAGGCAACTACCTCATCAACTTCAAGTGCAAGAGTGGCGGTTTCGACGAATATCTTCTACTCGAATGTCGCATCCACACCGACAACAGTTCGGACGCCATCGACATCATTGCCAATGATGCTACATTCCATTCCATCAGCACCGAATACTTCTCGCTCGACGGACAGCGTCTTGCACGTCCTCAGCAAGGCATCATTCTCATGAAGCAGACAGATGCCAACGGCAGAAGCATCACCCAGAAGATGATGGTGAAATAACTATAGCTAAGGTTCCTTGTCTTTCATCGTATGGAAGGCAATGAACCTTTTTTCTTTCGCCGAACTTCATTTCATGAAAACACATTCAAATCAAAAAAACCATATTCACCTTATGAGAACAATCAAAACTACTCTCGTCTTGCTATTGGCACTCTTTGTCCATGCAGCAAGCGTACAAGCTCAGTCGCGTCGTCCCATCGACCCTCAGCATCCTCTATGGCTGATTCACATCGACGTGTGGAACAACGCCAACCCACAAAGTATCATCGACCTCATCCCTGATGATGTGAAACCATTCGTGTGTTTCAACCTCTCGCTGTCGTGTCAATACGACAAGGACCTCAAAATCTACAAGATGCCACAGAACGCTGTGCTCACCTTCAAGTCGTGGGCATCTGTCTGCTGTGCCAACAACGTGTGGTTCACCCTGCAGCCAGCCAGTGGAGGACACACCCACATTCAGGACAACGACCTCGACACCTTCGAATACTTCTTCAAGCAATACCCTAACTTCCTCGGATGGAACTATGCCGAGCAGTTCTGGGGATTCGATGAGCCGAACGATGCAAGCTCCAGCACACAAGCATCACGCATTGCACTCTTTGCCAAACTTGTGCCAATGCACCACAAGTATGGTGGTTTCCTCACCATCAGTTTCTGCGGAAACATCTGGTCGCACGCACTCAACCCTATCGGCATGATGAAGCGCAACAACGACCTGCTCAACGCCTGCAAGAATTATCCCGAAGCATGCCTCTGGCTCTACAAATACACTACATCCTCTTGTTGGTACAACAACGAGAGTGTCACACTCTCTCCGTTCATCTCGGGTCTTGCCACCAACTACGGCGTGCGCTACGACAACTGTGGATGGAACGGTGCACTCGATGCAATTCTTAAAGAAGGACACGGAAAGAAATATCCCGCTTCCTGCGGCTATGGCACCGTACTCGAACAGACCGCCATCAATGGTGGAGCCGTTTGGGATGGTCCCGAACTCATCTGGACGGAGGACTTCAGGGAATTGAATCAAACCACAGTGGATGGTTACCGACATCGCAACTGGGGAACCTACCCAACCTTCGACAACGGATGGCTCGACCTTTTCCGCAAAATCATCGACGGCACCGTCTATATTCCTTCTCGTCAGGAAGTGATAGCTCGCAACAAGGTGGTCATCATCAACGACAACAACTGGAACGATGACGGAACCAAGTATGCTGCTCCTGGCAACCTCTACGATGGGCTCTACAAGCAGAACGACTTCTTCAACCGAGGCAATGGTCAGTTCATGGACAACCTCTGCTTCTTCAAGAAGACAGGTCGCTATCAAGCCATCCCTGTTGTCATCGACCTCTACGACAACTTGGCAAATAGCATCCCTGTGAAGGTGAAGCGCACCGAGTACGGAAACAAATGGACCAGCGAATGGAGCAAGGTGAACGAGTTCAACAGCCTCTATCCAGAAGTCAGCACAGGCGACCTCTTCGTGGCACGCCACAACAACCAGCTCATCACCTACTATCCTTTCTCCTATTTCCGTTCGCAAACCACGGCATGGGCTGAGATTCCACTCCAATACAACACTTGCAACCAGCTCGGACTCGTGTATGGAAAGCTGAGCAACGGTGTCATCAACGAGTATTCCGACCACATCGATGTGTATCTCAACAACTACCGTAACGACACCACCACCCTCGTCACCGACCAAATCATCATCCGTGGTGCCAGCTCCAAGCCAAGCTATAGCTTCACCAAGCGTGTCAACGCACAGGCTAACAATCCGAGCGAAGTTTGGAACGCTTCTTCGGGTACTTACACACTGAGCATCGCTCACTGCGGCCCTGTGGAACTCACCATCAACTGCTCAGGCAACGGCACGAACAAAAAGACCAATGTGAATCGTCACAGCAACCTCTCCGCATCGCTGCCTTTGCAGCCAGCCGACTACATCGGCGACCTCATCCACGAAGCCGAGGACATCGACTACAAGGATGTAGGATGGCTCATCACGCACCAATACAACCAATCACGCAACTACCGTGGACACTCGGGCATGGGTATGGTGGAAATGGGTACAAACACTAACGCCGCTGTGCGCGACAAGGGGAAAATCAAGCATGCGGGCGAATATGCCATCCGCGTGAGATACACCAACAGTAGCTCTGGCTCTGCCTTCGACCTCACCACACAGGTGAATGGCGTGAGCAAGACCGCAAGAGTCGAAACCACTGCCACCAACGAATGGAAGGAAGCCGTGGTGCAAGCACAACTGAAGAACGGCGAGAACATCGTCATCATACAGAACACAGCAGGCAAGGCATTCACCATCGACTGTGTCACCTACTCACCGCTCGACCAGAGTGACGCCACCTTCGACCTCAGTCTTACCAACGTGAACGATGGCACACTTCCTCCTGGATGGGTGGCAAACGATGGAAATGAGGAGCACTCCTACCCTAACACTTATTATTCAGGTCCTCGCACCTTCGATGGCTTCTCGGGCGATTTCGACAAGGCCGTCTATTGGCGCAATGCCAACGAAAGCATCGAGGGAACACTCACCTATGGTGCACAGTCTGCATATCCTCTCACACTCGCCAGTGGCGACTACAAGCTCTCGTTCAACGTGATTGCCTGGAAGGGCCAGCCTAAATATGCGGTACGCATCCTCGATGCCGACGGCAATGTCGTTGCCGATTCCGAGCAGTACAGCACAACCATCAACGTGGATGGAAAAAAGACAGCTGTTTCGGGTTCAACCACCGAAGAATTCATCTTCTCCGTTTCCTCCTACGGCAACTACAGGATTCAGTTCCATTGCGACCCATGGTGGAACGAGCTCCTGCTCAGTTCTTGCAAGCTTGAGCCTATCCAGCTCTCTCACGTCCGTGTCGTTTCCCCAAGCAAGCGCGGTACAGCCACGGCATCTATCACTGCTGCTGAACCAGGCACACTGGTTACACTCACAGCCACACCAGCCGACTTCTGCACCTTTGAGGGATGGAGAACCTACAACGATGGTAGCATCACCATCAACTCCGACGGCACATTCATCCTTCCAGACCACGACGTAGTCATCAGTCCTATCTTCAAGGACGAGACTGTGGATTACGAGCTCAACCTCGCTGCCACGGCCACAGGCTACATGCCAGAAGGCTGGATTGCTACCGACGGCACCGACGTCCACGCCTATCCGAACCGTTACGACTTGGGACCACGCACCTTCGAAGGCTTCACGGGTTATCAGGGCAAGGCACTCTACTGGCGCAACACCAGTGCCACGTACGGCACACTGGCCGACTATCCGCTCACGCTCACTAAGGGCAACTACTGCCTCTCCTTCGCCAATGCAGCATGGAAGGCATCCCCTGCCTTCAGCGTGCAGATTCTCGACAGCGAAGGCAATGTCATCGCTGAAAGCGACAGCTATACCTCCACACCATGCGCAGAAGGAAACTTCAATGCCGACCTCTCCACCTGCGAGCTTCGCGAACTGAATTTCCACATCGACAAGGCAGGCAACTACCAAATCAACTTCCTGCGCAAGGGCAATGGTTACGACGAGTACCTCATCCTCGACTGCTACCTCAACTACGAGTACGAGATGGGCGACGTCAACATGGACAAGAGTGTCGATATTTCCGATGTCGTCATGACCGTCAACCATATCCTCGGCTCTGACACCCAGGTCAACCTCAAGGGCATCTTCAAGTATGGAGATATGGACCAGAGCGGAACCATCGACATTTCGGATGTAGTCGCCATCGTCAACAAAATTCTGCAATAGCATCGTCTGTCATGGCATGACGTAAACACTTTGATTCCATCTGCGCATATTTCGCGCAGATGGATTTTTTTTGGAATCGCCTTTCCTCAGGACAAAGCCCTCTGAAAAGAAATGCTTCGAATGTACCGGCGCTCTCTTTTGATTTTACTGAACCCATCTTTAGTTTTTACAGAAATGCCGAGCCCTCATCATTTTTCTCGCGAACCCTCGCTATCGCAACGCCGAAGGTTCGGTATCGAAACAACGAGCCTTCGGCAACTAGTTGAATCCTTTAAAACGCTTCAGTCAATCCTCACATGCGCTTCAGACAATCCCCAAAAGCGCTGCATCAAAAGCATTCTTTGTCGCTATGTCAACATTTTCCAGACTACTTTTTCCTCTCACGACTATTCACTGAAAAATCGATTTTTAGTCCTCATTTTTCAGTATTCTTGTTCTTCATCAAATGCCAATTTGCTAATTTATGGCGTCTAACACCTATTAAATCAAATTTTTACACTAACTTTGCAGCCGATTTCTCAGAAAAGGGACATCGGCTGCGTCTTGAGAGCACGATGCCCATATATATTAAGGTAAAAATGCAAGACATCAGAAACATTGCAATCATCGCACACGTTGACCACGGAAAAACCACGCTGGTCGATAAGATGCTTATGGCTGGTCATTTGTTCAGAGAAAACCAGCAGACAGGAGATTTGATTCTGGATAACAACGAACTCGAACGCGAACGAGGCATCACTATTCTTTCCAAGAACGTCAGTATCAACTACAAGGGTGTGAAAATCAACGTGATTGACACTCCAGGACACAGCGACTTCGGTGGCGAAGTGGAGCGTGTGCTCAACATGGCAGACGGCTGCATCCTGTTGGTGGATGCCTTTGAGGGACCTATGCCACAGACTCGCTTCGTGCTTCAGAAAGCACTCGAAATCGGATTAAAACCTGTGGTTGTTGTGAACAAGGTGGACAAGCCTAACTGCCGACCAGAGGAAGTGTACGAAATGGTGTTCGACCTAATGTTCAACCTCAACGCGACGGAGGACCAACTGGACTTCCCCGTGGTATATGGTTCGGCCAAGCAGGGCTGGATGAGCGAGGACTGGAAGAAGCCAACGGACAACATCGACTATCTGATGGACGTGATTCTGAACACGATTCCTGCACCTCAGCGACTGGAGGGAACGGCTCAGATGCTCATTACATCGCTCGATTATAGTACTTACACGGGACGTATTGCCGTAGGACGCGTGCATCGTGGCACGCTGAAAAGCGGTATGAACGTGACCATCTGCCACCGCGACGGTAGCCAGGAAAAGACAAAAATCAAGGAACTGCACACCTTCGAGGGCATGGGACATCATGCAACGACGGAGGTGAGCAGTGGAGATATATGCGCCGTGATTGGTCTGACCAATTTCGAGATTGGCGACACCATCTGCGACTTCGAGGAGCCCGAGGCTCTGCCTACCATCAGTATCGACGAACCAACCATGTCGATGCTCTTCACCATCAACAACTCGCCTTTCTTCGGCAAGGAGGGTAAGTTCTGCACGAGCCGACACATCGGCGACCGTCTGGCACGCGAACTGGAGAAGAACCTCGCCCTGCGCGTGGAGCAGAAGGAAGGCAGCACGGACAGCTGGATTGTGAGTGGACGCGGTGTGCTCCACCTCTCTGTGCTGGTGGAGACGATGCGCCGCGAGGGCTACGAACTGCAGGTGGGACAGCCTCAGGTAATCTACAAGGAAATCAACGGACAGAAGTGCGAGCCTATCGAGGAGCTCACCATCAACGTGCCTGAGGAGTTCTCTTCGAAAATGATTGATATGATTACGCGCCGCAAGGGCGAGATGGTATCGATGGAGGCACAGGGCGACCGTGTAAACATCGAATTCGAGATTCCTTCGCGCGGCATCATCGGTCTCCGCACCAATGTGCTCACGGCCAGTCAAGGCGAAGCCATCATGGCTCACCGCTACAAGAACTACCAGCCTTACAAGGGCGATATGCAACGTCGCACGAACGGTTCGATGATTTCGATGGACACGGGTACAGCCGTTGCCTTTGCCATCGACCACTTGCAGGACCGTGGCAAGTTCTTCATCTTCCCTCAGGACAAGGTGTATGCAGGTCAGGTGGTTGGTGAACACGTGCATGAGAACGACCTTGTCATCAACGTGACGAAGACGAAGCAGCTCACCAACGTGCGTGCCTCGGGTACCGACGAAAAGGCCCGCATCATTCCTCCAGTTGTTCTGTCGCTGGAAGAGGCGCTGGAATATATCAAGGAGGATGAATACGTGGAGGTGACGCCAAAGAGCATGCGCATCCGCAAGATTATTCTCGACCATCTGGAGAGAAAACGCAGCGGAAGAGGCGAATAGCAAAAATTGCGAAGTCGATGTTGCAAAACCGCATCTAAAAGTCAAAAAGGAGGCGGTTTTTGCACACATTTTCTTCGACGTGTGCAATTTTTTTGCTTTTTTAATGAAAACTTTATGCTCGTTGTCGGAAAATTATTACCTTTGCACTCGAATTGCGAGTGGAAGGATAAAAATGTTTCATAAAGGGAACGGGAAAAAACAGGACTCGCACGTACCTTTAATTAGAAAATTAGTGATAGAAAAATATAATTATTAACACATCAAAAAATTAAGATTATGTCTGAAATTGAATCAAAAGTAAAGTCTATCATCGTAGATAAGCTGGGTGTTGACGAAGCAGAAGTAAAGCCAGAAGCAAGCTTCACTAACGATCTTGGTGCTGACTCTCTCGATACAGTAGAACTTATCATGGAGTTTGAGAAGTCTTTCGGTATTAGCATTCCAGATGACGAGGCTGAGAAGATTTCTACAGTAGGTGATGCAATCTCTTATATCGAAGAGCACGCTAAATAATAAGGAATAGCGAATTGCGAATTACGATTAACGACTGACGGGCGCAAAAGGTGGCAACAAGAGATTTTGTTGCAACTGCTCGTTGAGCGTTGTTCGTAATTCGTAATTTTTCGTTAATAGAATAAATAATAAATCATGGAATTAAAAAGAGTTGTTGTAACAGGACTCGGAGGCGTAACCCCACTTGGTCTTACAATAGACGAGACATGGGAAAACGTGAAAAAAGGTGTTAGTGGCGCAGGTCCTATTACTCATTTCGACGCATCACAGTTCAAAACTCAGTTTGCATGCGAGGTGAAGGGATTCGACCCGTCAGAATATATCGACCGCAAAGAGGCTCGTAAGATGGATCTCTACACCCAGTATGCCCTGGTTGCTGCCCACATGGCAGTGGCTGACTCGGGCATGAATCTCGAGACTGTTGACAAGAACGAGATTGGTGTTGTGCTTGGTGTGGGTATTGGTGGTATTCACACCTTCGAAGAAGAAGCTGGCAACTATGCTGTTAACGGTGCCACACTTGGTCCTAAGTACAATCCGTTCTTTATCCCAAAGATGATTGCTGACATAGCATCAGGACTCATTTCCATTGAGTATGGATTCCACGGACCTAACTACACAACAACCTCTGCTTGTGCATCTTCAACCAATGCCATAGCCGATGCCTTCAACCTCATTCGCTTGGGCAAGGCAAACGCTATTCTCACGGGTGGTTCCGAGGCTGCCATCTTCCCTTCGGGCGTAGGTGGTTTCAATGCCATGAAGGCTCTCTCCACTCGCAATGACTCGCCAGAGACTGCCAGCCGTCCAATGAGCGCAAGCCGCGATGGTTTCGTGATGGGCGAAGGTGCCGTCGTTCTGGTTCTGGAAGAACTGGAGCACGCCTTGGCTCGCGGTGCTAAGATTTATGCTGAAGTAGCTGGCTGCGGACAGTCGGCAGACGCTTATCACATCACTGCCACTCACCCAGAAGGCCTGGGCGCTAAGCTCGTGATGGAACGCGCACTGAAGGACGCAGGCATGAAGCCAGAAGACATCGACTACATCAACATGCATGGCACATCGACTCATGTGGGCGATATCAGCGAGGCAAAGGCCATCAAGGAAGTATTCGGTGACTATGCATACAAACTCAATATCAGCTCAACCAAGTCGATGACAGGCCACATGCTGGGTGCTGCCGGAGCTGTTGAGGCTATGATTAGTGTGCTTTCTGTGAAGAACGACATTGTTCCTCCTACCATCAATCACGACCCTGAAGACAAGGATGAGGAAATTGACTACAACCTCAACTTCACATTCAATCAGGCTCAGGAGCGCGAGGTGCGTGCTGCTCTCAGCAACACCTTTGGTTTCGGTGGACACAATGCGTGCGCCATCTTCAAGAAATACAAATAAGATAATAGTTTTGAAAAGGGCGGAGAAGGAGCCTTTTTTGCAGCTCAAAAGCATACTGGGGTTTCTGCCGCACAACATCACCCTCTATCAGACAGCGTTGATGCACAAGTCGCTCACGCTCCACGAGAAAGGTGTGAAGCACATCAACAATGAGCGTCTGGAGTATCTGGGCGATGCCGTGCTGGGTGCAGTAGTTGCCGACATCCTCTACCAACGATATCCTAACAAGCAGGAAGGTTTTCTCACCACTCTTCGCAGCAAACTTGTTCGTCGCGACACGCTCAACAAGCTTGCTGTGCAGATAGGGCTCGACAAGCTGGTGCTCTATAGCGGACGCGCCACCTCTGCCCACAACAGCTACATGAACGGGAATGCCTTCGAAGCCTTCTTTGGTGCCATCTACTTGGATCGAGGCTACGACTACTGCATGCGCTTTGCCAACGATGTTGTGTTCTCGAAACACATCAACATCGAGGAAGTGTCGAAGACGGAGGAAAACTACAAGAGCAAGCTCATTGAATGGTGCCAGAAATACCAGTTTGAATTTAAGTTTGACATCGTCTCCCAAAAAATCCTGCAAGACCGCAACACACCAAAATTCGTGTCGAGAGTCACCATCGAGGGGGTTTACTGCGGCACGGGCGAAGGCTATTCGAAAAAGGAGAGCCATCAGAATGCAGCCCGACAGGCCTATAAGCACATTCGCCGAAACGCCGCATTTGTGAATACGCTCATCGATGCACGCTCCAAACGCAGCGAAAAGCAGAAGGAACAAACGATGTAATGAAAGTGTTAAACCATGTCAGATTGCAGAGTTAGAATGATAAACTATCTTAAACAATTTTGCTCATGATGGTTTTTTATCTACATTTGCATTCAAATCAACGACAAAATGGACGTTAAAACAAAATTCGTCAACAAAGTATATTTTCGACCTCGAATGAAAGCACTGGAGAGGTATGCCACGAACGCTGAAGAGATTCAGATGGACGTGATGCAGCAACTGGTCTCCAAAGCAGCTTTCACGCAATGGGGTAAAAAGTATAATTTTGCACATATCCATACATACGAGGAATTTGCTGCCAATCAAGGCATCAACACATACGAAGAACTGAAAAGCTACATCCAACGCATGCGCGAAGGAGAAGAAGATGTGCTTTGGCCAGGACAGGTGCGCTTCTTCGCCAAGTCTTCGGGAACTACCAACGACAAGAGCAAGTTCATTCCCGTGAGCCATGACGGACTCAGGAAAATCCACTATCAGGGTGCGCGCGATTCCATCGCCTGCTACCTGGAGCAAAACCCATCGTCTCGCATGTTCAAGGGGAAGAGCCTCATTCTTGGCGGAAGCCATTCCCCTAACCTCAACACACCCAACTCCATTGTGGGCGACCTCAGTGCCATCCTTATTGAGAATGTTCCAAAGCCCGTGAACATCAGCCGAATACCATCGAAGGAAATCGCCCTATTGTCCGACTTCGAGGAAAAGCGCGACCGCATTGCCCGCGTAGCCATGAATGAGAATGTCACAAATCTGAGTGGTGTGCCATCGTGGATGCTGTCGGTGCTCGACCGTACACTGGAAATCACAGGCAAAAAGACCATCGACGAGGTGTGGCCTAACTTGGAAGTGTTCTACCACGGGGGCGTATCGTTCATGCCTTACCGCCATCAATATCAAAAGATTATCCAGAATCCGAACATGCACTACGAGGAAACCTACAACGCCTCAGAAGGCTTCTTCGGCATTCAGAACGACCTCAACGACCCAAACCTGCTCCTGATGATAGACTACGGAATATTCTACGAATTCATTCCGATGGACGAATTTGGCAAGCAGGACCCACACATCATTCCACTATGGGACGTGGAAGTGGGTGTCAACTACGCAATGGTCATCAGCACCAACTGCGGACTGTGGCGCTATATCATCGGCGACACCGTGAAGTTCACCCAAAAGAACCCATACAAGTTTGTCATCACAGGGCGCACAAAGTCCTTCATCAATGCCTTCGGTGAGGAACTGATTGTGGACAACGCTGAAAAGGGATTGGAACAAGCATGCATCGCCACAGGAGCACAGGTGAAGGAATACACGGCAGCTCCTATCTTCATGGACGACCATGCCAAGTGCCGTCACCAGTGGGTTGTGGAGTTCACAAAACGTCCCGATTCTGTCGATGAATTCGCCCAAATTCTCGATCGCTCCCTCCAGTCCATCAACTCCGACTACGAGGCAAAGCGCCACAAGAATATCACCTTGCAGCCACTCGAAATCATCGAGGCTCGCACAGGACTTTTCGACGACTGGCTCAAAAGCAAAGGCAAGTTGGGCGGTCAGCACAAGGTGCCACGATTGTCGAACAGCCGCGAATACATCGAGGATTTGCTCAAGATGAACTAACAAGAACACGATGGGAAGACTGCCACCGCGCTTCCCATCAGTATTTTTCAACGAACAGATGAATCAGGTTCCACAGATGATAAAGACTCCACAGATGATGCTCAAGTCTGTGACGAAGGCCCTCCACTCCCTCCATGCGTTGGTCCTGGTACTGGTCGGCCTGCTGATTCTTGTTGCGTGTGCCAATATCGGCACCCCCGATGGTGGCCCCTACGACGAAACCCCTCCCAAGATAGTTCACACTTCTCCTAAGTTTTCCGCAACGAAATCCAAGGCAAAGAAAATTGTGTTGGAGTTTGACGAGAACATCAGACTCGACAATCCCATGGAGAAGGTGGTGGTTTCGCCTCCTCAACTCAACATGCCTGAAATAAGTAGTTCGGGCAAGCGAATCACCGTGGAGTTGGAAGACACTCTGATTCCCAACACCACCTATACAATCGACTTTGCTGATGCCATTGAGGACAACAACGAAGGCAACCCGATGGGCGACTATGCTTTTACCTTCTCAACAGGCGAAACCATCGATACTTTTCAGGTGTCGGGCTATGTGCTGAATGCACAGGATTTGGAACCAATCAAGGGCATCGTTGTTGGTTTGTATGCGCTGGACGCAGACTCCACGATGAGCGATGCTGAAGCCGACAAGACTCTGCCCGATAGCGTTTTCCGCACTAAACCCTTCGAACGTATTTCCCGCGCTGACAGTCGCGGCCACTTCGTCATCAAAGGCTTGAACAAAGACACACGCTACCGTGTATTTGCACTGAAAGATGTGGATTTCGACTATCGTTTCAGTCAGAAAGCTGAAATGATAGCCTTCTCGCATCGTGTCGTTCAGTCGTCGTGCAATCCCGATATTCGTTTCGACACACTTTGGCACGACTCCATCCACTTCATTTCGGTCGATACGATTCCTTACACACACTTCTATCCCGACGACATCATGATGCTCGCTTTCCAGGAAGATGGGCAGAACCGGGCTTTTCTCAAGAGCGAACGCCCTCAACTGGAGAAGTTCACACTCTATTTCACAGCTCCCGACGACTCTCTGCCTCGCATCGAAGGTTTGAACTTTGATGCCGACAGTGCTTTTGTCATCGACAAGACGCAACCGACACATTAGGCCAACTCGTTTCTACCATCGACACACTGCACCTGTTCTCGAAAGTGTCTTACGAAAAGACTCAGAAGCGCAAGGCTGACGAATACGAAGCGTATCGCAAGGATTACATCAAGGAATACAAGAAGGAGCAGCGCCGTAAGAAGCACGACGAAGGAAAGGGCGATGAGGACAGCAAGAAGGAAGAGGTGGATGTAGAGGCTGAAGCCGAGGAAGCCGAACTCACCGACCAACCAGAAACTCCTGAGGACAACGAGAAAACCGAAACCGACAACGGTAAGGACTCCAAGTCGAAGAAAAAGAAGAAGAAAAAGAAAGATGCCGACGAGGACATCGTGGTGCCACCTATGCCAGAGAAATTCCTCGAGGTGAAGAGCATGAAGACATCGCTCAATCCCGACCAAAATGTAGACATCTCTTTCGACGTACCTATCGACACGTTCTACCGCGACATGTTCCATTTCTCCGAAATCATCGACTCCCTCAAGGAAGAGCGTCCTTTCGTTTTGCGCCGCATACCAGGCAAGGTGATCGACAAACGCTGGGACGGCATGAAGAAGACCATTTCCGTGAAGCCGCTCGAAGAATTCAGCACATTGTTTGTCAGCTTGCAAAACACCGACACCACAGCCATTGTGCAACTGTTGAATACATCCGACAAGGTGGTGAAGGAAACAAAAGTGAAAAACAGCAAGGCCGACTTCTACTTCTTGCAGCCAGGCACTTACTATCTCCGCATGTTCTACGACCGAAACGGAGATGGCGTGTGGACCACAGGCGACTACGACTCGCAAACCCAAGCCGAACAAACCTTCTACTATTCTGGTGCACTGAATCTACGTGCACAATGGGAAGTGACACAAACTTGGAATCCGCTGGCCACACCTTTATCCAAGCAGAAGCCAGCCAAGATTACGCAGCAAAAACCTGACAAGGAAAAGACCATCAAGAACCGAAATGCAGAGCGCACCAAGAACGGTGGCAGCAAGGCACAGTCGAACAGAAATGTCAATCGGTCGGCTTTCCCTGACACATACTAATAAACAAACCTAAGTAATGATAAAAAAATAAATTGGTACGATTTACTCATATTTTGGAGATGTTTTTGTTCGATTTTGAAGGAGTGATGCGGGCATCATGACTTAGAAAACGGGCGAAAACAGCCCAAAAGATGAGCACAACATGAGGTCAAAATGAATTTATCTAAATGTACCAAGTTATTTTTTTATCGTTACTAAACCTAAAACCCCAACTGATTATGAAACATCTACATCCATCGCGCATCTCTTTCCGCGCCGTTTTCACACTCCTGCTGACGTGTGCACTCTTCATGCTTTCCATCTCACAAGCTCAGGCTCAGTGTACGCATGAGAACAAGGCTTTCCAAGCTGGAGAAGCACTCACTTACGACCTCTATTTCAACTGGAAATTCATCTGGGTGAAAGCAGGAACTGCCAACTATACAGTGAAGAAAACCACTTACAAGGGGCAGGAATCCCTGCGCACCGACTTGCTATTCCAAGGCAGCAAGCGACTCAACGCCGTTTTTCCGATGAAGGACACGCTCATCAGTCAGATGACACCCGAGCTCGTTCCTCTCTACTTCCGCAAGGGAGCGTTGGAAGGCAAACGCTACACCGTTGACGAAGTGTGGTACTCCTACCCAAACGGCAAGAGCCATGTCGATCAGCATTTCCTCACCCACGAAGGAGAACTCCTGAAAACTCAGCACGAAACCGACGAATGCAATTACGACATGCTGAGCATCCTCAACGTAGCTCGTTCTTTCGACCCTACTAACTACAAGGTAGGGCAGCGCATCCATTTCCCGATGGCTACAGGAAAGAAAGTGGAGGAACAAACACTTGTCTATAAAGGAAAAGAGGTGTTTGAGGCAAACGACGATGTGAAATATCGCTGTTTGGTTTTCTCTTTGCTCGATTACGACGTGAAGGACAAGGATAAGGAGATGCTTCGTTTCTACGTCACCGATGACCAAAACCATTTGCCTGTCCGCATCGATTTCTACCTCCGTTTTGGCACTGCCAAAGCTTTTTATAAGAATGGCAAAGGTCTGAAGAATCCACAAACGAGCATCGTAAAAAAGAAATAGTTCCCTTTAACTCCCCCAAGAGGGGAGGACCTGATGCCAATGGAGGATCCAATGGATTTGTTTTATGAACCGTGAAACTACAAATTCTCCCCTCGAGGAGGCTGGGAAGGGGCATCTCCTTCCATATTACCATAAAGACCTCATCGAAGCTGGTTGCGACGAAGCAGGGCGTGGATGCCTTGCCGGCAGTGTCTATGCTGCCGCAGTGATTCTCCCGAAAGACTATGAGAACCCACTACTGAACGACTCTAAGCAACTCACCGCCAAGCAACGCTATGCGCTCCGCGAAGAAATCCAGCGTGATGCCATTGCTTGGGCATTGGGCATCGTGACTGCACCCGAAATCGACCAGATGAACATCCTCCGTGCCAGCATCACAGCCATGCACCGAGCCATCGATGCCCTTACCGTGCGTCCCGAAGCCCTCATCATCGACGGCAACCGATTCTACACCTATTACGAAAACCGCGACAGTGCAGAGCAGCGCCATCCCCTGCCCCACACTACCATTGTGAAAGGCGATGGCAAGTATCTCTCCATCGCTGCCGCCTCCATCCTTGCCAAGACCTATCGTGACGACTACATGAAGGAGCTCCACGAGCAATACCCTTACTACGGTTGGAACCACAACGCCGGCTACCCCACCAAGGAGCACCGACAAGGCATCAAGGAACATGGCACCACACCTTACCACCGCCGCACTTTCAACCTCCTTGGCGACAGCCAACTCTCCTTCGACTTTGGAGATTGAGTCGCACAGAAAAACCTTGTCGCAACTCTCACGAGCCACAACAAGGTTAACCGGTTTATCATATTTTATTACTAACTTAATTAACTGCAGTTTTAGGATTTACTGTTTTTCCCTTGATATGGGAGCATTCTGTTTGGTGTATTTTAATCAATCAGCATTAGTTCTTGACGTTTGTAAGAGATAAGCAGTTTTTGTTTGGCAAGTACTTCGCAACCGAAGAGACCATCAATACCTTTGTTCTTTTTTAGATGAGACACATCGGAGAAGGCTGTCTGCTGGTTCTTGAATGTGCGCCCGCCGAGCGTAAGGGTGGTTTTGCCCTTTGTGATTGAAGCCCGTCCGTCACCATAGCCTATGAGATGATCTTTCTTGATGCCTTTAACAGTGGATGGATGTTGTTGGGGCCAATCATTGGTGAGCAGATTGCTTTGTGCACCACTGTCGAATGCTAATACGGCAGGTTCGCTGCCCACTTGACAATCGAAGACTAACAAATGGCCTTTCTTCACGCCTTTAACCGTTAGGCAGCGGTAGCCCTCGTTCAGCAGCCATTGATGTGTGGTTTCGGGGGTTAGCAGCACTATTTCATCGCCCTTGAAATCAAACAAGATATCAAAATTCTTGTAGAAACTCTGTCCCAAAATGCCATGAACCGCTACGCCAACAGTCTCCAGATTGCTCAGATCTGATATCATGATGTCTGTCTCGTTGAGCGTTATGCCGCTCATGTCCATCAACTTCACATGGTGCATACCGCTCACAGAACCTCTGCCGACGGCACCATGGCCACCACTTCCCATTACCTGACCACTTATATTGTGGTCGAAATATTCGCTGTTGAGAATAACGTTCGGAGCACCAGTATCGAAAAACATATTGCACGGTCGACCATCTATGATGACGGTTACGATGGGTAACCCGTTATGGCGATGTATTGGAACGCGCACCATGCTCACTTCGGACTGTGCTTTGGCTGTGGGGTTAGATTTTTGAAGCGAGATTTTCCCTTGTATCAAATTGGCTTCGAGTACTAAGTTGTCGGCATTGAAAAGGATTGTAGCCTCCGAGGTGGTGCTGTCTGGTTTCGTTATTGTGTAACGTAGCATCAGCCCTGTGCTGTCCTTTTTAGCACTCGCCAGTTCCCAACCTGTCATGGCGGGCATTTGGACAATAATCTGTTTCAGCACCTTAGCAGCTATTGGCTGTTTGATGTTGGTAAAGCGGAAGTCTGGTGCCAACAGTTCGTTAATGTCGTCAGGTGTATGGTTCTGAGCGGCTGTCAGGATGCGCTCTGCTATCGGTAGGCACGTGTTTACGTCTTGTGCCCGTCCCGTCATCGTGGCGAAGGCGAACAGGATTGTGATGATATTTTTCTTGTTCATATTTGTTTCGTTCCTATTGTTAACTCTCATGTGCTTTAGTAAGTCCCCACATGTGCTTCTAAAAATAAGGAGAAACATACCCTTATTGCTTGGTTTTGACGACAAGCACGCCGTTTTTGCCCTTTTCGCCAAATTCATCCGTAGCACTTGCACCTTTATACATTTGCATGTCGCCAACCTTTTTGTCTATTGCAAATTGTATGAAATCTTGAATTTTCGCAGTCTTTCCATCGATGATGATAAACAAACCTGAAGTGGTATCAGAAACCGTTTCCACCGTCGTTTTCAAATTCTGCCTCACCTTCTCCAGCGTCTCAGCATCCAACACCGTGTTTCCATCAACCACGATTTTCTTCACTTTCTTGCCATTGATTTTCAAGCCCTCCTCCGAGTCCAGCGTGGCACCAGGCAATTTCTTCACAAACTCTTTCGCTATATCCGTGGCAAGTGCATCATCCTGAGCAATGGCACTCAAGACATCCACATCCGACACCTCTTTCTTCACCTGTACCACCGTAACATGATCCGACACTTTCATCACCACGCTGTCTGGCACCGTGTCTTTCATTACCTCAACGCCATTTCTTGCAACCTCCTCAATTTCTTTCTGCTCCACTTCTGGCAAAGACACGCTTTCCTCCTGCTTTGTTTGCACAACTGCAGAATTTTGCATAACTTTGTCCACCGAAGCAGAAGCCACTTGGGTTTCCGACTTGTCGTACTCATATACGACGATGGTTTTGGCTGTTGCAGCCATACTGATTCCCACAATAGGGAGCGCATAGAGTGCTTTCAGCGCACTTCTCATGCATGATTTCTTTAAGTACATCATAGTTAAACGATTTTTTAGTGAACTGTGATTCAGGCTGTTGGCAATGGAGTGGCCGCTCGTGCCGACAGCCTTTTTTATGAGTAAATCTTGATAGCTTTTCAGCGAAATGCCACTTTGTAGCGTCGCAGCATCCGCCTCGTATTCATGTATTTCCTTCAGATTCTTCCGCATGAGCCAAGCAGCAGGATTGAACCACTGCAAGGCACAAACCAAATTGATAAGCAGCACATCGACGGAATGGAACATTCGCACGTGAGCCTGTTCGTGCAAGAGGATAGCACGATTCCCCGTCTCATAGTCCTTGGGTGACATCACAACGAAGTGCATCCAGCTGAAAGGTTCCGTCTGTTTCTCGGTCAAGACAAGCGTAATGTTGTCCCCTTTCTGCCGCATTTTTTTACCGCAGCTGATGATACGCTTAACACGGGCAATGGAAATCAGTATCCACACAAGTGCGACACAAACACCTACCACATAGATGCAGAAGAGAATCGTCATACCATCTATCGGATTCTCCGTTACAGCAACCATCCTTTCTTCTGAAATCACCATGTCGTCATTCACTTGCACTGCCTGAAGCATTTCCTTCACTTGGACTACTTTCTCCGTCGTTATCACACAAAACGGCAAAGCAAAAGCCAGCACAACCTGAAACCACAACATCACACGGTTGAACCGATGCCAGGCCTCTTTTGCCAACAGACAACGATAGAACAGAAAGAAAACAGCCAACAAAACAGCCACTTTTCCTATGTAAACCAGTAGAGTTTCCATCATTCCGAGTCATTCAGCCACAGTTCGTCACTGTGCATCTTTTTCCTTTTCCAATTCCGAAATCAGTTCCTTCAATTCCTCAACTGAGATTTTCTCCTCCTTCACCAACGAAGAAACCGCACTCAGATAGGAATTGTTGAAATAGTTCTTAATCACTCCGAAGAGCGTGCCCTTCTGATATTCCTCACGACTCACCACAGGGAAATACTGATACGATTTCCCGTATGCCCGATGACTCAGAAAACCGTTTGATTCCAAAATGCGAATCATCGTAGAGAGCGTGTTGAAATGTGGGCGAGGCTCCTCATATTTCTCCAACAACTCACGCACAAACATCGCTCCGTAGTCCCAAAAGAGGTTCATGATTTCCTCTTCCTTTCGTGTTAGTCTTTTCATATCCTTTTCCAGTTATTATTGTTTCGTCTGCAAATATAACTAAAAAGTTTTCACATACAACTAAAAAATCTTTTATTTCAACTAACAATTTTAGTTATTTAACAAAACGATCTGAAAGTTTCGACTTTACTGGTGCTCTTCTTTGAAAATACTGACACTTTCCTCTGATTTTGCAGAACCTTTTGTTCGGAACAAGCCAATCGTTTCTTTGATTGGCTTGCGCCGAGCTAAAGGTTCAACTAAAATGTCGAGCCCTCAACGTTAACACGGCGAGCGTTCGTCATCGCAACGCCGAAGGCTCGCCAAGTCGATGGCGAGCCTTCGGCAACTAGTTGAATCCAAAGGAACGCTTCAGTCAATCCACACATACGCTTCTGTAAATTCCCTATTTCAACTCTTTAAATGCAACACAACTAAATTACACTTCCTTTCCTTTCTCGATAAAAATCTCATGGATTTGGTGCAAAGTATCAGATAATTGTTATATATTAGCAACATCATACCATATAACAATACTTCGTTAAATATACGTATAATAGTCTGAGAATCAATTAATTAAATTAACATTTTATAACTCGTAAAATTTGGTCAAGTGCCTAATTTT
>CADBXS010000062.1:0-26109 GCA_902798705.1 uncultured Bacteroidales bacterium
CTAAAGGACTTCGTCGCTAATAGAGTTCAACTATAGTAAAACGAAAGTCCTTTTTTATTTAATCTGTGCCCCTTGGCATTCATTTTTCCTGAATATTCCCCCAAAATACAATAGAAAATAAGTAACCATCCCACATTAGACGTCCCCATACAAAGATAGCGGCATCGCCTTCAAATAGGAGATGCCGCCGTCTTTGTTCTTGTCCGATTAGGATTATTTCTTGCCTATGGCTTCTGCCACTCGATATGGAAGCAGTTCCTGGTAATCTTCCTTCTTCATGTCGTAACGAAGTTTCGGCAAAATATATTCGAAGTACTTGTATGGCGCAATACCCAAAAGGTTACATGAGCCGACGAGGGTCATGTATACGGTTGCGTCCTTGGCAGACTCGTCGCTGTCTACAAAGAGCCAGTTCTTCCGTCCGAGAGTGATTGGTCTGATGGAGCGCTCTACGACATTGTTGTCAATTTCGTAGTAGCCCTCATCGCAATATCGGCAAAGTCCGTCCCATCTGTCAAGAGCATATTTGCAGGCATTGGCCAATGCACTCGCAGGGGTATCGACTGTCTTGTACTTTTCAAGCAGGAGTCTGATGAATCGGAGTATGGGTACGGCTTTCTCCTGCCGCTCACGATAGATTTTATCATGGTCGGCTTGCCTGAATTTCAAATTGGCCTCGAGTTCATAGAGTGTCGAGATGTATTCAAGGACTTTCCGTGCTTCTGCCGAGGTATCCTTGATCTGCTCAAACTTGCGTCGGGCATGGGCCATGCAGTACAGTGTCACGATGCCTTCCAGCTGTGACTTCTCGATGTTTTCATATACTGCGTATCCATCTGATTGTATGGCTGTCTTCCTGTGGAGCAGCTTGGGTTGGAGGACTTTTCCTCCACGGGAGCCTTTTTCGTAAAAGAATGCAAGTCCAGACTCTCCCATGCCGTCCGCCGCATCCCAGATATATCCCTTCCTGGTCTTGCCCTTCTGGTCGTTTATAGGGATGGTACTCTCGTCTAAGTGCAGGTATTTGGAGGAAAACACCACTTCGACCTGTTGCGTGTATAAGGGGTAGAGATTGTCCGCCAGGTCATGCTGCCAGCGGTTGATGCTTGTCGTAGAGAGTATCACTCCCATGTCCTTGAGGCGCTTTGCCTGACGATATTCGGGCAGATGGTGACAGTATTTGTCGACAATGATGGTCGCCATCGTCTTGTTACCCGCAATGCATCCTGGCAGACAATTCTGCGAGCCCTTGGCCTCGAAGATTTCTGTCTTAATGTCTGTGGGCTTGGCGGTCTTCAGCTTGCAGATGGCCTCACGCTCCACTCGGACAGAGACCTTCGGCCCTTCAATCTCCAGATACTCATGCTGATTCCAGCCGATAATGACCATCTTCTCTGCATCATAGCCTTCGGGATAAAAATCTACCGGGGTCTGCCTTGGCACTTCAGGCCCGATGTGATAGGTCTGTCCCTTACGCGACAGTGCGGCCTTCTTCTGTGTCCGGCGGCTTTCGGCTTCCTTATGGACTTCTGCCTTGGTTTCTTCCACTCTTTGGGCTTCTTCTTCCAGTTGGCTGTCCGTCAAAGGCATCAGTTTCTCTCCTTCAAATTCAATAAGGAGCTGATTCGGGTCATCCTGGTGAAGTTTCTCACTGCTGCGACCGAACATCTTGCGCTTATACCACATCAGTTCCTGATTGAGCTTGGCTATGGCATCATCCTTGGCTGCTATCAAAGTCTTCTGGTCGGCAATGACTTCACACAGATTGTCAATGACTCCGGCGCAATCCATCTGAGGGACATCCTTACCTTGGATGCCACTCTCTTTCTGCATGAGTTGCTGAGTGTACTGTGCCTTTGTCATAGTTTCTTGTTATTGATTTTCTTGTGCAAAGAAACAGCTTTTTTGCGACTTTTGCAAGGGCTGATGAGTTAATAAATGTTATAATACAATCATTGAAGATTATAACGTTTTCTTCTGGATGCAGAAGGGTATACACCCTCCATGTGAAGGACCAATTCGTCCCATCTCATCGGATGGAAACCGGCCTTTTCTTCTTCAAGGAACATCTTGCGGCTCAGACGCCCCTGCTCCATCCTTTTATAATAGATGACATACCCGCCCCGCTCCCAGTGGAGGAGCTTCATGCGGCAGCGGGTACGGTTCATGAACACATACACTCTGCCATCGGCAGGAGATAATGACTGACTGCGGACGATGCAGCACAGGGACTCAACTCCCTTGCGCATATCTACGCCCATACTGTAGACTTGGTAATTGTTGCTTTCGTTAAGACTGAACATGACATAAAGTTTTGAGACTGCAAAGATACGAAGATATTCGCGGTCTCAAAATGCGTCAAATGTGGGATGGTTACCAAGTTTTGCTTGGGGCCCTTTTTGTTGGATGGGTATCTAACGGTATGTCCTAAAAACAGAATTTTTAGGAACTGTTTATAGTTTTTCTCCGCAGTGCCAGCAATAGGTGTCGCGCTTCTCGTTTACCTTCTTGCCACAGCGAGGACAACGTCCGTTCCTCACGGGCTCTTGCGTTTCGTCGATGACTGTGGCTGCCACGATGCCTGTTGGGATGGCGATGATGGTGTAACCAAGGAGCATGATGATGGACGAAAGGATTTTACCGAAAAGCGTGACAGGCGTGACATCGCCGTAGCCCACTGTGGTAAGTGTGACGATGGCCCAATAGATGCTGGTGGTGAGGTCGGTGAATTGAGAGCCGGGGAGTCGTCCTTCCACCATGAACATGAGTGTGCCGAGGCAACTCACGAGCACGACGATGAAGAGGAAAAACACAAGGATGCGGTTGAAGCTTTTCTTGATGGAAACGAGCAGGAGATAGCCTTCGTTGATGAATTGGAAAAGCTTGAAAATGCGGAATACACGGAGGAGGCGCAAGGCACGGAGCTGGCTGATGTAGCGTGCTCCAGGGAAAAACCAAATGATGTAGAGCGGAATGGTGGCGAGGAAATCCACGATGCCGAAGAAACTGAAGATGTAGCTTTGCTTACGTGGAGAGCACCAAATGCGAACAATGTACTCCACCGTGAAGATAAACGTGAGGATGTATTCAATGACGGTGAGAATGCTCTTGGCTGTTGGTGAGATTCTCGGGAGCGATTCCACCTGTGCAATCAGGATGCTGAACATGATGATGGCCAGCAGGAACACATCGTAGAGTTTTCCAGCTCTGGTTTCAAAGCCGAAAATTACTTCATATACTTTTTCTTTGCAGGGTAGTTTCATGAGAAAACGCGAGTATGAAGTGAGGATGAAGGGAAATAATCTTATTTAGTAATGATTAAAAAATAAGTTGGTACAGTTTATTCATATTTTGGAGATGTTTTTGCTCGTTTTTGAGGGAGTGATGCGGGCATCATGACTGAGGAAACGGGCGAAAACAGCCCAAAAGATGAAGACGATACAACTAACATGGACACCTCAAAATGTGTCAAGTTATTTTTTAATAGTTACTTAAGGTCGGCAGGAGTGGTAATCTTGATGTTCTCTCGATTACCTGGTACCAACGCGACCTGATGTCCGAGGGCTTCAACGACGGAAGCATCGTCGGTGAAGAACTCTGTGAATTCTTGTTCGTATGCCTGACGCAGTAAAGATGCTTGGAACACTTGGGGAGTCTGTACCAACTTGTATTCGCTGCGAGGAACCGTCTCGCTACCTGTAGGAGTGAGGTGACGGATGGTTTCAAACACATCTATCACGGGTATGGCGGCACCCGAACGGTGTGCCTCGTCGTAGCAACGCTGAATGACTTCGACAGAGACGAAAGGACGAACGCCATCGTGCACTCCCACTAATTCCACGTCGGCATGAACTTTGGCAAGTCCGTTCTTCACTGAATGGAAACGAGCGGAACCACCATCGGCTATGGTGAGGACGGGAGCAAAGGCATATTGCTTGCAGAGTTCAGCCCAGTAGTCCTGTTGGTCTTTGGGCAGCACGAGCACGATTTGCATGGAGGGGTCGAACTCAAGAAAGCGCTCGATGGTGTGCATCAGGATAGGTTTGCCATGAATGGGGAGGAATTGCTTGGGGATGTCGCCTCCCATGCGCAATCCCTTTCCACCGGCTACGATGATGATGGCATTCATGCAAGACCAGCTTTGATGGCATCAGGATAGAGCATGCCGGCACAAATTTCATTTGCTTTTTCCTTGCCACAGAAATGCTCTACGATGGCATAGCCGAGACGAAGCGCAGCACCAGGACCTTTGCCAAGGAAGAACTGGTCGTCGCAAACGATGAGTTCACCTGTAGGGATCGCACCTTGAAGTTCGCCTTCGAAGCCAGGATAGCAAGTGGTCTTTCTGCCTTTCAGCAGACCCATGCGTCCGTAAACGAGTGGAGCTGCACAGATGGCACCGAGTGGTTTACCTGCTTCGTATTGTGCAAGAATCACTTCGCGCAGACCTTTGTGTGCGTAAAGATTGGTGGCTCCAGGCATGCCACCAGGAAGGAAGATAAGTGCTGCATCGCTATAGTCAAGTTCCTCAAAGAGGGCATCGGTGACGATAGGAACATTGTGAGCACTGACTACACTCTGTTCGCCTGTGGTGGAAACAGTGACAACTGGAAGATTTGCACGACGGCATACGTCGATGATACTAAGTGCTTCGATGTCCTCGAAGCCTGGGGCAAAGAATACATATATCTTTTCCATAGAATTATGAGTATGGGGGTTAAGTGATTAAATTAAAAAAGAACGGCGCGATGTACGCGCCATATATTTGGACTTCTGTCGTGAGGACAAGAAGTTATCGTTGCTTGAAAATGTAAGTGATAGTGCCCGATTCGGCATTGTTGCTACCCGCAGAGAAGGTGGATTTGCGTGCTGCATCAAGGGCAGAATTGCGGAGCGCAGTAGAAGTGGTTGTAGCACTCTTGATATTTGCTCTGATAACCTTTCCGCTGGAATCAACGGTGATGCTCACAACTACAGTTCCTTCACTTGTTTGGTCGGAATAGGATGGTTTCGCTAGATATCTCACGGTTCTATTACCGACTACGGCGGAAGAACTTGCAGTACCTGTGCCACCCGTTCCCGTTGTACCACCTACATTAGAATTGCCTGTGCGAGAACCTTGACTACCCGTTCCACTGGTGTTTCCACTGCTTCCTGCATTGCCGTTGTTGCCAAATGCACCCGACATTCTGCTGGAGGCTGCTGCCTTGGCTGCATCGGCACGTGCCTTTTCTTCGGCTGCCTTCTTGGCTTTTGCCTCTTCTTCTGCCTTGCGCTTTGCTTCTTCAGCAGCCTTTCGCTTGGCTTCTTCGGCCTTGCGGAGGGCTTCCGCTTCTGCTTTCCGCTTAGCTTCGGCTTCAGCCTGTGCCTTGGCTGCTTCCTTGGCTTTTTCTCGTGCCAGAGCCTCTTCCTTTTCCTTGGCTTTCTTGGCTTCAGCCTTTGCCTTCTCGGCAGCTATGGATTTTTCGTTCTCCTGCGTTATGAGTGGCTTCTCAGTAGGTTTTGGAGAAGTCTTTGGCTCAGTTGTAGAGGTGCTTTTGCGTGGAACAGGGGCTGGAGTAGGGACTTCCTCGGCAGTTGCCTCCGAAGCAGTTGCTTCCGAAGCATTATCGTTGGTGTTCGTAGCCTCTTGGGTTTCCGATTGGTCAGAAGAAGGAAGTCCGCCTATGTTCATTCCTGAAGCATTGGGCAGCTCGCCCAAGAGCACAGGAATGCCGTCCTCACGATATTCATCGCGCTTACTGGCTTTCAGCGTGATGAAGGCAAGGAGCAGCAGAAGCAGTGCATGAACCACCAGACTGATGCCTGCAGCCAATGCTTTTCGTTTCTTTGGAGTGTTTTCTTCTTCCATAGATGGGAGGATGATAGTTATTTTTCAGGTGGACGAGTGGCGAGAATCATCTTGAAATGATTTTCGTTCGCCACGTTGAGAATCTCCACCACGTTCTTGTAAGGCACCATCTCGTCGGCATAGAGCGACACGTAGAATTCAGCAGTGGAGTCAGCGTCGATGGAATCGCCTTTGGCTTGAGCAAAAATCATTGGCAGTTCCTGAATGGAATCGACACGGATTTCCTCGCCACCATCGGGTGCCGCATAAATCTCCACCTGACTACTGTCGTTCACGCTGAGAATCACACGAGCCGCTGCCTGTGTGGTGGTTTGCTTCTTGCTCTGAGGCAAGTTCACCTTGATGGCATTAGGCGAAACGAGTGTGCTCGTAATCATGAAGAAGATGAGCAGGAGGAAGATGATGTCGGTCATGGACGACATGTTGAACGTGGGCGTTACTTTTGTTCTGCGATGAAGGGCCATACGCTATTCCTCATTCATAATGTCCATGAAAGCCAACGACTTGCGTTCGAGCTCGTTGACAACACCATCGATTTTAGCCACGAGATAGTTGTGGGCAAAGAGTGCAACGATGCCGACGATGAGGCCACCCACCGTAGTAATCATTGCTTGATAGATGCCTCCCGACAGCATGGAGATGTCGAGGTTGCCACCAGCGTTGGACATTTGCCAGAAAGCCTGAACCATACCGATGACCGTGCCTAAGAAACCAATCATAGGTGCACCGCCAGCGATAGTTGCCAGGATGTGGATGCGCTTTTCGAGTGCAGCCACTTCGAGGTTGCCTGTGTTCTCAATGGCGGTCTGGATTTCAGGAGCAGGTTGGTTGATGCGGCTGATGCCACGCTCCACGATGCGAGCGCCAGGAGTGTTGGTCACACGGCAGAAGTTGATGGCCGACTTCACATCGCCGCCTTTCAGATAGTCGCGGATGCGGTCCATGAAGAGCGGATCGTCTTTTTCTGCCGCACGAATGGCAATGAATCGCTCCACAAAGATGTAGATGGCGATGATGGAAAGGATGGCAAGGACAATCATGATCCAACCGCCTTGCTTGCAAAGTTCCAAAATACTCAATTCGTTCATTTCTTTTCTTTCTTGGAGTTAATGTTAGATACAGTATCCTTGTTATTTCAGGCACTCTTGATATTTCTCGATGGTGGTTTTCAAACCGAGATAGAGTGCGTCGCAGATGAGTGCATGACCGATGCTTACTTCGTCGAGCCATGGAATCTGCCTCTTCATGTAGGCCAGATTCACCAGACTGAGGTCGTGTCCTGCATTGAGTCCGAGTCCGCAGTGGCGTGCCACTTTCGCTGCTTCAACGAACGGAGCAATGGCTTTTGCTGGCGAGTTCTCGTAATGGGAAGCGTATGGCTCGGTGTAGAGTTCTACACGGTCGGCACCGATTTTTGCGGCATATTCCACCATTGTGGTGTCAGGATCCACGAAGATGCTTGTGCGAATGCCCACTTCCTTGAATTCAGCCACAATGTCGGTGAGGAAGTCAAAATGCTCTTTCGTATTCCAACCCGAGTTCGAAGTAATTTGATCGGGTGCGTCAGGTACCAGTGTCACTTGTGTAGGTCGAACGCTTTTCACGAGGTCGATAAATGATTTCTGAGGATAGCCTTCGATGTTGAATTCGGTTTTCAGGACAGGTTTTAGGTCAATGACGTCTTTGTAGCGAATGTGTCTCTCATCAGGACGAGGGTGCACGGTAATGCCGTCGGCTCCGAAGCTTTCGCAGTCGAGTGCCACCTGAATCACATTCGGATTGTTGCCTCCGCGAGCATTGCGAATTGTGGCAATTTTGTTGATGTTAACACTGAGTTTTGTCATTTTACGTTTTATTTTTTCAATAGGTTTTCGTTTCCATTTGCTTCTTTCGTTTTTCCGTTGTCATCATTTTTGCACCGTTCCAATAGGTGCATACGGAAAAAAATTCATACCTTTGCACTTCAGTTTGCAATAACTGCTGCAAAAGTAGCAAAAAAAATGCTATTTAGCGGCACTTATGCGAATATTTTGAGGAAAAATAACATTAAGCTGCCTATTATGTCACAGAAGAAGTTAAAGTTTGCACTTTTTGGGAATATTTATCAGGAGCGGAAGTCGGCTGCTGTTCAGAAACTATTGGCCATTCTTGTTCAGCGAGAGGCCGACATCCT
This sequence comes from uncultured Bacteroidales bacterium, assembly GCA_902798705.1. GTDB lineage: Bacteria > Bacteroidota > Bacteroidia > Bacteroidales > Bacteroidaceae > UBA3839. The sequence goes on from CADBXS010000062.1 coordinate 8,025, forward strand.
CATTTCCGAGCGCTTTCTTGATTTCTTAAGCACGGGATTGCAAATCCAGGTTCCCCCTTGCCAGGTCATCAAGGACGATGCCTTTGAGGCCGACTTTGTGGTCTGCATGGGTGGTGATGGTACCTTTCTGGATGTGGCAAGTCGTGTGGGCGACAAGCAGATTCCCATCATCGGTATCAACACAGGTCGCTTAGGTTTCCTAGCATCTTTCTCGCCCGAGCAGATGGAAACAGCCATTGCCGACATCTACGAAGGCCATTTCGATGTGGATGCCCATTCGGTGCTGCAGTTGCTCTGTGATGACACAGAACTGCTCGGCTATCCCTTTGCCCTCAACGAAATAGCCATCTTGAAGCACGACATTTCCTCCATGATTACCATTCACACGAATATCAATAACGAATATCTCACCACCTATCAGGCCGACGGATTGATTGTTGGCACCCCTACGGGTTCCACGGCTTACTCCCTCAGTGTGGGTGGTCCTATTGTCGTACCTCAGAGTCAGACGATGACGCTCACACCTGTGGCTCCTCACTCGCTCAACATGCGTCCTATCGTACTCTGCGACGATTCCGAAGTTGAACTCCGCATCGAGAGCCGCAGCCGCAGTTTCCTCGTTTCGCTTGATGGACGTAGCCAGAGCTATCACGACAATATCCATCTTCGCATTCGCAAGGCTCCTTACGTGGTGAAGGTGGTGACCAAGTGCGGACAGAGCTATTTCTCCACCCTTCGTCGCAAGATGATGTGGGGAACCGACAGCCGCATCTAAATACCTTCACCGTTTTCCTCACCGTTTTTATTATTTTCAATTTTTAATTCTTTTGAAACTCAATAAGACCAAATATACTTTCAAGCAGATTGCCAATTGGTTGTGGAAGCACCACAAGGGCTGTCGCACTCAGATGATTGTGAACGTCGTGGTAGGACTCATCCAGGTGTTCATCGGACTGTACTATGTCGAAATCCTTCGACAAGTCACCGACATCGCCACCCATGAGCGCGAAGGCAACCTGTGGATGATGATTGCCATCTTCGGAACGATTTTCGTGGTCGAGATTGCCCTGAGTGTGCTCACCACATGGCTTCGAGCCGTCCTGAGCGTGCGGTCGCAGAACAAGATGCAGCGCATGTTCTTCTCACGCCTGCTCAATGGCCATTGGAATGGTATTGAGAAATACCATAGCGGTGACATCCTCAACCGTCTCTTTGGCGACGTGAGCGACATCATCAGTCTGCTCACCGAAGTGTTGCCGTCGCTGGTGTCCGTCATCGCGCAGTTCATCTTCTCCTTCCTCTATCTCTACACACTCGATTCCACCATGGCATTGGTGCTCATTATCGCCTCACCGTTCTTCGTGTTGCTGAGTCGTTTCTACTTCCGCAAGATGCGTCGCATCGTCCGCAAAATCAAGGACAGCAATTCCGCCTTGCAAGCTATCATTCAGGAGTCGGTGCAACACAAGATGGTGGTGAAGGTGCTGGAACGTGGCGGATTGATGGTCAGTCGCTTGGAGCGCCGACAGGCTTTGCTTCACTGGCAAATCAAGGCCAGAGCCAAGTTCTCCATTTACACTAAGGTCATCATCAACTTGGGTTTCTCGGGTACTTTCCTCGTGGGCTTGGCTTGGGGACTCTATCAGGTACATGCAGGCATCATCACCATTGGTGTGCTCATGGCCTACACCCAGCTCATCAACCGCATCCAGCGACCACTTCTCGACATTGCCCACATGCTGCCCGTGTTCGTCAATAGCCTCACTTCTTCCGAGCGTCTGATGGAACTCGAGGAACTGCCGTTAGAAGAACAGGAGCCAAACACGAAGTTGGATGGCAAGGTGGGCGTGCGCTTCGAGCATGTCGATTACCAATACACAGCGGAGGGACGCAAGGTGCTCGACGACTTCAGCTACGACTTCAAGCCAGGTTCATTCACTGCCATCCTCGGTGAGACAGGTGCAGGCAAAACCACCCTCATCCGCTTGATGCTGGCACTGATGGACACCAATAAAGGTCGTGCCGTACTTTACAACGACCAGCGTGAACTGGTGGTAGGCACTGGCACCCGTTGCAACTTCTCCTACGTCCCTCAGGGAAACACGCTTTTCAGTGGAACCATCCGCGAAAACCTACTCTTTGGCAATCCTGATGCTACTATTGCGCAGATGCATGAGGCGCTCCGCATTGCCAAGGCCGACTTCGTACTCGAACTGCCTGAAGGCATCGACACGAAGTGTGGAGAGGGTGGTGGCGGTCTTTCCGAAGGTCAGGCACAGCGCATCACCATTGCCCGTGCCATCCTCCGTCCTTGTAAGGTACTCCTGCTCGACGAGGCCACTTCCGCCCTCGACATCGAGACCGAACACAGTCTGCTTGAGAATATCAAGGCACACTTCAAGGATACGACCATCATTTTCGTCACTCACCGCCTCGCTGTCGTTGGCTTCACTTCCGACCAACTTCACATGAAGAGACAGTAGAGAGAAAAGTGAAGAGTGAAAAGTGAAAAATGCCTTCCGGATGGCATCGCTTCACGCTTCACGTTCCACTCTCAACTTTTCACTCTCAACTTTTCACTTTTCACTCTTCACTTCTCACTTTTCACTTTTCACTTAAATATCATGCTCGATTACGTTAAAGGACCTGTCGCAGAACTCACACCTGCCACTGCAACGATTGATTGCGGTGGAGTGGGTTATTTGGTCAATATCTCCGTCAACACCTATACCGCCTTGCAGGGCAAGAGCGAGGCAAAACTGTTTGTCTATGAATCCATTCGCGAGGATGCATGGACGTTGTTCGGATTCGCTACGAAAGACGAACGTGCACTTTTCGTCCAGCTCATTTCTGTGAGTGGCATTGGTGGCAACACCGCTCGCACTATGTTGTCGGCGTTCACTCCTGCTGAACTTTGCGACATCATCATGACGGGCAACGACAAGATGCTCAAGACCGTGAAAGGACTGGGCAGCAAGACCGCACAGCGTATCATTGTTGAGCTCCACGACAAGGTATCGCAGTTGGGCATTGCGCCAACACTCTTCGGAGAGGACAAGGAGAAAGACAATGCGGCTGGCATCAATCAGGAAGTGTTCAAGGATGCTTGCGAGGCACTCAAGGCATTGGGCTATCCTCCTGCACCTGTCGCCAAGGTCGTACGTGCCATCCTCAAGGACGACCCCAACGCCAGTGTGGAGCGTGTCATCAAGATGGCATTCAAGATGTTGTAGCTTCCATTTCAAGCAAATCAAATTATAAGGAGCTTCCCCGTTTTGGTCGGTGGAAGCTCTTTTTGTTAAATGAGGACAAAGGGACAAAGGAACATTGACATTAGCAGCAGCCCTCTCCAACTCCCCCAAGGGGGAGGGATGCCATTCTGATGACGGACAAAACCAATGCTAAAGCCCCAAAAAGTGCAGTGCATGTGTGGATTTACTGAACCGTTTTTGGGGATTCAACTAGTTGCCGAAGGTTCGTCATCGACTTGGCGAGCCTTCGGCGTTGCGATGGCGAAGGTTCGACAGAAAAACGTTGAGGGCTCGGCGATTTAGTAGAATCAAATAATTATTTCAGTTTATTCAATGGAAAGCGTCGATACATTCTAAGTCTTTATCGAAGTTTTACTGTCTCATATTCAATGAATAAAGTTAAAAAGTTGTCATTATTCGCTTTTTATGCACTGGTAATTGTTGTTTTGAAGTTTTTTTACTAATTTTGCAACGATTTATAAGAACGCTGGTCAAGACAGAGTGAAACTACTAATTCTGTAAGCAATCGAACTATCAAGTTTTACAAACTTTCATGATGCCTTTTCCTTAATTTTATTGGTAAAACTTATTTTTATTATTAGATGAACAATTTTACCCTTTTTATCAAGTCTTTATTGATTCTGTTTGCTCTTTCAGTACAAACAAGTTATGCACAGCTTCCTTCGGTGGTGCTTCGTAGCATGGACGGAAAGGAAGTGAAGACCGACACGCTCTCGAATAATGGTAAGCCTATCATCATCGACTTCTTTGCCACTTGGTGTAAGCCATGCAATCGTGAATTGGATGCCATCAAGGACGAGTACGAGGACTGGGTGGACGAGACGGGTGTGCGCCTCATTGCCGTGTCCATCGACCAGGCTCAGAACATCAACAAGGTGAAGCCTCTGGTAGATTCGAGGGGGTGGCCTTACGACGTGCTGCTCGACCCAAACAGCGAATTCTGCAATAAGCACAACGGTTATACTGATGGAGCAGAGCAGGAACTGATTGAGAAAGTCAGGGAGCTTGTGAAAAATTAAAGGCCTCACCCCCAACCCCTCTCCAAAGGGCGAGGGGAGTAGAATGAACCTTTAGCTCGGCGTAGCCAAACTTTAAACCAGCACGAAGTGCTTTGAAGAGTGAAAAGTGAAAAATAGACGATTTTTATTGGTTTCTGCATCGTTGTTAATAGCAAGCGTTGCGGTTGCACAGACGGGTGGTGATGACGCTGTATCTGTTGCTAATTCAGAGAAAAGTGGCGGTTATCCCATCCATGTGAGCGGAAGCATCCAGAGCGACATCCTCATTCCGCAGGAGGACAAGGACATCGGTGCGGAGAAATATGACGAATGGGCATTGACGAACACATACGCGTTGGTGAATGCTCAGAGTGAATACGTGGATGCAGGTGCTCGTTTCGAGTTCCTGGAGCATCCGCTGCCTGGCTTTGAGAAGGACCTCAAGGGCTGGGGTGTTCCCTATTTTTATGTGAAGGGAAAATACAAGTGGGCAGAACTCACGCTCGGTGACTATTACGAGCAGTTCGGCTCTGGTTTCATCCTTCGCACCTACGAGGAGCGCAGTCTCGGTATCGACAACTCGCTGCGAGGCGGTCGACTGGTGGTGCGCCCCGTGAAGGGTGTGCAACTGAAAGCCCTCTCGGGCAAGCAGCGCCGCTACTGGCACCACAACGATGCATTGGTGAGTGGTGCCGACTTGGAACTGAGTCTTGACCAGTGGTCGAAGTCGTTGGCTGAAAGCGGAACCTTCATCACGCTCGGTGCTTCGTATGTGAACAAGCATGAGAAGAACGATGACGATGTGATGGTGACGCCTACCTATAAGCTAAAATTCCCTGAGAATGTGAATGCCTTCGATGTGCGTGCCCGTTATCAGAAGGGCAATGTGAATCTCTTGGCTGAATATGCCCAGAAGACACAGGACCCGTCGTTTGATAACGAATACATCTACGGAAGAGGATATGTGGCTATGCTGTCGGGCTCCTACTCGAAGCCTGGTTTCAGTCTGTTGTTGCAGGCAAAGCGCAGTGACAACATGTCGTTCCGCAGTGAGCGCACGATGAATGGCACCTCGTCGTTCATCAACCACCTGCCCGCTTTCACCATGGAGCACACTTACACGCTGGCTGCCCTTTATCCTTATGCTACACGACCGATGGGCGAATGGGCGTACCAGGCAGAGTTGGCCTATACCTTCAAGCGCAAGACGGCCTTGGGCGGTCGCTATGGTACGACCGTGAAGCTGAACTTCTCGCATGTGCACAGTCTGGAAAAGAACATGAAGGTGATTCGTGTCGATTACCCTGATGGTGTTCGCATGAGCTATACGGGTAGCGACGGCTATAGTTCTCCTTTCTGGGCATGGGGCGACGATACTTATTATCAGGACATCAACGTGCAGATTGACAAGAAGCTGACGAAGGATTTCAAGCTCAACCTGATGTATATGAATCAGCAGTACAACAAGACTGCTGTGGAAGGCGAGGGTGGAATGATTTATTCCAACATCTTCGTGGCAGAAGGCAAGTACCGCTTCAACAGCAAGTTCACGCTCCGTGGCGAGTTGCAGTACCTCACCACAGGACAGGACGAAGGCGACTGGGCGTTTGGTCTGCTCGAACTGTCGATGCTTCCACACTGGATGTTTACCCTGAGCGACACTTGGAACTGTGGCGAAACCGACATCCACTATTATCAGGGAAGCGTGACATTCAACTACAAGTCGCATCGCATCCAGGCTGGATATGGACGCACCCGTGCGGGCTACAACTGTTCGGGAGGTGTGTGCCGCTATGTGCCAGCCAGCAAGGGTGTTACCGTATCTTACAACTACAATTTTTAGAGTTGTGTTTTAAAAAGAAAAAGATGAAACATAAAAATACAAATCATCAGCAAGGTGGAAGCGCCGCAGTTTCCCTCAAGGATAGAGTAGGGGGTGGACTCATCGTTTTGCTGCTGTCCTTCTTCCTTTTGGCTGCATGCGACAGTGTGGATGAGAAAGACCGCCTTGTGTATGTGGCACCATCCGAGGTGTCACGCAGCATTCTCATTGAGGACTTTACGGGGCAGCGTTGTGTGAACTGTCCTGATGCCACCGATGAGATAGAGCGCTTGAAGGAGACATACGGAGAAGATGCCATCATTGCTGTGGGCATCCATAGTGGTCCGTTCGGTGTGAAGTCGATGCCGAATCCCAACTACCAGGCACTGGCTACCGACCTCGGCGATGAATACTACGCCCATTGGGGCATCGAGGCACAGCCAGGCGTTATCATCAACCGCAGCAGCGGTCCTGTGTATGACACCAAGCAGTATGCTTCGTTTGTGAACACCCTGATTAAGCAAACAACTCCTCTCGCGATAAGTATCGACATGGGAAATGTGGCAACAGGGAGCGACATATCTTTTAAGGTGAAAGCAGGAACCAGCGAACCCGTTAAGGGCAAGTTGCAAGTGTGGGTGGTGGAAGACAGCATCTCGTCCATCCAGCTTATGCCCGATGGTAGTGGCAACATGGCTTATATGCACAACCATGTGTTCCGCAGCTCTGTTACGCAGGACCCTTATGGCGACGACGTGCAGGTGGATACCAACGCAGAATTCTCTCGCGATTTCCATGTGGCATACGACGACAAGTGGGTGCTGAATCACCTCTCCATCGTGGCATTCGTTTACAATGAGAAGGGCGTCGTTCAGGTGGTTCGACAAGAGGTTGATTAAAAGTGAAAAGTGAAAAATGAAAAGTGATAAATTGAAAAAATATTCATCAAACAATAAAAATACTTCGCATATGAAGAAACTCTTTACCCTTACACTTTCATTGCTCTTTGCGCTCACAGCAGCTGCACAGGCAACCGACACATCCGTTCAGTTCTGCGATAAGGATGGCAATATCATCGCTGATGGCACGACGCTTACCCTCACCCAATTTGAGGAAGACTTTTTCGGAAACGTACAAATGCCTTCAGGACTTTTCGTGAAGAACACTACTGACAAATCCGTACACATCACGGCTGACTACACCATCAGCAGTATGTCGTCGGGCACCTTCCAGATTTGTTTCCCTCAGAATTGTGTGGTGCAGAATCGCATCGGTACCTACGCTACTGAACAGGGCGATCTTGCAGCAGGTGCTCTGCGCGACATGCAGACTGAATGGTTCCCAACGGCTGTGGGCTCATGCAACGTGAGCATGAAGATAGTGACTTACAAGCAGAATGCCATCACGAAGGCATGGGTGAAGAAAGGCGACGGTCCTTCGCTCCAACTCAATTTTGCTTACGACCCAGCCAGCATTTCGGGCGTGGCTACCGACAAGAGCGTTTCCAGCATTCAGTACTACACACTCGACGGACGACGCATTGCCTCGCCTAAGAACGGAGTGTATGTGGTCAAGACGAAATATGCCGACGGAAGCGAGAAACAGACAAAACAACTATTCTAAAAAGCAACTCTAAGTCAGAATCGTATTCCAAAACGTGTTCTCTGCTTTGGAAGCATCCGCAGAAAAGCCATAACTTTGCAGCGCTTTTCCATGATGTTCCATTCTGAGAGAGTGTGTATCTTGCATTTCCTGTAGAAGTGATACCTTATTTATTAATCAAATATTATTAATGTTTATGAAGAAATTTTCACTCTTTGTGGTAGCTGTTTCTTTGGCAACAGCTACATTTGCACAACGTCTTGAAGTGAAGCCGCAGGTTCAGCCTAAGTCGGAAATCAAGCTGGATCTCCCAACTCAACTTCAGCAGAAATTTGTGATTGAACAGCCTGCTCGCATGGTGAACGGCACGAACCATCGTGTACTCACCCAGCAGAAAGCATTTCAGGGTAAGAAGGCAGATGCTCGTCAGAACACGCTCCTTCCGCTCAATCCTGCTCGCAAGGCACAGGCTGCTCGCAAGGCTCCAGCTCAGATTGTCGCTACTCAGCCTGAAGGAACACACATGTACTTGTATCGTAGCGCTTCGGCTTATTACCTTTACTTTTACTATGTGTTCCAAGCCGAAGTAACTGACGGTGTAGCAGAAGTGGTTATCAATGGTGACGAAATCTACTTCAAGAACCCTATTTCGCAGTATGCTACCGACACTTGGATTAAGGGTACCATCTCGGGTTCTTCAGTAACATTCGATTTCCCTCAGACAGTGGGTTACTCTAATGGTGAAGAACTCGTGGTTGACCTCTTCGAGTATGATGGCGACTCACAGTGGTTCGTGAAGTCGAGTTCTAAAACATCCCTCCAGTACTCTTATTTCAGAGGAAGCATGACTACCAAAGATGCTGACTTCGTAAGCGGTAGCACCATCCTTGGTTTGGCATTCGCTGAAGGTTCTGAATGGACAGGTTATGCTGACTGGAACATTCAGCTCACTCCATTCACCGACAAGCCTGTCACTGTTCCTGCCGACCTCGCTACTGAGAAGTATTCGCTCAGTCGCTATGATGGCAACGGAGCAAATGTAGGTGGCATCGTGGACCTCGGAGTGTCTGGCAACGACGTTTATGTGAAGGGCATCTGTTCCGACCTTCCTGATGGATGGATCAAGGGTACTGTTTCAGAAGGCAAATACGTCTTCCCTAATGCTCAGTTCATGGGAGCAACTGCTTCAAACTATCTCTATTTAGTTGGCGCTGACTCTGTTCAAGCATACGATGACTATTATGAGGAATACTATACAGAATATACCCTCAATGGCAAGAACATCACATTCAATGCTGATGGCGATGTTTACAAGGCTGACGGCGCGTTCCTCGTGAATGGTGGCAAGACAGTTGTTAATACTGTTGCTGACTTCAACAGCGCAAAGCTCGCTCCTTACAAAGAGGTGGCAGCTACTCCAGCAGCTCCAATCATCAACAAGGTAGATCCATTCAATGATACATACGGATACGGATACGTTGACTTCCAGATTCAAACATTCGATACAGAGGGCAACTTCATCGACCCTTCTAAGGTTTCCTACCAGCTCTATGTGGTAGTCAATGGTCAGCCACGTCTCATCGAAACGACCAACGATGTCTATACCGCTCAGCAGGAAGAGGTGATGAACGAGTGGCCACTCGACTATACTGACGATTGGGATGTGTATGTTCTTGGTGGTGGAGGCATTTACTTCTACTACTATGTCACTGGCTTCGAGAAGATTGGTGTTCAGACCATCTACCGTGGTGGTGGTGAAGAGCGTCGTTCCGAAATCACTTACTTCACAGTTACCGACGACTCTGACAACCAGGCAGCAGAACCAAAGACTGCTACATTCAACGAGGCACAGGTACAGGATTCCGACAAGAGCATCGTATTCTCTTACCTCACAGACGATAACGTCAACGTAGCTGGTTCGGGTAAGAAAGAAACCTACGACGTGGCTATCAAGCTCGATGACGATTTCGTAGGTTCATACATTTCTGCTATCCAGCTCCCAATCATCGACCCTGAAGTTGTTGCTAATGTTTCTGCATGGCTCACAACCGAACTTCGCATCGACGAAAACGGAAAGAACGTTCCTAACCTCGTTTCGAAGGAAGCTGACCTTAGCAATGTGAACGACGATGGCTTTGTAGTAGTTACTCTCGACAAGCCTTATCTCATTGGCGAAGATGATGTATATGTAGGTTACTCATTCACCGTAACCGACAATGACGCTGATTATGGTGCTGCACCTGTGGCTCTTTCTGGTGCTCAGGACGAAGACGGACTCTATATCCACTCTTCCGACACTTATCTCAAGTGGATTAACTATGTTGAGAACTATGGCGGCAACTCTGCCATCAAGGTAGTGCTTGCAGGTCAGAACATCTTGGGCGATGCTGCAGTTGTTGCTCAGGAAAACGAAGTATTCATTCAGAAGGGTGAAGCTGGCAGTGCAACATTCAATGTCGTCAACCTTGGTGGAAATGGTGTGCAGTCGGTAGAACTCGAAGCTCTTCCTGAAATCGGACACTACGACCTCACAGTGAAGGTAACAAAGGTGAACGGACAGCTAAACGAACAGGCAGATGCAGTGAGCACAGGCAGCATAGAAGTAATCAGCTTCCTTCCTGTTCACCGTGCCGTGCTTGAAGAGTACACAGGTACTTGGTGCCAGTACTGCCCTCGTGGCTTCGTAGGTCTCGAAGAAATGAACCGCCTCTATCCACACGACTTCATTGGTATTTCCTATCACAATGGTGACCCAATGGAAATCACAGAAAACTTCCCATCCAACGTAGAGGGATTCCCAGATGCTTGGATTGACCGAGTGCGCGAAACCGATGCATTTGCAGGCGACCTCGACTACTACAACTACCAATTCGGTATCGACCAGGTATGGCTGGAGCGGTGTGAAGTATTTGCACCTGCTAACATCGACGTGAGCGCTACTTACAATACTGAAAAGACTGCAGTGACAGCTACTTCTACTGTTGCGTTCCCTTACAATGTGAGCAACAACAAGTACCTCGTTACATACGTTCTCACAGCTGATGAACTCAGTGGCACATCCAGCGACTGGGCACAGGTGAACGCATATGCAGGTGCTGAAGGATGGCCTGCATCTATGGACATCTTCACAAAGGCTGGTAGCCCTGTTGAAGATCTTAAGTTCAACGACGTTGCTATCATGGCACCAGACATGTTTGGTATGGAAGGCAGTCTCCCTGAGACCATCCCTGCAGAAGCACCTCAGACTCACACTTACACCTTCAACCTTGCAAAAGCTGTGAGCACAAGCAACCAAAACCTCGTTCAGGACATCAACAAGCTCAATGTTGTTGCTCTCCTCATCGACACCGAGACAGGTGCAATCGTAAACGCTAACAAGTGCCTTGTCACTTCACTCGTAGGTATTGCACAGTTCGCATCCGAGGACGACAACAACGCTGCAAGTATCGAGTACTTCGACATCGCTGGTCGCAAGCTCTCTCCTGCTCAGGCAACAGGTGTAGTTCTCAAGAAGATTTCTTACAAGGACGGCTCTGCTAAGTCCTTGAAGATTTTTGTGAAGTAATCACACACAATCTCTCACTCATAAAGAAGGCTGCAATCCCAAATCGGATTACAGCCTTCTGTTTTTTGTCACGCAGATAACGTAGAAATTAAGGAAATTAATCGACACGGATTTCCACAAATTAATCATGATTTTTTTACTGCGTATTTCCGCTTTCTGCGTGGAATAATCCTTATAATCTGTTTAATATGGGTTGAAAATATTGCAAATCCGTGGTGTTTATTCCACGACACTTGCTTTGATGATTCTGATGTCGCGGAGTGGTTTGTCGCCAGCACCCGTCTTCACCTTTTCAATTTGCAGTACCACCTTCATGCCTTCCACCACTTCGCCAAACACGGTGTAGTTGCCATCGAGCCACGGAGCACCACCATACATGCGGTAGGCACGTATCTGTTCTTGATTGAACACGTATTCAGTTTCAGGTAATTCATCCACTTCCATCTTCGATTCATCGAGCAGTTTCTCCAGCAAGTCGCTCACCCCATCGCGGTTGCGGGCCTTACGCATCGTTTCCAGTTCTTCGCTGTGTGCAAACATTTTCTTATGGTAGCGTTCATCCACGAGCGCCTGTTTGCGAGCCGTTTCGTATTCTGCCATCGCCGTTTCGTTTTGGAATTTTCCCGTCACGATATAGAACTGATGAGCATCGGAAGCTTTCTTAGGGTTGATGTCGTCGCCTTCGCGTGCAGCAGCCACCATACCGCGCTTGTGGAAATACTTGGGATAGACGAACTCGGCAGGTACTGTCTCGCCCAAGGTCTTAGTGGTGTCGGCTTCGGCAACAGCCAGTTCCGCTTCGTGTCCAGGGCGAGTGTTGGGGTCTCCCGTCTGAATCATGAATGAACGGATAATGCGGTGGAAGGTGACACCATCGTACAGTCCTTCCTTCACGTTCTTGATGAAGTTGTCGCGATGCAGCGGCGTGTCGTTGAAGAGTCGGATGCGGATGTCGCCTTCAGTCGTTTGCAGAAGCACTTCGGTTTCTCCGTCGGCATTCTTACCTGTGCAACTCGATGCTGCCAATGAGCAGAGAACAAGCAGTGTGAATAGGATTCTTTTCATAATTAGTTGTGTTGTTGATGATTCCGTCGCAAATGTACGAAAATAAAATTAAGAATAAAGAATGATGAATGAAGAATTTTATTTCACGCTGAAATCGCAGATATACGCAGAAACCATGATTTCCATCATTTCAGCGTTATAATTTTAACTTTTAACTTTTAACTATTAACTTTTAAACTCGTATCTTTGCACAAAGCTATTGTAGAAAGGAATGAATCGTCGAATACTTCGCATTGCAATACCTGCCATTGTGAGCAACATCACTGTGCCGTTGCTGGGATTGATTGACTTAGGCATCGTGGGACACTTGGGTGCACCTGCCTACATCGGTGCCATCGCCATCGGCAGCATGATATTCAATCTCATGTATTGGCTGTTTGCTTTCCTCCGCATGGGTACGAGTGGCATCACGTCGCAAGCATTCGGACGAAGGGACCTGACCGAGGATGCCCGCATCTTGGTGCGAAGTATGTCCATCAGTGCAGTGATAGCCTTCGCGCTGATCGTCTTTCAATATCCCATTCGTGAATTAGCGTTTCTGCTCATGCGTCCCGATGTGAATATCCGTCCGTTAGCCACCACCTATTATAATATATGTATATGGGGCTCACCCGCAGTGCTCGGTCTTTACAGCCTGTCGGGGTGGTACGTGGGTATGCAGAATTCACGCATACCGATGTTCGTTGCCATTGCCCAGAATGTGGTGAATATCATTGTTTCGTTGCTGTTGGTATTCGTTCTGGGCATGAAGGTGGAAGGAGTGGCATGGGGAACCGTCATTGCCCAATGGAGCGGTTTCTTAGTGAATCTTCTGCTTTGCACCAAATATTATGGCAAAGTAGTCCGCAAACTCTACGTCTCTGTTCCATCCACCGCCAAATCTATGCCGCAGCACTTCACGCTTGCAGAGCGATGGGGTGGGCTGAAGGCTGCCCTCCGAGCCGAAGGATGGATGCGACCGTTCTTCAAGGTAAATGCCCACATCTTCTTCCGCACGCTCTTCATGGTGTCGGTCAATCTGTTTTTCACTTCTGCTGGTTCGTGGCAAGGCGAAATGACGCTGGCGGTCAATTCCCTGCTCTTGCAGTTCCTCCTGCTGTTCTCCTATTTCATGGATGGATTTGCCTACGCAGGTGAGGCCCTCTGTGGCAAATACTTGGGTGCCCATCATCCTGCGCTCTTCTCTCGTGCCGTGCGTCAGCTCCTGCTGTGGGGCGTACTCATCCTTGTGCTTTTCACGCTTGTCTATGGCTTGTTTGCAGAACCTCTGCTCGGGGTGCTCACCAACCAGACTTCCGTCATCGTTGCCTCGCGTCCTTATCAGGCGTGGCTCATGGTAGTGCCAGCAGCGGGTATGTTGGCATACCTCTGGGATGGCATCTACATCGGCACCACTTCTACACGGCAGATGCTCGAGTCAGCCATCGTCGCCACCTGTGTCTATTTCCCCATCTATTTTTGTTTCCATCCTATGTGGGGTAATCACGCCCTTTGGCTCGCCTACGCCCTCTTCCTGCTGAGTCGCAGCACCTATCAGACCTTGCGCTATCCCAGCGTAGTGAGGAAGGTGTAAGTGATGTATAAATGATTAATTTTTCATTTTTTATGGGAATAATTTTGTTTTCTCGCTGACAAGTTATAAATTTGCAAATGTTTTTCAGACATGGCTGCCGAAATGGTGGAATGGTAGACACGAGGGACTTAAAATCCCTTGGCCATAACGGCTGTGCGGGTTCGAGTCCCGCTTTCGGTACTACTTAGATTAGTTTTTATAATTAATGTTTTAAAGGTTCATAAAATCACTGTGAAGTGCAGAACCTTTTTTACATTTGACTTACTTGTTAAGAATCGGACTATTCATCTGCTCCTTGCAGGTGGATGTTATCACCTACCAAAGATTGAGAAATCAGTGGTAGGTTTTTTTTATGTCATGCAGAAATCGCAGAAATAACGGAAATATCAGTTTAATCCGTTCAATCTGTGGTTCAATAATTTTCGTTTAATTCGAGAAATTCGTGGTTTCTTTCAATCCCCGTTTATCTTATGAAATTCGTGCGAATCGGAGTTTCCAATTCGGGGTGTTGATCCGTGTTCAGGTGTTTGATGACCCAAGCCATGTTTCTGCCGAGCGTGCGCATGGTTTGCATGCCCTCCTCGTCCAGTTGTGCTTGTCCAGGTGTCTGTCCATATACCATGTTCCAGTACTGCGACGACACGACAGGCATGTTCAGGATGGTGAAATACTTGTTGAGGCGGTCGAAGGCGGCCGATGCACCACCACGACGGCACACCACCACCGATGCCGCTGGCTTGAACTGCATGTACCGGTTGAGCGAATAGCATACGCGGTCCATGAGGGCGCAGAGCGAACCGTTAGGCCCTCCGTAATACACGGGACTGCCCACCACGAAGCCGTCGATGCCGTTCCGCAGTTCGTCGAGAATCTGGTCATACACTCGGTCGCTGAACGTGCATTTGCCGATTCGTCCGCAATAGCTGCAGGCGATGCAACCCTGCATGGGCTGTTTACCCAGGTTGATCATCACACTCTCGATGCCCTCTTCGGCAAGCGTCTTGGCCACTTCCGTCAGCGCCGCCTTCGTGTTACCGTTCTCTCGGGGACTTCCATTGATTAACAATACTTTACTCATATACAATAATTGAAATCGAAAAAAACTTGTTTGCAAAGATATGCAAATTCAGATAGTTTTTATTACCTTTGTCACCAAAATCTATACACTATGTTCAAGTTTTTAACACAAACCCTGCTGCTGATGTTGCTTCTCACGGCATGTTCCAGTAGCCCAAAGACATATAAGATAGGTGTTTCGCAGTGTTCCGAAGGACGCTGGCGCGACAAGGTAAACCATGAGATGCTGGCATCGCAACACCTCTATGAGTGCGATGTGAAACTGTCCATTGCTTATTCCTACGACGACACACAACTCCAAATCCGACAGATAGACAGTCTTGCCAACGCAGGCATCGACCTCCTTGTCGTGGCACCCAACGAGGCTGTGCCTCTCGGTGAGGCCATCCAGCGCGTGCGGCAGAAGGGCATACCCGTCATCTTCTTCGACCGCAAAGCTGCCACTGACGACTACACGGCTTTTATCGGTGGCAACAACGTCGAGGCGGGACTCACCGTGGGGCGCTATGCCACCGAATTGGCGAACGACATGCAAGTCAGCGGTCGCAAACCCGTCATCATGGAGATCACCGCAGCTATGAGCACCACCCCAGCGCAGGAGCGTCATGAGGGTTTTGCCCAGGCCATGCAGGGACACGACGAGTGCGAGTACGTCTCCGTGCAGGGTGATTGGACCTCCGAGGAGGCATACCGCATCATGATGGAGAAGATACAGGCTCATGCCGTGCCCGACATCGTGTTCTGCCACAACGACGGCATGGCGACGGGAGTCTATCGCGCAGTCGTCGAGGCAGGACTCGAAGGGCGCGTACAGATACTTGGAGTCGATGGTATGCCCGACGAAGGACTTCAGTACGTGCAGATGGGCCATCAGGTCGGCACCTACGTTTATCCCACCCATGGTGAGCGCATCATCCGCCTCGCACTCGATATCCTTACGGGCAAGCCTTATGAGCGTGAGAACGCCCTCCACGGCATCATGGTCACACCCCAGAATGTCGATATCGTTGCCGACACCAGCAACGAACTGATGGAGCAGAACGAGAATCTCGTTGTCATTCAGAACAAGCTGGAGGAGTATTTCGGACTGTCCAACTGGCAGAACAAAGTGCTTGTTGCTGCCGCCGTTGCCATCTTCCTGCTCCTCTTGGCCATCATTCTCATTTGGCGTGCTGTCATTCAGACACGCAACGCCAACCAGCGCATCCAGGCCATGAACGACGAGCAGACTGCTTTCTACACCAATGCCCGCCATCAGTTGCGCACGCCGCTCACCCTAGTGGCAGGTCCCGTCAAGCAACTCATCGACAGTGGACAACTCAAGGGCGAACAACGGGAGTTGATGGACATCATCAGTCGCAATGTCTCCCAACTCGAAACCGTCATTTCCAGTGTGCTCCATTTCAAGATGGGAGTCAACCCATCCGTCGTCGATGACGACACCGCCTCTGCTGCCCTCAGGCAGAACGGCTATGTCAACGAGTTGCAGGAGAGCCGTCTCGCCCAGTTCAAGCAGGACGACACCGACGAACTCGCCACTGTCCTCATCGTCGATGACAATGCCGACATGCGCCGCTACCTCCGCACCCTCCTTGCCGACAAGTTCTACGTCATCGACGCACCCGACGGACAGGGCGGACTGAAGTTGGCGCGAGAGTGCGTGCCCGACATCGTCGTCAGCGATGTGATGATGCCCGTGATGGATGGCTTGCAGTTCTGCTCCCAGCTCAAGGGCGACCCCATCACCAGCCACATCCCAGTTATCCTGCTCACCGCACGCAGCACCGAGGCTCAGCAGATGGAAGGTTACGAGCATGGAGCCGATGCCTATATCACAAAACCCTTCAATGCTGGTCTGCTCGTTACCCGCATCTACAATCTCCTGAAGAGCCGAAAGCAGTTGCGCCACCTTGCCGACGGCCGACAAGACGACGAGGAGCCACTTCAGCTGAATACGCAGGACAAGCTCTTTGCCGACACGCTCAAGGAAGTGTTCCAACGCAACATGTCGAACCCCGAACTGAAGATGGACGACTTGGGCGACGAACTCGGCATGAGTCGAGTGCAACTCTACCGCAAGGTGAAGGCCCTCACGGGTGTCTCGCCTGTCGAGCTCCTGCGCGAGATGCGGCTGCAACGCGCCTTTCATCTCATTCAAACCACCACGAAGAGCATTTCCGAGATAGCCTACGATGTAGGCTTCAACACACCGAGCTACTTCTCCAACTGTTTCAAGAAGCAATTCGGAAAATATCCAACCGACCTCAGGGCAGAGTAATCACACTCTGCCTTTTTTTGGAGTTCTTTCAAGGAAAGCCCAAAAATTGATACGTGAGTTCGTTTTAAGGCAGTGGAAAATAACGACTGGAAGATTTCAATTTTACTGACGTTCTCCATTGGAGAAACGGAATCATTCATTTGATTGAACAGAACTGTCGAGCCCTCGAAGTAGTTCCTCCGAACCCTCGCTATCGCAACGCCGAGCCTTCGCCGATTCGATGTCGAGCCTTAGGCAACTAGTTGAACATAAAAGAATGTTTCATCAAATCCCCTTATCCACTTCATCAAATCCCCTAAATCCTAATAGTTTGGATAGGAGTATAAATTCCTTCATTTCCTTTATTTCTGCGTGAGCTAAAAAACTCCTTGTCGGTCGTTTTCTTCCGTTGAATTCGACTTTTTTCATTTGCCTTGCCTTTCCTCAGGCAGACAAAAGTTTGATAAACAAAATGGACTAAGACGGTATGAATTGTTACCATGTATCATTTTTCTTACCCGTTGAAACATATTTTTTGTTTCTTCGCGCGAATTGTGTGTAAACTTGCAGTCGAAAACTTTTCAACCTAATTAGTTTCTAACCTCTTAATCTAAAAAGAAAATGGAGCAACTTAAAAGACTGTTACTCGCTTTCTCACTCTCGCTGGTGTGTAGTGTATTCTACGCTCAGACGGAGATTAGTGGTACTGTCATCGACTCGACAGGCGAGCCAGTGATGAGTGCCACGGTACTGGAGAAAGGCACCGCCAACGGTACGGTGACCGACTTCGACGGTAAGTTCACAATTCGTGTGGAGGCAGGCAAAACCCTCGTCATCTCCTTCATCGGCTTCCT
>CADBXS010000062.1:26119-28982 GCA_902798705.1 uncultured Bacteroidales bacterium
TCCTCACACAGGAAGTGCCAGCAAAGAACGGCATGATGGTGACGCTGCCCGACGATGCCCTCTCGATTGAGGAAATCGTGGTGACGGGTTATACCACCCAGCGCAAGGCCGACCTCACTGGTGCCGTGTCGGTGGTGACTCCTTCCGACCTGGCGAAGCAGAACGAAAACAATCCTATCAAGGCCATGCAGGGCCGCGTGCCAGGCATGAACATCTCTGCCGACGGTAATCCTTCGGGTGCTGCAACGGTGCGCATCCGTGGTATCGGTACGCTGAACAACAACGACCCTCTCTACATCATCGACGGTGTGCCAACGAAGGCTGGTATGCACGAGCTGAACGGAAACGACATCGAGTCCATCCAGGTGCTGAAGGATGCCGCATCGGCCAGCATCTACGGTAGCCGCGCTGCTAACGGTGTGATTATCATCACGACGAAGCGAGGCAAGGAAGGCAAGGTGAAGATTGACTTCGACGGAAGTATCGCCCTGCAGACCTACGCTAACCGCATGGAAGTGCTGAACGCAAAGGAATTCGGTCAGGTGATGTGGCAAGGTTACGTGAATGACGGTCTCGATCCAAACAGCAACGGTTTGGGCTACAAGTACGACTGGACCTACAACGCTCAGGGTGTTCCTGTGCTGAACGGTCTGACAATGAACAAGTATCTCGACGTGGCAGGCACGACTCCAGCTGCCGACACGGACTGGTTTGACCAGACTACCCGCAACGGCGTAGCTCAGCAGTACAACGTGAGCATCAGCAATGGTTCGGAGCGTGGTACTTCGTTCTTCTCTTTGGGCTACTATGACAATAAGGGTATCATCAAGCACAGCGACTTCAAGCGCTATTCTGCCCGCATGAACAGCGACTATAAGCTGCTGAAGATTGGTGACCTGAATGTGCTGACCATCGGTGAGCACTTCACTATCAACCGCACGAGCGAGGTGCAGGCTCCTGGTGGATTCCTGGAGAATGTGCTGCAGTTCAACCCATCGCTGCCTGTACGCACGACGAACGGCGACTTCGCTGGTCCTGTGGGCGGCTATCCTGACCGCGAGAATCCATTGGCACGCTTGGAGCGCAACGGCGACAACCGCTACACTTATTGGCGTACCTTCGGCGACGTATATCTGAACATCAATCCTATCAAGAACTTCAACGTGAAGACCACATTCGGTCTCGACTACGCTCAGAAGCAGCAGCGCATCTTCACCTATCCTATTACGGAAGGTACGGTTGCGAACTCCACCAACGCTGTGGAGCCTAAGCAGGAGCACTGGACGAAGTGGATGTGGAACGCCATCGCTACCTACAACCTCGAAACGGGCAAGCACCGCGGTGACGCCATGATCGGTATGGAGTTGAACCGTGAGGACGACTCATGGCTGAGCGGCAAGGCATACGACTTCGCTGTTCTCACGCCTGATTACATGTGGCCAAACGCTGCAGTGGGTGAGGCAGAGGCATACGGTTCGGGCGAAGGCTACACCCTCGTTTCGTTCTTCGGAAAAGTGAACTACACCTACGACGACCGCTACTTGGTGAGCCTCACGATGCGTCGAGACGGTTCGAGCCGCTTCGGTAAAAACAACCGCTACGGTATCTTCCCATCTGTCAGTGCTGGTTGGCGAATCAATCAGGAGAGCTTCCTCCGCGATGTGGAATGGCTTGACAACCTGAAGCTGCGTGCTTCGTGGGGACAGACTGGTAACCAGGAAATCGCTAACATCGCTCGCTACACCCTCTATGAAAGCAACTACGGCGAAGCCAACTTCGGTGGACAGAGCTACGGAACAAGCTACGACATCGCTGGAACGAATGGTGGACAGACTCTCATGAGCGGTTTCAAGCGCAACCAGTTGGGCAACGATGACCTGAAGTGGGAAACCACCACTCAGACCAACTTAGGTTTCGACTTCGGACTCTTCCGCAATGCCCTCTACGGTTCGTTCGAATGGTACTTCAAGAAGACCAAGGACATCCTCGTGTATATGCCAGGTATCGCCGTGATGGGTGAAGGCTCGTCGCAGTGGATCAACGCTGGCGAGATGGAGAACAGGGGTATTGAATTCAACATCGGCTATCGCGGACATGTGGGCGACTTCCAGTACGACTTCGCAGGAAACATCGGCACATACCGCAACAAGGTGACGAAGATTCCTGAGACCATCGCTGCCAACGGTACTTTCGGTGGAAACGGTGTGGAAAGCGTTGTGGGCCATGCACTCGGTTCGCAGGTGGGCTACGTCTATGACGGCATCTTCAAGAGCCAGGCCGAAATCGACAACCACGCAACGCAGAACGGTGCCGGACTGGGCCGCATCCGTTGGAAGGACCTGAACAACGACGGTGTCATCAACGAGAAAGACCAGCAGTGGATCTACAATCCTGTGCCTGACTTCACATGGGGCTTGAACATCTACCTGCAGTACAAGAACTTCGACCTGACCATGTTCTGGCAGGGCGTGCAGGGCGTGGATGTAATCAGCGACCTGAAGAAGGAAACCGACCTGTGGAGCGGTTTGAACATCTCGAACCTGAACAAAGGTCGCCGTCTGCTCGACGCATGGAGTCCTACGAACATGGACAGCAACATCCCAAGCATCAGCACGATGGACAACAACAACGAGAAGCGTGTGAGCAGCTACTTCGTGGAGAACGGTTCATACGCCAAGTTGCGCACCATCCAGTTGGGCTACAACTTCCCTCAGAACCTGACGAAGAAACTCTTCATGGAGCGCCTGCGCATGTACGTATCGGCTCAGAACCTGCTCACCATCAAGAGCAAGAAGTTCACCGGTGTAGATCCTGAGAATGCCAACTTCGGCTATCCTAGCCCTCTGAATATCACATTCGGTCT
>CADBXS010000063.1 GCA_902798705.1 uncultured Bacteroidales bacterium
CATGACAACAGAAGGAGATTCGGAGATGATGAACAGAACCACGCCTGTCTATATCGTGAGTCATTGTTCACCGAAGAACTACAAGATTGTGTTTGATGAGCGTTTCGATAAATATGGACTTTCCAGCCGTTACTATCAAACGGTGAAGATTCAGGGCGACACCTTGCAGATGGGTACTTACGAGGTGTATTCCAATTCACTCTACGACTCTCTGCAAATAGTGAAGCAAACAGGAGGAGCAACTCCTATCGTGCTTGACTTTGGTCGGCAGATTCCTGAAAACATGAGTTACGAAGTGGATGAAGGAAGCAAGAAATCCCGTCAGTTTGCAGAGCGAATCAAGGATTATTGCGAGAAGCATCCAGAGCGAATCCATCGGGAGAAATAGGGTGTTTTTCACAGAAAATAAGGGATGAGTCGGTGCGTACCAACTCATCCCTTTTCGTTTTGTCTTGTTTATAATGTGATTATTTCAAACCGAGCTTGCTCTTTATTTGAGGAGTGACATCCGTAGAGAGGGTTTCGGAAATGTAAGGGATGCCAGAGGTGATGTCCATGATGTAAACATATCCACCTGCCACACCTACTTCCTTGACTACCTTACCGAGTTTCTCAGAGATGGCTTGCATCTTAGTAGAAGAAAGTTTCTGCAAATCCTGCTGGCTGGTCTGAATGTACTGCTGATAGCGGTTCTGGAGGTCTTCGAGTTCCTGCTGACGACGAGTCTTGACAGCATCCACCATTGTTGCTTCGTTCTTCTGATAGTCCTCAAACTTCGTTCGGAGTTCGTCTTCCATTCGCTTTGCTTCATCTTCCACCTGCTTCTGCTGAGCCTGGAGTTCTGTTTGAGCAGCGGTATATTCTGGCATGGCCTGGATTACTTCTGCGGAATTGAAATGTGCAAACTTCTGAGCGAATACACTCATTGGAAGTGCCACAAGGAGTGTGAGAATTGTCTTTTTCATTACGTTTTTTTAATTTTATTGGTTTTTGATAATTTTTTAATTTTTAATTGTTCACTTTTCACTTTAATAGGAGTATCCGAGTTTCTGAAGAACCTCGTCGCTGATATCAATCTTTGGTGATGCAAAGATGATGCTGCCACCCGATGCACGGTCGAGCACCAATTGATAGCCTTTCTGGTCGCAGATGTCCTTCACCGCGTTGTAGATTTCGTCCTGAATAGGCGACATGAGGCTCTGACGCTTCTTGAAGAGTTCACCTTCGCTGCCAAAGTATTTCTTTTTCAGGTCGCTTGCCTGCTTTTCCTTTGCCATGATTGCCTCTTCGGCTTTGGTTTTCTGTGCATCTGACAGGAAGACAGACTCCTGCTGGTATTTCTTGTATTGAGTTTCCACTTCGTTGAGGATGGCTTCGATTTCACCTTCCCACTTCTTGGAAACCTGGTTGAGTTGTTCGTTGGCACGTTCGTAGGCAGGCACATTCTTGAGGATGTAGTCCATATCCACGAGAGCAAACTTCTGTGCGCTGGCTGCAACGAAGGTCATTGCGGCGAGTGCGATGGTCATGATTATCTTCTTCATAATACTTTGATTTTTAATGTTTCCGTTTTTTGAGTGGTGCAAAGATAGAATGAT
Organism: uncultured Bacteroidales bacterium; assembly: GCA_902798705.1. Classification (GTDB taxonomy): domain Bacteria; phylum Bacteroidota; class Bacteroidia; order Bacteroidales; family Bacteroidaceae; genus UBA3839. Next base: position 1,599 of record CADBXS010000063.1, read on the forward strand.
TTTCTCACACACCGTTTAGTTAAATCCCTAATTCGTTCGACGGTTTTCCCTAAAGCAGAGAGGGGAATGTCCCCATCAGGTATGTCGGCTTGGCATCAGAATTCCTGTCCGAGAACGAAGTGGAACTGGCTTCCGCCGTAGGTCTTGGAGCCAAATACCTTGTCGAAACCGTATGCCCAGTCGATACCCATCATACCCACCATTGGGAGGAAGATGCGGACACCGACACCGGCAGAACGCTTCATGTCGAATGGGTTGAACTTCTTGATGTCGGTCCATGCATTACCGCCTTCGAGGAAGGTGAGAGCGTAGATGTTGGTTGAGCCTTGGAGCAGCAGAGGATAGCGGAGTTCCACACCCATGCGAGTGTAGGCATAGCCCGTGAAGCCGCTTGGCGTGAGACATCCGTTGTCGTAACCACGCAATCCGATGGTTTCGGAATAGTAACTGGAGGAGTAACCCGACATACCGTCACCACCCACGTAAAATGTTTCGAATGGCGACTTCTTGTTGGCGTTGTAGTGTCCGAGGAAACCCATGTCGAAGCGAGTCATCAGCACAAAGCACTTTTGCTTGCCCGAGAGCGGTGTGAAGAACTTGGATGTGAACTTCCACTTGTGGTATTCAATCCAGCGGTAAATCTTTTGCAGGTTTGCCATGCGGTTGGCATCAGCAGCGGAAGTGTGCTTGCTCAGTTCGCCGTAGTTCAGTCCATCCCAAAGCGAATAAGGTGGAGTGGCTGAAACGGAGAGCGACATCTGCGAACCGCGACGAGGGAAGATATTGTTGTCGATGGAGATACGGCTCAGTTGCAAGGTGAGGTTGATGTTGTTACAGTTACCATCCGTGATGAGGAAGTATTCCCAGTCTTTCAGGCTATAGCGTGTGTAACCGAGCGATGCCGATAAACTGAAGTTGTTGTCAGGCCATGTGAGACGCTTACCCCAACCGATGGAAGCACCGAACACCTGCAGGTACTTGTCTGGGTCGTAGTATGAACTATAGTTGTTATAGTACGAACTGTTGTAGTTTCCAACGCCATAGAGCATGGAGTAGTAGCTGTTCATGTAGCTGCTGTTGTAGTAGTTCGAACTGATGTCTGTGTATTTCGAGTAGAACGCAGAAACAGAGAACGAGTTAGGGCGCTTGCGACCAAACCAAGGGTCGAAGAACGAAATGTTGTATTGCTGATAGTAACTACCATTGGTCGAAGCACTGATTTCGAGTTGCTGGGCATCACCCTGCGGCAGGATTCCGCGTCGCTTGGCACCCTTGCTGAAGAGGTTGCGCATGGAGAAGTTGGTGAACTTGATACCTGCTTTCAGAATCACACCCGTGTAACCATAACCCAGCGAGAGTTCCAACTGGTCGCTGGCTTTTGGCACCAGACCGAGGTTGAGGTCAACCGTACCGTTGTTTTGGTCTGGCTTAGGCTGGAAGTCGATTTGCTCTGGGTCGAAGTGTCCCATCTGACCGATTTCCTGATACGTCATCTTGAACGCATCCATCGAGAAGAGGTCGCCAGGCTTCAATTTCAACTCACGGCGGATCACTTCCTCATACACGCGCGTATTACCATATATCTTGATTTTGTTGATGGCAGCCTGAATACCTTCCACAATGCGCACTTCGAGGTCGATGGAGTCGCCATCCACGTTCATTTCCGTTGGGTTCACCTGGATGAACACGTATCCATCGTTGTAGTAGTAGTTCTTCACGGCATCGTCATCCTCTTCCAAACGCTTCTTGATGTGCTTCTGGTTATAGACATCGCCCTTCTTCATGCGGAGCACCTCGTTCAGTGCTTCCGTCTTGTAGATGGTGTTACCCACCCAGTCGATGTTGCGCACATAGTAGCGCTGACCTTCGTCGATGTGGATATACACATCCACGAGGTTCTCGCCTGCTGGCACCACGCTGTCGGCCACAATCTGAGCATCGCGGTAGCCCAACTCGTTGTACTTCTCGATGACGCGATCCTTGTCCTCGGCATATTTCTCGTCCACGAACTTCTGAGTCTTGAACAGACTCTTGAAGCCCTTCTCGTTGGTTTTTTTCAGCAGACCGCCCGAGAAGAAGTTACCGTGAAACTTCCTTGTCTTGATGTGGTCATTACCCGTGATGTAGATTTTGTGAACCTTCACCTTTTCCTTCTTGTCGATGTTCACATCCACAATCACCTGGTCCTTCTTGCTCAGGTCGTCGCGCTGGATGATTTCAGCCTCAGCGTTCTTGAAGCCCTTTTCGTCGAAATAGCGCTTGATGACAATCTTCGCACGGTCCACCATGTTTGGCGTAATCTGAATGCCCTTGATGATACCGATTTTCTCTTCCAGATCCTCCTTCTCGCCCTTGCGCACGCCGTTGATGTTGATTTCCGACACACGTGGACGAGTGGCAAGGATGATTTTCAGATACAGACTGTCGTTCTGAATCTTTTCTGCTTCGATGCGGACAGACGAGAACAAACCGTGTTTCCAGTAGCGCTTCACGGCCGCCGTGATTTCATCGCCAGGCAGTGTCACTTGTTCTCCGATGCTGAGGCCAGAAATGCCAATCAGAAGGTAATCCTCGTAGTTCTCAACACCTTCCACCTTGATGCCACCGATAGGCAGACGACGCTGCTGTCCATACAGAATGGTGGGTTTCTCAACATCCTGCTGGGCGTGTGCGTTTGGCATCAGCAGGATGCCAAAAGCCAGTGTGAAAAGTGTTCTAAGTATTTTGTTCATTGTTCCAAACTAAGTCAATTTTGATTTTCTTTTTCCACCTGTTCCTCCGTCTTGCCGAATCGGCGCTGGCGTCCCTGGTAGTCACAGATGGCCTTGCACATTTCCTCTTCCGTGAAGTCGGGCCAGTAGGTAGGTGTGAAATAGAATTCAGTGTATGCACTTTGCCACAGCAGGAAATTGCTCAGGCGCTCTTCACCACCCGTTCGGATAAGCAGTTCGGGGTCGGGCATGAAGTGGCAGTCCAGGTGTTGGCTGATGAGTTCCTCGGTGACGTCCTCGGGCTGGAGTTTGCCTTCCTTCACTTCCTCTGCAATCTTGCCGACAGCCTTGGTGATTTCCCAGCGCGAGGAGTAACTCAGTGCCAGCACCATGCAGGTGGCCTTGTTGTTCTTCGTGCGGTTCTCCAGATAGTGGATGGCATCCTGCACGTCTTCAGGCAGGCGTTCGATGTCGCCCACCACTGTGAAGCGAGCGTCATATTTCATGAAGAGTTCTTCCTCCAGGTGTTTCAGGAGCAGCGACATGAGGGCGGCAATCTCTTCCAGCGGGCGGTTCCAGTTCTCGGTCGAGAAAGTGTAGAGCGTCAGGTAGTCGAGTCCCAACTTCACGGCCGTCTCCATGATTTCGTGCGATTTCTGTGCGCCAGCCTGATGCCCCATGGTGCGTTCCATGCCTTGAGCAGTGGCCCAGCGTCCGTTGCCATCCATGATGATGGCCACATGGCGTGGAACTCTCGTTTTGTCAACTTGTTCGAGATATGACATAGCTTCTTCGTTGTTATTCGTTGTTACACTTCCGATACTTTGGGCAAAGGTCGTAAGTCAGATAAATCATTGTGAAGGAATAGTTGTCCTTGTTCTTCATGAAGCCGCTCTTGATGACGTATGGGTCTTCAATGCCATCGAGCATGTCGCTCATGCAGAAGCGCATGGTCCAATCCACTCCCACGTTCCATCGTGGCTTGAACTTGTATTTCACGCCGAAGCCGATGGGAATGTTGAGCGTGAATTTACCATTGCAGACAGTGCTTCCCAAGCCGAACTGGATGTAGGGGCAGAGTTTCCTGTGGCCCTTGTAGCCGCCACCTATGCCGTAGCCCCAGAATCCCACTTCGTACTGGGCACCCACGTCCCACACCTTATGGTTGAATTTCCATTGCAGGTCGGGATTGTCAGGGTATTTGTATTTGATGTTGCTGGCGTCGCCCGAGATGCCTCCCACGGCGATGTTGAACTTCACCGATTGGCGAGGGTTGATGTTGTAGCGTCCCACCAGTCCTCCCGCTGCATTCAGGTTCTTGAACAGAGTGTGGTAGTTGGCCTCGCCGAAATAGAAGCTGGCGCCCACCATGCCGCCCAGTTCGAGCGCATATTCCAGTTCCTGAGCCTTGGCAGGAGATGCCAGGAGAAGCAGCGACAGTGCTATGCTTTTGAGCCAAACCTTCTTCATCCGTTTCTGGGGTTAGGGGAGAGAAACTCTATTTGCTTGTTTCGACAGTCTGCAGACGAACAGGTCAGTTCTCGCTTCTTTTCGACTTCTTGTTGATGATGCCGCTCCACATCTTTCCGTCGTCACGCACAAGCCACATCTTTCCATTGATCACAGAGGCAGTCACCTGTCCTCCGTAGCCGAGCAATTCCTTCGGAAGCACCAGTTTCTTCTTCTGTTTGTGCCAAGTGATGCCGTTGTCGCTCGAAGTGTAGATAGATTCGAAGGCAGTTTTGGTAGAGGTGTCACCCTCTTTCTCGCCACCGAAGGCCATCAGTTCACCGTTGTAGAACACCATCTGCACGTCGCGCAACTTCGGCATTTCGTGCGTGTTGTCGTTGTTCTGGTTCAGGTTATCCCATTCCTGGATGGAGTTGATGTCGGTAGAAGAGAGTTTGTACCAAACCACCGCGTTTTTATACAAGTGCGGACTCCATCCCATGAACACCACGTTCTCAAGTTCAGGATTGGTCTTCAAAGGGTAATAGGCATACGAACCATATTGCGTAGGAATCATGTCGAGTTCATCCCATCCGTTCATGAACCACTCCTTCGCGTCGTCAGTGGCCCAGATAGCCGTGCCGTCGAAGCCGTAGAAGTAGTGAGAGTCGGCAGCCAGCAGCATCATCATAGGCCTACTCGAAGTCTGTTCCCATTTCGTTGCATTGTTCTCTGCTAACGAACGATAAAGCAGATTATTGTTGTCGAGGGCATAGAAAAATCCATTAAAGTAGATCACCGAGGCATAATTGATGGTGCCCGTAGCCCCCGTCAGCACCTGTGGAGAGGTCCATGTCCGCTGCTTTTCATCCACGGCTGTCGAGGTGACGTATGGAATGCCATTCACCTCGTGGAACACGAACAAGCGGTTGCCGCACACCACGTTGTGGTGCTTGCCAATCATCGGAGCGAGGTTCTCCTCCTCAGTCCAGTAGAGAGAGTCCGCATCATTGGATGCCAGGTTGATTTTCGCGTCATAGATGATTTTCGACACACCATCGTAGGCCACCACCATGAATTGAATGTTCTCTGTGAAGTCGATGGAGTCCTTGCCGTTGTTGAAGGTGTGGAAAGGCTCGTCGTTGGCACGGATATACACATTGCCTTGGCAAGTGACCGTAGGCACGATTTTCGTCAGCGTCACCCAGTAGGGCAGCGAGTCCACATTGTGGATTCTACGGTTCAGTTGGTCGATATTGAAGTGGATGTCCTTTCCGCTCATCGACACCTTGATGATGCTATCTATTCCGTTCACGGTGACAGTTCTTGTGCAAGGTATGTCGGCTACGGTAAACCCAGTGATGGCACATTCGGGCGATCCACTCGATTCACTATCCTTTAAGCACGAAATCATTTGCATTGCAACCAGAAGTGTTGCAAGTATGTAGAAAGATTTTTTCATTCTAGAATTTACAACTTAGCCCTGTGAATTGGGCGCAATTCGCCCCAAGGCACACATTTTCAACCTGCAAAGTTACGAACATTTTTTTCTCTACGGAACGAACAAACTAACTTTTAATGAATTTTATAGCAAATTTCAAGAGTTTTAGCTACTTTTCACGTTATTTTTCACTTTTACTGACGTGATATTCCCCTCAAGTTCAGTTGGCTATCAGTTTGAAAGACACGGTCATTCAGTGGTTGAGAGGTGTTTCCAGTGTTCGATGTTTCGGCCCATCACTCGTTCGTCTGCTATCCTCTCCGCATCTCTCCATACAGGCACCTTCACCGTTTCACGGGTTTTTCCTTCTGGGTTTTCTGCCCATGAGAAATCGCCCCATTCCACGAATGCTTCATCCCACATCCCCTTGTCGATGAATGCCTGCAGCGTCGTTCTTCCGCCTTCCACCAAGAGTGTCTGCACACCCTTTTCGTAGAGCGCACTCAGAAGGTCTTCCACAGTGGGAAAGGACCACCATCCTTGGGGCAGGTTCTTCACGTGGCTGCCCAGTACGATGGGTTGCGGATTCTTTCCGATCCATGCCCTCACGTTGAGGGTGGGTGCATCTTCTTCCAGTGTTTTTCTCCCCACCAGGATGGCTTGGTGTTCTGTTCTCCGCTTGTGGCACAGCATCTGGGTGTAGGTGTTGGAAATGATGAGTCTTTCGCCTTTCACTCCCATCACTCCGTCTTGTGTCCTTGCCCATTTCAGCGTGACGAAAGGGCGTTTCTGTTGATGGAAGGTCATGAAGCGCTTGTTCAGTGCCTGGCATTCTTCTGCCAGTACTCCCACGGTCACTTCGATGCCGGCATCCCGCAGTTTCTGGATGCCGCGTCCCTGCACTTGGGCGAAGGGATCTATGCAACCCACCACGCAGCGTTTCAAGCCTTTGCTGATGATGAGGTCGGCGCAGGGCGGTGTCTTTCCGTAGTGGGAACAGGGTTCCAGACTCACATAGATGGTCGATTCCTTCAGCAGGTGTTCATCTTCTTGTTTGACGGATGCCAGTGCATTCACTTCTGCATGGCCTTCTCCGCAGCGCACGTGATAGCCTTCTCCGATGATTCTGCCATTACAAACAACAACAGCCCCTACCATGGGGTTGGGCTGTGCGTTCTGTTGTCCGTTGCGTGCCAATTGGAGGCAGCGGCGCATATAAAATGAATCGAGGCCCCCTCCAAACCTCCCCGAGGGGAGGCTTTTTGTAGATAGTTGATTGGCGTTCCCTTTGATGAAAAGAGTAACATCCTTTTCCTCCTTTCGAGGAGGCAGGGAGGTTGCCTTTTTTCCGTTGTTCATTTTTATAATGATGCTTTGATTATTTCCAAACAATGATTGATGTTTGTGAGAAATTCTTCATTTTTAAATCGAATCACTCGGAATCCATGTTTTTCCAGCCATCCAGTTCTCTGTTCATCGTTGATTTGTTGTTCAGGCAACTGGTGATAGCCACCATCCAATTCAATAATTAAACTAGACTCCAAACAAACAAAATCAGCGATGTAATCGCCGATTATATGTTGTCTTTTGAACGTTTTGCCCAATTGTTTTGCTCTCAAATACTCCCACAGAATGCTTTCCGCCTCAGTTGCGAATTATCTCATTTCTTTCGAATAAGCCTTCAGTCGCATATATAGCATCGGGTCAGCTGTCTGATAGTCATATTTCATTTTCTCCTTATTCCTTTTTTAGGTGGTATCTAACTAATTATCCTCCCCTCGGGGAGGTTAGGTGGGGGCTTTCTCCTCCCCTCCGGGAGGTCGGGTGGGGGCTTTTCTTAAGAAACAATGACTGCATATTTGCAAGAGTCTTCCCAGGCATCGAGGAACTGCTCGGAGGTATAGACATCGCTTTCGTTCTGGCTTTGTGGGTCGAAGATTTCCACTTCGTCCTTGTCCAAGTCCACACGAGTGACGACCACGGCATGGTCGGGTATTTCGCCTATGAATATGTCTTCCAGTATTTCTGCCTTGCGGTCGCCAATCAGTTCACCGCCATCTACTATTGCAATCACATCTTTTCCTTCATCCAATGATCCCTTGATATCCTCCAATGTGTGGTCGAAACTCTTATCGATAATCAAACCTGCTGTTGCAAGTGTGTTTCCCACGTCTCCTATTCTTGTGCCGCCCGTCTTGAGCCAATGTTTTTCTTTTGCCAATTTGATGAGTTCGTCTTCCACGAATGGTATTCCTCTCTTGGTGAAGATAAACTCTTCGCATCGAAGTCCGCAAGCCGAACCCGAACCGTTTTCGCTTGCTGCCAATGCTCCGAGGGGTAGGCGCTTGAGGTTGTTCTCCTTCATGAGGCGTTCCATCTCTCTGTCGATTTCGGCAGCCTGACAGAGCAAGTTGGCGAGCATTGGGTTCACCTTTGCCTCCTTGAGCACCCTCATTTGGAGTTTGACGTCGGCCGCTCCGTCCAGGAACTTGGCAATGTCTTCATCGGTCAAGCCATCCACGAGTGCGGTGTTGCGAGGCACCTGCACCGTTTCCTCCTTTTCGAAGCCGAGTCCATAGACGGACACTTGCCAAGGATTGGCCGTGTTCTTGTCCTTCAACTCGTAGTCTTTTTTCTTATGATAGTTAATTGCCATTGTATTGCCTTTTGTCGAAAAGAGCCACTTCGGCCAATTGTGCCATTGCCCTTTTCTTGATATTATATAAATTCGAAATTCTCACATCCATCTCTCGTGCAAGTTCTTCACTCTCATAACCTTCCAGTGTGAGTTTGCGAATAACTGTTGCATAGCGTTGGTTGGGCATCAGTTCCAACAGACGCTCCAAATCGGCGCGAGCAGTGCTCTGTTCAGCACTTTCATCCACGCTCTGTTCGCTTTCTCGTTCGTAAAGAGGCTCTTGCGATTCCGAATCTATCACCACCTTGTCCATTTTTGCAATCAGATGGCGCAGTGCCACGACTTTCACCCACTGATAGAAGGAGCATTCGAAGCCGAAACTCCTCAGTCTGCGGCCATCATTCTCCATCAGCAAGGCGTAGATTTCGCTCACCACTTCATCGTATTCCCAGACACGACCATCGTGCTCAAGCCTGTGAATCAGGCTCAAGAACAGCGGACGGCAATTGCGATAGTAGAACAATTTCGTCACAAACGGATCCTTGTTGAGCAATGCCTCAACTAATTCTCTATCATTCATAAGTGCGTGCAAAGATACGACAAATTATTTGAAAAACTGATAAGGAAAAAACAAGAAAATGCCAAAGAATTTCCTTTCCTCACAGTTTTTCCCATCCCAAGCACCCATATTTCCCTAAAAACCATTACCTTTGCCCCTCTCATCATTCCCATAAATTCCCCAAAATACTATGTATTCCTTCGAAAGTGATTACAACAACGGCTGCCACCCATCCATACTCTCACGCCTTGCAGCCACCAACGACTTACAAACCGACGCTTACGGCTTCGACCGTTTCAGTGAATCTGCCAAGCAGCGCATCCGTGAGGCCTGCGAATGTCCCGATGCCAATGTGTTTTTCTTAGGTGGAGGTACTCAAACCAACGCCACTGTCATCGACTCCATCCTCCAGTCGTATCAGGGTGTGGTGGCTGCCGAAACAGCACACATCGCCACGCACGAGAGTGGAGCCATCGAATTTGGCGGGCACAAGGTCATCACGCTGCCGCAGCACGAAGGCAAAATCTCTGCTGCCGACCTCCGCAACCTGCTCGTGGGCTTCTATACCGACGATGCACACGAGCACATCGTATTTCCAGGCATGGTCTATATCACCTTCCCTACGGAATATGGTACTCTCTACACGGCCTCCGAACTCCTCGACATCGAGTCTGTCTGCCATGAATACCACCTGCCGCTCTTCGTGGATGGTGCCCGACTCGGCTATGGACTCACGTCTCCTGCCAGCGACATCTCCCTTCCTTTCTTGGCGCACCATTGCGACGTGTTCTACATCGGTGGCACCAAGGTGGGTGCACTCTGTGGTGAAGCCGTCGTATTCACGCATGGCAATGCAAATCCGCATTTCTTCAGTATCATCAAGCAGCACGGTGCACTCTTCGCTAAAGGACGACTCATCGGCATCCAGTTCGACACGCTCTTCACCGACAACCTCTATCTGAGCATTGCCCGCCATGCCAACGAATTGGCTGTGAAACTCAAGCAGATACTCAAAGACAAGGGTTTCAAGACCTTCATCGATTCTCCCACCAATCAGCAATTCTTCATCCTCCCTAACGACGTGATGGATAAACTATCGCAGCACATCGCCTTTTCACGCTGGGCTCCCTTCGATGCCCAAAGCACTGTGTGCCGCTTCGTCACCAGTTGGTCCACCACCGATGCCGACCTCCAATTATTGGAAAAATGCTTAGACGACATCGTTTTCATGCATTAAATTTTAATGGAATAAAAAGTTTTTGTAATTTTGCTGCGCAAACTGCTAACGGATAAATAATATCATCATGAATAAACCAATTACTTTCTGCACACATTCGACTCGTTCCCTGTGTCTCTTGCTGCTTGTGATGCTCAGTTCGCCATTCTTCTCACTCCGTTCCTCCGCTCAGGTATTCAAGACCAACGAAGTGGAGCAGTTCTCCATCGAAAAGTACGG
>CADBXS010000064.1 GCA_902798705.1 uncultured Bacteroidales bacterium
AGTCTGCAACGTCATGTATATGCTGATTGTCCTGTCTCATTGATGAAAATCATGAAGAACGATGCAGAAATCGCTGGCTACCATTCGGCAATGCTCAAGGATGGTATTGCCATGGTGAAATGGATGAAATGGGTGATTCCTGCTGTGCAGGCAGGAGGGCAAACAGAGCTTTCACTCAGCGAGAAACTATTGGAGTTCCGTGCCGAACAACCACTATTCCGTGGCGTGAGCTTTGAAAGCATCATGGGTTATGCGGCTCACGGTGCCATCGTCCACTACGAGCCAACACCTGAAACAGATGTGCCTGTTCTCCCAAAAGGATTACTCCTGATAGACTCTGGCGGTCAGTACCAAGACGGTACAACCGATATCACCCGCACCATCCCAATGGGCGAATTGACCGAAGAAGAACGACGTGACTACACATTGGTGCTGCGAGGATGGATAAACCTTGCGCGTGCCGTTTTCCCTCGTGGCACGTATGGCACACAACTAGACGCATTGGCTCGTGAACCCATGTGGAAATATGGCATCAACTACCTGCATGGCACTGGACACGGCGTGGGTTCTTACCTCAATGTGCATGAGGGTCCTCACCAGTTCCGCATGAACTACATGCCAACGCCTCTTCTGCCAGGCATGACCATCACCGACGAACCAGGCATCTATATTACTGGTGCTCACGGAGTGCGTCATGAGAACACCATGTTGGTGGTGAAAGCCAAGCTTCGTACATTGCCTTCCACCTCAAAAAAGACCGAATCCAACGAGGGTTTGACCTTCGGCCCTTATTACGAATTCGAGCAACTCACCCTCTGCCCTATCCTCACTTCCGCTATCGAAGTTTCCATGCTTCAGCCTGAAGAAAAGGAGTGGTTCAACCAATACCAGCAGATGGTATATGACAAACTGAGTCCACATCTCGACGAAGCGCATCGCAACTGGCTCTTCGAAGTGACAAGAGCCATTTAACATGAAGACACCCCCTCTCCATCTAACTCAAATATTTAAAATCGTAAATCATAAAAACCGTAAATCCCTATATGGCTTTAATCAAATCCGTTTGCGGTCTGACACCGAAGTTTGGTAAGGACTGCTACTTTTCAGAAAATGCTACAATTGTTGGCGACGTGACAATGGGTGACCAATGCACCGTTTGGTTCAATGCCGTGGTGCGCGGCGACGTCAACTATATCAAGATAGGCAATCGTGTGAATATTCAGGATGGCTCTTGCCTTCACACCCTCTACCAGAAGGCAGCCATTGAGATTGGTGACGACGTGACCATCGGACACAACGTGACACTCCACGGATGCACCGTGAAGAACAGTGCGCTCATTGGCATGGGCGCCACAGTGCTCGACCATGCTGTGATAGGCGAAGGCGCCATCATTGCAGCAGGTGCTTTGGTGCTGAGCAACACCATCGTAGGCGATGGAGAGATGTGGGGCGGCGTGCCTGCCAAATTCATTAAGAAGGTGGATCCAGAACAAGCACGCGAACTGAACAAGGGCATCGCACAACACTACATCATGTATGCTGACTGGTATCGTGATGCAAAGGACCTTCCCGAGTCTAAATAAACAAAATACGTTTCATTACAACGAATTTCGCTCAAATATTGAAATGAGTCTTAACAACAGAAAGGGCTTGCTCCGCTGAGCAAGCCCTTTCTGTTGTACTTTAATTGCAATTTACGACTCAAAGATGCCTCGATAGCAAATGTCGGCAGCACCAGCGTTTTCCCGAATGAATTTCCAGGATTTTTCACCCGATTCCTTCATGTAGTTCTCGTCTGAAAGAAAGCGATCCATCAGCACCTTGAAGGAGTCGGCATCGGTAAACTCAAAACCTGCACCAATTTTCTTGAGTATTTGAGCCTCACGGAACTTTTGGTTGTTAGGACCAAAGAGCACAGGGATGCCATAAACAGCAGCCTCAGGCACATTGTGAATGCCTGCACCGAATCCTCCTCCCACGAGGGCAATCTTGGCATAACGATAGATGGAAGACAACTTGCCAAAACAATCGACAATCAAACAACGACTTTGAGGCTGTTCCTTTTCATTCGTGCTTTCAATCTTCTGTTCCAAAGTGGTGTATCGAACGGAAGAAATGCCGTTAGATTCGAGCATTTTTTCAATTTTCGTCAGGTGACTCTCGTCGATAACGTGAGGAGCAATAATCAGTTTCCAGTCACCGTGATTGGCGAAATAAGGAATGTAAATTTCCTCGTCTGGTTCCCAGCTGCTACCAGCAATGAATGTATTTTGTCCCTGTGTGAAAGCCTCAACAACTGGCAAATCCTTACTGGCATTGCGGATGTCAAGCACACGGTCGAAACGGGTATCACCACTCACCGTCACACAATGGATGTCGATGCTGGCCAACAACTGCTTGGAAGTCTCGTTCTGCACAAAGAAATGGTCGAACTGATGGAGCACCACCTTGGAGTAAGGATTCCATTTCTTGAAGAATCGTTGTCCTGGGCGGAAAATACTGCTGACGCTATAAGTCTTCACACCACTCTGATGCAACTGCGTGAGATAGTTTCCCCAAAACTCATACTTGATAAAGATGGCTATCTCTGGATGCGCCAGTTCGATGAACTTCTTGGCATTGTGGGGCGTGTCGAAAGGGAGGTAACAAATCACGTCGGCTCCCTCATAGTTCTTCCTCACTTCATAACCCGAAGGCGAGAAGAACGACAGCAATATCTTATATTCAGGATGTTGCTTTCGCAAGCGCTCCATAATAGGTCTGCCTTGCTCAAATTCACCAAGCGAAGCAGCATGAAACCAGACGACACGGTCGTCGGGTGCAATGCCTTTGCGCAGAATGTCAGCAGTTTCCCTCTGACCTTCCACCATCTTTCTGATTTTCGAATTGAAGAGAGCAGCCATTTTTCCTAAACTTGCATAAGCACTTAATCCAAAATTATATAGAAACATCTATGTATTTTCTTTGGTTAAAGCACATGGTGCCTATTGGCAAATTACTTCAGTTGCGCAATGGCATTCTCCATGCGCTTGATGGTTTCTTCCTTGCCAAGGAAGGCAGCCAACTCATACATATCAGGGCCTTGTCCCGTTCCCACGAGGCAAACGCGCCATGCGTTCCAAGGCTTGAAATCACGTGCCTCCGTCCATGCTTCAATGATTTCTTTCTGACTTTCAACAGAGAAGTCATCGAGTGATTCGAGCACACCAATGAGCTCATCCATCTCCATAGCCGTCGTTTCTTTCCAGTTCTTGCGGACAAACTTATCTTCCTTGTCATAAGTTTCAGGAGCCACAAAGAAGAACTTGGTCAGTGGCCAAAGGTCGCTCACGAAGCTCACGTTCCTCTTCTTCTTATTGCCATCGTTGTCCGTAAACTCGATAACCTTCAGCTTCATCATATCCACCACTTGTGCTTCCTTCTCAGGTGTGGATTCGATGCCATTCGCACGAAGAATCTTGTCGAACTCAGGCACCCATTCATCTGCTGGCTTCTTGAGCAAATACTGGTGGTTGAACCAAATGCCTTTCACATAGTCGAAACGAGCACCACTCTTCGAACACTTGCTGAGGTCGAACAACTTGATGAGTTCGTCCATCGACATGATTTCCTGGTCGTTGCCTGGATTCCAACCAAGGAGAGCCAGGAAATTGACCAATGCCTCAGGCAAGTATCCCTTCTCGCGATAGCCCGAACTTACTTCACCACTCTTAGGGTCGTGCCATTCCAGAGGGAACACAGGGAAACCGAGCTTGTCGCCATCACGCTTCGACAACTTACCATTGCCAACAGGCTTAAGGAGCAAAGGAAGATGAGCAAAGCGAGGCATCGTGTCCTGCCAGCCAAAAGCTTCATAGAGCAGCACATGGAGCGGAGCGGAAGGCAACCATTCCTCACCACGAATAACATGCGACACCTCCATCAGGTGGTCGTCAACGATGTTTGCCAAGTGGTAAGTAGGCAGTTCGTCAGCACTCTTGTAGAGCACCTTGTCGTCGAGGATGCTGCTATTGATGCTCACGTCGCCACGAATCAAGTCATCGACATGCACGTCGCGTCCAGGCTCTATCATGAAGCGAACCACATATTGCTTGCCTTCAGCAATCAGCGCGTCCACCTCTTCCTTACTGAGCGTGAGCGAGTTGCGCATCATCATGCGAGTTGTGGCATCGTACTGGAAATTCTCTATTTCCTGACGCTTGGCATCGAGTTCCTCGGGTGTGTCGAAAGCAAGGTAAGCCTTGCCATTGTCCAGCAACTGCTGCACATATTTCTTATAGATGTCGCGGCGTTCACTTTGGCGATATGGGCCATAGTTTCCTCCGAAGGAAACACCTTCATCGAATTTGATTCCTAACCATTTGAACGACTCAATGATATACTCCTCAGCTCCAGGCACAAAACGGTTGGAGTCGGTGTCCTCGATACGGAAAATGAAGTCACCGCCATGCTGTTTTGCAAATAAGTAATTGTAGAGAGCTGTGCGAACCCCACCAATGTGCAGAGGTCCTGTTGGGCTTGGTGCAAAGCGCACTCTTACCTTTCTTTCAGACATTTTTTACCTTAATATATATTTATTTCGATTGCAAAGTTAGTGGAATTTCAATTGATATGCAAATTTATTTCATTATTTCGAGACATCATCTTCACTCAACACCATCCTTGAAAGCTCGAAAAAACCTATCTTTCGAATGAGTGGAAAAGCAAAAACCACTTCTAAAACACAGAAAAACACCTCAAAAGCGGTTTGTTTTGACAAATTGTCGTAGATTTTCGACAAATTGTCATGCATATTACGGTTCTTGGGGTAAAGAAAACGTATTGGTACGGAGTTTGCCATAATTAAGGCGAACCTGCAAAAGAAAGCAGGCTCAGAAACAACAGAATTATTAACCATTTAAAGTATAGGAGATTTTAACTATGTATCCAACTCACAGAAACAACACTTGGTTACCAGACGTATTCAACGATTTATTTTTCAACGATTTCACTCCACGCGTTAGCCACACATCACCAGCTATCAACGTGATTGAATCTGAAAAGGAATACAAGGTAGAACTTGCTGCACCAGGCATGAAGAAGGAAGACTTCGATGTTCAGATCAACGAGAACGGCGACCTTCACATCAGACTGGAGAACAAGCAGGAAAAGAAAGAGGAGGACAAGAACACTCACTACCTCCGTCGTGAATTCTCATACACGAAGTTTGAGCAGACTCTGATTCTCCCAGAGGATGTAGAAAAGGAGAAAATCAGTGCAAAGGTTGAAAACGGTGTGCTCACCATCGACCTTCCAAAGATTGAGCAGAAGCCAACGCCAAAGATTGGTCGCAAGGTGGAAGTTATCTAATCAAACTCAAACAACATATCAGCTTATTTGTCAAGACCGACATTCACTCTCTGCAGTGGATGTCGGTTTTTTCGTGTTTATGATTTGTGTATTCCTTTCTGAATCCGTAATTTTACTAAAGCTCTCCTTCAATTCATCTGAAATTCGTTTTCGCATATACTGAACGATTTGTTTGATTCAACTAGTTGCCCGAAGGTTCGGCAACGACTTGGCGAGCCTTCGGCGTTGTGATGGCGAAGGTTCACCGTGTCAATGCCGAGGGTTCGGTGTTTCAGTAAAATCGAACGAACGGTCCAGTATATCTGCACAAACGTATCAAAAGAATCGAAGAAAAGGATGAGAAAGAGTGCATTACAGGATAAAGTTATGCGAAAATACCACAGAAAGGGAATCCATCACAGAAAAGATGAAAGAAGTTTTTGATTCTTCGTTTTTTATTGTATTTTTGCAGAAAATTTGAATGGAAGCGATTGGGAAACGACTTCAGTTACAGGAAATAGGTTCAAACTAAATACTCAAAAAAGACATGAAATCGACACATTTGATGGCAACTTGTGTGCTCCTGATGGGAGTTGCCACCATGCAGGCACAGGACATCACGTTCTACACGCCCAACACGGTGAGAGTAGTAAAAGAATCCGGAACTCAGAATGCAAAGGCTGGGAAGAAATCGCTTGTAGTCATTGCCAACCCTGAGAAAGTGAGTGTGAAGCAGAGCAAAAGCGGCTCAGCTACCATCTACAAGTCGTCTGCCCTCACAGTGACGGTGCAAGACGGCAAGGTGAGTTTTGCCGACAACAAGGGCAACTTGCTCACATCCGAAGGCAACTGGGGTTTCAATCCCATTGCAAACGGGCCTGACAAAGGTTCTTTCAAGGTAAAGCAATCATGGAACATTGAAGCTGACGAAGGCATCTACGGCGTGGGTCTCTTGCAGAATGGCAAGATGAGCCAGCGTGGCGAGAATCGACGCATGGAGCAGAGCAACCTGGAGGACTATGCACATTTCTTCCAGAGCATCAAGGGCTACGGCATCTATTGGGACAACTACTCCCCTACTCGCCTCGTCACTCCAGCCGAGGGACAGGCAGGCGAAGTGGAACTGGAATCGGAAGTGGGCAAGTTGGTTGACTACTACTTCATCTATGGAGGCGATGCTGACGGTGTGATTGCAGAGATGCGCCACTTGTCGGGCAAGGTGCCAATGTTCCCTTTGTGGACCTATGGTTTCCACCAGTGCCGAGAGCGTTACAAGTCACAGAGGGAACTGCTTGAAGTGGTTCACAAGTATCGTGAATTGAAGATTCCGTTCGACGGCATCATTCAGGACTGGCAGTACTGGGGCAGCAACTACAACTGGAATGCCATGGAGTTCCTCAATCCCGACTTCGACCGTGCACAGGACATGATTGACGAGGTGCACAAGCAGAACGCACATATCAGCATCAGCATTTGGGCATCGTTCGGTCCTGAGACTAAGGCTTTCAAAGAGCTCAAGCCAAAAGGATTGATGCTCGACTTCGACACATGGCCTCAGAGCGGACTACCTCAGTGGCCTCCACGCAGGGACTATCCAAGCGGTGTGCGCTGCTACGACGTATATAGTAAGGAGGCACGCGACATCTATTGGAAGAATCTCTCACGCCTTCACAAGATGGGCATCGATGCTTGGTGGATGGACTCTACCGACCCCGACCAGATGGACTTGACAGAGGAACAGCGCGACCAACCAACAGCGTTGGGCTCATACCGCAGTGTGCGCAATGCATTTCCTCTCATGACGGTGGGTGGCGTGTATGACAGCCAGCGTGCCGTTGACAACAACAAGCGCGTGTTTATCCTCACCCGTTCCTACTTCGCAGGTCAGCAGCGTTATGGCGCGAACACATGGAGTGGCGACACTGGCTCTTCGTGGGAAACGCTTCGCAAACAAGTACCTATCTGCCTGAACTACACCTTGACTGCCAACCCCAACGTGAATGCGGACATTGGTGGTTTCTTTGCAGGGTCGTACAGCACGCATGGCTTCAACTCAGCTACTCGTAATCCTCAATTCCAGGAACTCTATGTGCGCTGCGCTGGATGCAATTCGGAGCCTTCACTCCAATGATGCGCAGTCACGGAGCCGATATCTATCGCGAGCTTTACTATTTCGGTCAGGCTGGCGAACCTGTGTATGACGCGTTGGTGGGTGCCGTGAAGCTTCGTTATCGCTTCCTGCCTTACATATACAGTCAGTCATGGCAGGTGACAAAGAACGACGATTCCTTCATGCGCGCGCTTTTCATGGACTTCAAGGCCGACAAGCAGACTTGGAACAACAACCGCGAATATATGTTTGGCCACAATGTACTGGTGTGCCCAGTGCTTGAGCCTCAATACACCACCGAGAAGATTGTTCGCACTGACCCTATGTCGGGTTGGAACAGACAAGACTTGAAGGAAGGCGAATATGCTAAAGTGGATTGGACTCAGGCAAAGAGTTACAAGGTTTATCTGCCTGCAGGCGCACAGTGGTTCGACTACTGGACAAACCAGAAGCTCGATGGCGGACAGACCGTCAATGTCAGCACCACACTTGCTCACTCACCGCTCTACATCAAGGCTGGTTCCATCATGCCTATGGGTCCTGAGGTGCAATTTGCCAACGAAAACAAATTCGACAACCTCGACATCGTCGTTTACCCTGGAGCAAATGCGAAGTTTACGCTCTACGAAGACGAAGGCGACAACTACAATTATGAAAAGGGTGCTTACTCCACGATTGAGCTCACATGGAACGACAAGGCAAAGAGCCTCACCATCGGCAAGCGACAAGGTTCGTTCGAGGGAATGCTCACTTCGCGCCGTTTCAACGTGAAGGTGATTGGCGGAAAGACTCAGACCGTAAACTATTCGGGCAAGAGCATCACCGTGAAATAACGGTGCCCAAAAACGATGCAAATTCACAAAAACGGAGAGACACACGTGGTTTCTCCGTTTTTTTTCGTACTTTTGCACCCTCAATCCTATTTTTCAATAAAGTAGAATGCACAAAACGGCATTCCACAAACCCGAAAACCGACACAAATGTTTCGACTTCTGAAGACTCTGAGTGACACACTGAGTGGCAAGGCGAGCATCTTCATCATCCTCACTGCCATCGTCACCTTCTTCTACCCCGACCTCTTTGCCTGGGTGAAAGGCAACACACAAACCATTATCCTCGGCATCATCATGCTGACGATGGGACTGACACTCACGCCCAACGACTTCCGTCTGCTTGCCAAGCGACCTCTCGACATTTTCATTGGCGCGTTGGCACAGTTCACCATCATGCCACTTGTAGCGTTTACTCTCTCGTGGTTGTTCAGTCAAGTTCCAGCCTTTGCACCCTATAGTATAGCTATGACCATCGGCATCATCCTCGTGGGTTGCTGCCCAGGCGGTGTATCGAGCAACATCATGTCGTTTCTCTGCCATGGCGATGTGGCTTACTCCGTCGGTATGACTTGTGCCTCTACGTTGCTTGCCCCCGTCCTCACGCCACTCCTTGTTCTTTGGTTGGCAGGAGCCAAAGTGGATGTGGATGCCATCGGCATGTTCCAACAGATTCTCATCGTCACCATCATCCCCATCGCTATCGGATTTGGGCTGAATGTGTGGTTAGGTCACAAAGAAGTGTTCCGAAAGATTCAAGGGTGCATGCCTGGACTCTCAGTACTTTGCCTCGCTTGCATCGTTGGTGGCGTGGTAACAACGGTTCACGACCCACTCGTGGAGAATGGCCTGTTACTCTTCATCCTCACTTTTGTCATGGTCTTCTGCCATAACACCACCGGCTATATTCTTGGTTATTCGGTAGGCAAACTCTGCCATTTCTCCACAGCCAAGAAGCGCACCATCTCCATCGAGGTGGGTATGCAGAACGCAGGTCTTGGTACAAATCTTGCCATGACTTTCTTCGTTGCCTCCAACCCAATGGCTGTGGTGCCTTGCGCAATCAGTTGTGCTTGGCACTCCATCAGCGGTACCATCCTCGCCAACATCTTCGCAGCAAGAGACAGGAGGATGGGAAAATGAGAAATGAGGAATAATATTTATTTTTTAACTTTTAACTTTTAATTCATCTTGTGGTTCTCAATTACATTTGGATAGCCTTTTTCCTATTGGCAGCTGTATGCGCACTGATTCAGGTGATTTTCTACGGAAACACCACTGTGCTGACAGATATTATCAATTCCACCTTCGATTCCTCGAAGACTGCCTTCGAAATCAGTTTGGGACTCACCGGCGTGCTGTCGCTCTGGATGGGTATCATGAAGATTGGCGAAATGGGTGGCGTGGTGAATGCATTGGCACGTTTACTCAGCCCTGTGTTCAACAAACTATTCCCCGACATTCCTAAGGGACACCCTGTGTTTGGCAACATCTTCATGAACATTGCTGCCAACATGCTCGGACTCGACAACGCTGCCACTCCACTCGGACTGAAAGCGATGGAGGGACTGCAGGAAATCAACGTAAAGAAGAATCCGCAAAATGCCACCGTGGCATCGAACCCCATGATTATGTTCTTGGTGCTCAACACGTCGGGACTCACCATCATTCCCGTGAGCATTATGGTCTATCGTGCCCAACTTGGTGCAGCCAACCCAACGGACATCTTCGTACCAATCCTCATCGCCACGTTCTTCAGTACCCTCTCGGGCATCATCATCACAAGTCTGTATCAGAAAATCAATCTGTTTCAGCCTGTGCTGCTTGCCACACTCGGTGGTATGTGTGCCTTGGTGGCTGCCATCATTTGGGGCTTCAGCAAACTTGATAAGGAAACGATGGACACGGTGAGCACACTCATTGCCAACGTCATCCTCTTCGGCATCATCATCGCCTTCATCATCGCCGGTATGCGGAAGAAAGTGAATGTGTATGAATCTTTCATTGATGGAGCCAAGGAAGGATTCACTACGGCTGTTCGCATCATTCCTTACCTCGTGGCCATCCTCGTTGCTATCGGAGTTTTCCGTGCTTCAGGCGGCATGGACCTGCTCATCCAAGGCATCAACCGTATCTTCGAACTCATGGGCTGCTCTACCGACACTACCTTCTACATCCTCGCTGTTTATTTCGGTAGTGTAGGCATCAAGAACACGCGCCATGCCGTGCAAGCAGGTCTGCTGACCGACATCTGCGGTGTGCTCGCAGCCATTTTCATTGCTTACGTGTTCTTCGGATGAAAAAAAAGTCGTAACTTTGCCGCGAAAAAGTGACATCATTTAATTTTTCAACTGATCAATAATGAATTTTGTAAAAGAACTTGAATGGCGTGGCATGATTCACCAGATGATGCCAGGCACAGAAGAACTGCTTGAGAAAGAAAAGAACGTAGCAGCTTATTTGGGTATCGACCCAACAGCCGACTCACTCCATATTG
The DNA here is from genome assembly GCA_902798705.1 of uncultured Bacteroidales bacterium. Lineage (GTDB taxonomy): Bacteria > Bacteroidota > Bacteroidia > Bacteroidales > Bacteroidaceae > UBA3839. Next base: position 10,766 of record CADBXS010000064.1, read on the forward strand.
GACACCTCTGCGGTGTGATGATGCTTCGCCACTATCAGCGCTGCGGTGGCAAACCCTTCGCTCTGATTGGTGGAGCAACAGGTATGATTGGCGACCCTTCGGGCAAAAGCCAGGAACGCAACCTGCTCGACGAAGAGACTTTGGCTCACAATGTGAAGTGCATCAAGGCTCAGCTCTCGAAATTCCTCGACTTCGACAGCGACGCTCCTAACAAGGCAGAACTCGTGAACAACTACGACTGGATGAAGGACTTCACCTTCCTCGCTTTTGCTCGCGACGTAGGTAAGCACATCACCGTGAACTACATGATGGCAAAAGAATCCGTGCAGAAGCGTCTTAACGGTGAGGCTCGCGACGGTCTTTCCTTCACTGAGTTCACCTACCAGCTGCTGCAGGGCTACGACTTTTACTACCTTTGTGAGCACCACAACTGCCGCCTTCAGTTGGGCGGTGCAGACCAATGGGGCAACATCACAACAGGTTCCGAACTCATTCGCCGCATGAGCGGAAAGGAATGTTTCGCCCTTACTTGTCCTCTCGTCACCAAAGCTGATGGTCGCAAGTTCGGAAAGACCGAAAAGGGAAATATCTGGCTTGACCGCAACCGCACCACACCTTACGCATTCTATCAGTTCTGGCTCAATGTGGCTGACGAAGATGCAAAGCGCTTCATCAAGATTTTCACATCGCTGCCTAAGGACGAAATCGAAGCACTCATCGCAGAGCACGACGTCGATCCAGGCCAGCGTATTCTCCAGAAGCGCCTCGCCAAGGAAGTGACTATCATGGTTCACGGCGAGGAAGACTACAACACAGCTGTGGAAGCATCCAACATCCTCTTCGGAAAGGCAACCAAGGAAGCACTCCTCAAGCTCGACGAACAGACACTCCTCGACGTGTTCGACGGTGTGCCTCACTTCGAAGTTGAAAAGGCGCTCTTCGAAGCTGGTGTGAAGGCAATCGAACTCACCACCGACCATGCTTCCATCTTCCCATCGAAGGGCGAAATGCGCAAGCTCACGCAGGGTGGTGGTGTCAGCATCAACAAGGAGAAACTTGCTGATGCCAACCAGATTCTCACCACTGCTGACCTTCTCGACGACAAGTATCTCCTCGTGCAGCAAGGCAAGAAGAAATACTTCCTCGTCATTGCAAAATAAAGCAGTAACAATCATAAACAACGAAGGCTTTGCTCGTACAGATGCAAAGCCTTCGTTGTATTATTCTTCATTCTTCCTTTTTCACTCTTCATTCAGTCCAAGCAACTTCCTCACTTCCTGCTTGTCGCATTCCAACTGCGCTTGCAGTGCTTCGATGTTGTCGAACTTTTGTTCTTTCCTGACATATTTCAAGAAGGAAATGCGAAGGTGCTTGCCGTAGATGTTTTTGTGGAAATGGAAGATGTGGACTTCGATACTCACGTGCGAACCATTATCCAACGTCGGACGACTGCCGATGTTGAGCATGCCGTAGGCTTCGGTGCCATCTTCCAAACGAACTGACACGGCATAGACCCCGTTTTGCGGAATCAACTTGTCTTGGCTGACAAGGATGTTTGCCGTAGGGAAACCCATCTTTCGACCATTGTGGAAAGCCTCCACCACTTCTCCCTCCAAGAAATAAGGATAACCCAAATAGTCTTGCGCCTCATCCACGTCTCCCTGCATCAACACCTTGCGGATGCATGACGAACTGACATGCCTGCCACCGTCCAATTCCTTCGCAAGCACCACGTCGATGCCCAATTCATGGCCAAAGCGAACATAATCTTCAAAACCTTCATTGCGATTGTGTCCAAAGCGATGGTCATAACCAATCACCAGCACTTTCACCTGCAACTGTTCCTTTAGCACCTGCGCCATGAAATCGCGAGCCGACAACTGTGCCACCTCCCTTGTAAACGGAAGCAGCGCCACGAAATCCACACCCGTTGCCGACAGCAGTTCCGCCTTCTCATCGGCTGTGGTGAGCAATTTCATCTCCACGTCAGGGCGCAGCACCTTAGCTGGATGCTCAGGAAAGGTGAGCAGCAACGACTCCAGTCCTCGTTCCTTCGCCTCCTTCACCACCTGCTCAATGAGGCATCGATGGCCACGATGCACACCATCGAAGAAGCCAATGGTAGCTACCTTCGCTTTCCCATGCGCAACACTCTCCTTCGCCTTCTGTGCGATGGAGAAAATCTCAGGCATGACCACAGCGTTTTCTATTTGTTCATCCGTCATTTTCTTGCTCAAATCACCTTTGCGCTGCAAATTTACGAAAATAATGCCAAATTGCTCTGTTTTTTCCATCTTTCTTGACACCCGTCAAGAAATAAAAGAAAAAGTGTAGAAATTTCACTTATGCTATTGCTTAACAAGAAAAAAGCCTTAAATTTGCATCGTGTTTTTCATAGTATTAGATTTAAGGTTAACAAGATTGGCTCGAAGCGTCGAGCCTTTTTTTATGCCCAAAAGTGAATTGTTTCGTGTTTGAAGCGCTTTTGGGGATTCACTGAAGCGCTTTTGGGGATTAACTGAAGCGCCTTGGGGGATTAACTGAAGCGCCTTGGGGGATTAACTGAAGCGTTCCTTTGGGTTCAACTAGTTGCCGAGGGCTCGTTATCGTTTCAGCGAGGGCTCGGCGCTGCGATAACGAGGGCTCGCCATAACAACGTTGAGGGCTCGGCAATTCAGTATAATCAAAGGATTGACGCAGTACAATCGAAGGGGAGCATCAGTACATTCGAAGCCTTACTGCTCTTTTTTCCAATGCATTATACATACGTAAGTGATTTATTTATTAGTCAATTATCGCGAAGTCTTCGTCACGAACTTTTCGCGATGCAAAGAGTAAGCAAAGAAATCCTCAGAAAATTTTAGAAAAGAAAAATTTTCTGTTCCATGAATAATGCGTACCTTTGCCACTGAATTAGGAAAGCACTTCGAATTATCTTCAAATACAAAGCGCATTTACATCATAATGAAAAGAAGAAACAGTTTATTAGTTTGTGCAATACTCGTCGCACAAACGCTGCTTGCATCGCCACAAATCGTATGCGACTTCGAGAACTATGCCATTGGCGACAAGGTGAGCCTTTGGAATTTCTATGGCGGCACATCGTCGGTGAAAGGTACCATCGTGGCCGACCCAGCTAATGCCAACAACAAAGTGCTGCACCTCGTGGTGAAGGAATGGAACACCTATGCCGAGTTCTCGCTCCCGCAGGGCATCACAGCCTCCAGCATCGGGAAGGAATACACCAAAATTCGCTTCCGTATGCAGCGTGCCAATGCCGACGAAGGCGACTACAAGCACATGGCCATCTTCCTGGGTTCGGAAGCACTCTACGAAGATGATGGCTGGCCTCATCAGGGCAACAAAGGCGTATGGCAACAGCGCGAGTATCAGCTCATGGTTCCCGCTGCCACCAACAACTCTACCCTGCTCCACCTTGGCATCAACTCCGACAACGTTGATTACTATCTCGACGACATCCAACTGGTGGGCGTCTATGACGATTTCACCACGGTGGAAAGTGGACTCGTTGACTTCGCTCGGGCAAACACATCGAGCGACTACTACACCTATAGCACTCCTACTTACATCCCTGCAGGCAAGTCGCTCGACATGCGCACAGCTCGCTACACCTACATCACTGCACCATTTGCTGGCGCAGGTACACTGAACATCTACGGCGGCGGAGAGCGCACATTCATCTCTGCCGACAAGAACAGCGGATGGCCCGACTGGTCGCTATTCTCGGGAGAGACTCACATCTATCCTTATAATAAGGTGGTGACAAATGCTGGCTTCTACGGACTCGTTCTGCCACACAAGGGCAAGGTGTTCGGTGCCGACGAAGCCGACCCCGAAAAGACCAATCCTCTCTTTGCCGACAAGTGCTTGGTCATCCACAATGGAGCAACTCTCGCTGCCGAATCGGGCACTCGTGGTTTCCGCATAGGCGAACTGCAACTGGAGAAAGGCAGTCGTCTCTTAGGATACTACAAGGCCAGCACCCATCAGTCCTATTTCATGGTGGGCGCACTCAACACCGATGCCACCTTGGCAGGCCGCATCGCTCCTGTTGACAACAACGGCTCACCTCACACGGCTCAGGCTGTGGGTATCATCAAGGAAGGTACAGGCACCTATCGCATCACGGGCAACGACAACCGCATCACGGGAGCCATCCGCGTGAAGGAAGGACGCGTGCTCATCAACAACGATGCTACCGAAGCCGAGCGTTCCCGACTCTCGGGAGGCACGGGAGCCATGCACAACACAGCCGACATGATGGCACACGTGTTCTCGAAAGGCATCCTCGGCGGAACGGGCAACATTGGTGGTTCGGTGAACCTCTACGGCACACTGCAAGCAGGCGACGACGGCATCGGTTCGCTCCAGCTTCGCAACTTCGCTGCCTCCACTCCGGCATCCCTTGTACTTCGCCCAACTGCCAAAATCGAAATGCAGATTCAATCAACCGACCTGCACGACTTCATCTTTGTAAACAACGACCTCATCCTCAATCCTATTGGCGAGGATTTCTCCACCAGCGACGACTTGCCAACACTTGTCCTTCAACTCACCAAGGATAGCGACGTGAACCTCAACGACCGTTTCGTACTCCTCACCGCTGCCAAGAAAAACAGCACGGATGGGCGCGAATGGACGTTCCGCCTGAAAATGCCAGAACGCTACACCTGGGAGACCGAGGAAAGCACGGACGAAAGCGGACGCTACGTTCTGGCTGTGAAAGTCGTTTCGCTCGAAACGCCTCAACCTGGTGGCGAAGGCGACAACGATGATGACGACGATGACGATTTCAATGTTGATGACGACGAAGGCATCGACGAATCCAGCGACCTCCACTCCCTCGCCTACTACGCACAACTTTGTGGCAAGCAAATCGGCATTGCCGTGCCTGCCTGGAACATGGACATGACCAACGACAACCAGGCTGCACTCCAAACTGTAGCAAAGGATTTCAACACAGTGGTTGCCGAAAACTGCATGAAGTTCGAGTCCATCCAGCCATCACAAGGTTCGTTCGATTTCTACAAGCCCGACCAGTTGGTGAGCTTCGCTCAGCGTCACAAGCTGGCTGTCCGAGGTCACACCCTCGCTTGGCACTCACAAGTGGCACCATGGGTTTCCTCCGATGGCAAGAAGAATGACAAGAACTGGACACGTACCCAGTTGCTTCAGATTCTGGAGAAGCACATCACCACCGTGGTTTCCCACTTCAAGGGCAAAATCGCGGAATGGGACGTGGTGAACGAATGTCTCGACGACAACCAGACCAGCATCCGCAACAATCCTAATGCCTACGACCTGCGCAAAGAGTCTGTGTGGGCGAAGGTGATTGGCGAGGATTTCATCGACTCGGCATTCGTCTATGCACATCGTGCCGACCCTAACGCCCGCCTCATCCTCAACGAATACGGCGGCGAATTCAAGGGCAACGCCAAATCGGAAGCCCTCTACAACCTGGCCAAGCGACTCAAGGAGAGTAACATCCCTATCCACGGCGTCGGTCTGCAATGCCATTTCGATGTGGGCGAAGTGAACGGCAAGAAAATCAGCGACAACATCCGTCGCTATCAGGAGCTCGGACTCGACTGCATCATCACCGAACTCGACATCGCCATTGCTTCCGCAAAAACCGACGAAGCCTTCGCCCAGCAAGCCAAGGACTACAAGAGAGTGTGCATGGCCATGCTCGCCAATGCCAGCTGTCCAACACTCATGGTGTGGGGCATCACCGACAATGCGTCGTGGCGACAGCCAGGTGCTCCTCTGCTCTACGATAGCAGTCTGAATCGTAAGCCAGCATGGTACTCAGTTCGTTCTGCATTCCGCAAAGCTGCCGAAGAAATCCAGCTCTCCATCGACACACCATCTGACGGAAACGCCTCTGCCCGCATTCTCCAGCAAGACTACTACTCGCTCACGGGCATCCGTCTGCATCGAGCACCACAATCCCTCATGCCTTACATCCTCCGCACCACCTACTCCGACGGAAGCGTAAGCGTGAAGAAAATCATGGCTCCACGACCATAAGGCAAAGACGCTTTCCCATCCACTTTTTCCCGATGGATTCGTCTTTTTTCAACAAAAGTTCGTTGTAACAAACCTTCAAGAACTCTTCATCGAACGTGCGTCAATCCTCCTTCGTACGTTCGATTTTTTTATGCTTCACAATAAGTTTTACTCAATAAACCCAACGATTCAATTTATTTGCTTATCTTTGCAGTCAGTTCTAACATTTCACCCTTATGAAACATATCTCCATTAGAATCCTTTTACTATTGTTCAGCTTCATCACGGCTTCCAGCATGAAGGCAACAAACATCCTTGAAGACCCACCTACGCTCTATACTTACACTGTGGACAATCCTCAAGCTACCACCATTTCGCTGCAATCCAAGGTGCAACTCACTTTCAACGACGACAAGGTGTGTATCAGTTCCGGCCAGCAAGAACCGATAGAATATCAGTTCAACGAAGTAGATTTCATTTCCATCAACCGAAAGAAAGGCGATGTGAATTTCGATGGATTCATCGACATTTCGAATGTTGTCACCCTTGTGAACCACATCTTGGGAGTCACTTCCCCACTCTACATCCACCTCTTCGGCGACATCGACAGCAGTCATTCCGTTGACATCTCCGACGTAGTATCTATCGTCAACATCGTACTGGAGAATTAAACAAAAAAGAATGAAAAATGAAGAATGAGGTATCGGGTGTGATACCTCATTCTTCATTTTTCATTTCATCTGTTCCAGCAGCTTGGCAAGTCCTTCTAATTCGCGTGGGTCGGCATTCACGTCGAGCACGGCGCCATCGCGGTCGATGAGTTTGTAGGTTGGGAAGGAGTGAACCTGAAGGAAGTTTTCTATCGCACTCTGCTGAGCAGCTGGCAGATTGTAATGAACGACATTGTCACCCACAATGTTGTACTCCTTGATGACGCTCTTCCATGACTCATCATCGCTGCGATTGGCAAGGTAGAGATAGACAAGGTCGAAGTCTTTCAGTCGCTCGTATTCTTCCTGTGAGTGCGAAAGCGCCTCTTTGCATGGACCACACCATGTGCCCCAAATGTCGAGAAGAATCAACTTGCCTCTGTACGGCTCGGTGATTTTGCGTAATATCTTTTCCCCATCGCTCATGTCGGCCACTTCGTCAGCAGACTTCAGATTTGCTGTATCTGAGAGGGAGCGTTTCTGAATGGCTACGTATTTATCATTCAGGTTTTTCAACACGGCAAGAGCCTGTGGCATCTTGACCAGATGCTTCTCCACATGGTCAAGAACGAGAGAATCAATTGGCTGACGGACGCCGTCAATCATTTCATAGAACATATGGGCAAAGAAGATGTCGCGCAGTGGATATTCACATCCCACAGAGTCCAGCATTGCCTGAAGAATATCATCATTGCCTTGGTCTGGTAAGAAGTATTCAAGATAGTTGTTCATGAAATACGGGAAATCGTCATAAAGCGTGTAGGGCTTCGAGGCTTTCTTCCAAAATTCCTTACCCACATAGTCCACATACTCCTGTGGCAGTTTGAAACCGGGCATGAAGTATTTGGCCTGCATCATCGATTCGGCCTGTATGATCTGATACTCGCCCTCCACATAGTCGATATATCGCTGCGAGAGCGTTGGGTGCTCGGTTATTGTCTTTTGCAGTTTGGCCTCGCTCTGTGCTCGAGTATTGTCCGTCTGAGCCTTGAAGTCCATTGCGTCCACCTTTCCGCCCTGACTGAAATCGATGCGGTCGTGATGACCATCCGAGGGATAAGCCTGCAGTTCGTTTTGCAACCGCACGTTACTGCCCATCCATAGCTTCTGCCCCGTTTTGTAGTCGTACAGGAAGAAGTAAGTCTCGTCAGGCTCTGCAACACTCATAACGTCCGCGCGGTGCTCGTCTAACCACACTTCCGAGGTGTTGATGATGGGAAAGCGGAGCATGAAGCGGCCCAAAGAGTCCATCTTGGCAAAGAATACCTCTTGCTCGTCGGTGATGATGCTGTTCCACGATACTCTGAATTCGCCGCCTTTCTGCCACTCCTCTGGGGGCATATCCTTCAGCCAGCCTATGATGGTCACGCTGTCGCCATCCCTGTAGCCGTTGTCTGTGAAGCCCGTGCGAAGGTCTTTCTTCGGATAGTCGGGCAGAGCTTGAGTATTGATTAGGCTGCACGTTATCGGTTTCTGCTTATCGATGGCAATGCCACGCAGCCCTTTCTTCTGCTTGCCGACCTTGATGGTTGTGCCATTGCTGATGGTCAGCGCATAGGCATCCTTCTTCTCCGTTCGGGCAACGATGTCCCATACCATGTTGTCATAGATGACATGATTCGCCGTGATGCCTATGAGCCAGTCGCCCGTCTTCTCGTTGCGCCAGTAGGTATCTGCAAGAGTGCCCACAGTATTCTGCGCCTGCCCCGCCATCGCAACAAGAGCAAGCAGAATGCTAATGATTTTTTTCTTGTTCATCGTTCTATTTGTCGTTAAAAATCTCAGCTAATCTACTGTCAATTTCGCTACCTCGCAAACCACGAGCGAGAATCGTTCCATCGGGAGCGAAGAGAATGATTTCGGGGATACCTTTGATGCCATAGAGGTCGGTGGCAATCTCTTGCGAATTGATGATTTGAGGGTAAGGCATTTGTTCTTCGGCAATGGCTTTCAGCGTAGCTTCGGGTTTGTCCCATGCAGCGATGCCAATGACTTGCAGTCCACTGTCTTTGTACTTGTTGTAGGCAGCAATGATATTGGGAATCTCCTCCCGACATGGAGCGCACCACGATGCCCAGAAGTCGGCAAGCACATACTTGCCACGACCCACATAATCCGAAAGACGAGTCGTCTTGCCGTCGTACTCCACAGCGAAGTCCTTGAACATATCTCCTTCCTGAGGTGACTTGCATTGTTCCTCAAGTTCCATCTCCATGAAGGTCGTTTCCATGTTGCGCTGCCCGTTCTCACTGCATAAATGAATCAGTTCCAGCGTTTCCTTCGGTTGCAGAATATCCTTGGCAAGCATCAACATATAGATGCCAGCGGCATCGGCAGCGTGCTGATGCACAAAGTCCTTAGCGTATCGTTTCAGTTTGCCAAATTCTTCAGACTCAATCAATTCCTGAAACCTGATTTTGGATTCAGCACAAGCATCGTTGAGCGTCGTTCCTCGGAACACGCGTTTTTCACTATCCATTACGATGTTGCCAGCTTCGAGAACGAAAGGAACATCCATGATTGTCCTCTCTTTTTGTCCTCCATCTGCGGATTCTATATCCACAGCAATCATTAATGTAGAATAGATGGGTTGTCCGACTTGTCCTTTAATCAAGAATTTTCCATCCGTCACCTTGTATTTCTTTTGAGTCTGCCCAGCGGGTATGATTCTCGTAGAATCGTTGAGGATATACACGGAGTCAGGTTTGACGACGTATGGCTGCATTTCTTTTATCAATGCAGAGAGGTCGCCACTAACAGTAAAACTGTTTGTCTGTGCTTGCCCCGCTATAGCAACGAGGGCGAGCAGTGCGGTGATGATGGCTTTCTTGTGCATTATTCAATTGTGGTATGAAAACATTGTTTCTTCTCGAATGTTACATGCTCAGTGCGGTAGCAGTTGCTCTATGGCTGCGACAACGCTGCTGATATTGGAAGGCCATGGGGCTGCACCTGGCATAAGCTGACCCTTGGTATCTACAAGACGGTAGGTGGGAAAGCCGCTTACCTCCAAATAACGCTCGATGGCACTCTCCTGTTCACGAGGCAGGTTGTAGTGGACGGCATTGTCGGTATCGAGATGCTTTTGGATGATAAAGGTGCGCCACGCGTCCTCGGGACTGTTATTGCAGAAATAGAGATATACCACAGGCTTACCTTCCAGCGTTTTCTTCAGGGCGGGCACATGCTCCATCTGCCCGCGACAAGGACCGCACCAAGTTCCCCATACATCCACATAGATGACGTATCCTCGAAAAGGGGCTGTGATGCGCTCGAAGAGCTGCTGTCCGTTGGTGATCTCCTTCAGCTCTTCATCCGACACCCGTAGTGAAGCGGGCGTTCCCTCCTTGGGTACTGCCACAGCCTGTTTCCACAGACTCTCTTCCAAGAAATCCTTGATTCTTTGATTGGCATTGTCGATGGACTGAAGAAGAAGGGGGTGATGAACCTCTTGATGTGCCAAATCCAATATACGGGGCGAGGCTACGTGGCTTTTGCCATCGATATCTTTCATGAAAGCCTGCGTCTTGAGAATTTCACGGGTGGTCTCGTCCATATCGAGGGCATTGAGGACACTGATGGTAAGCGGGATGTTCTTGTCGCTCTGCTCCCAGTCCCAGTATTGTGCGATGAGAGGCTTGCTCAGGATGGGGATGATGTCAGACCTGAATGCATCGTTTATGTCAACATCATCCCCATGATAATTGGCAAGCAACGCCTGGAAACTCTTTACTTTCTGCAGTTCCTCATCGTTCAATTGTACCTTACCGTCTTGGTAAAGTTGCATTATGAAATCCGAAGGATCGGTCAGACTTGTTTGTCTGATGTCTGTCAGTGCATAGACATAATATTCGATAATAGTCCCAAAACCATAGCGGCACATCAATGGCAATTCCGAATGCATCCACTGCAATGGGTTCAGTTCGGCCTCCGTCTTCTGCAGGAGTTCGCTTTGGCTCTCACCTGCAGCTGGCCAGCAGCATTTAAGGAGCATCGGATAGGCAAACTGATACTGTATGTCATCTTGATAATAAGTCCGGAAACGGCGGGAGAGGTTGGGGCGGGCAGCGTACAAAGAATCCATCCTCTCATGGCACACAGCCATATAATGCCGCTGTTGCACGATGGTGCTGTCGATGGTCAATTCGTTGGTCCTCACGAAATCCGGTTGAAAGTCACTGCCTAACAGTTCGTTGTTGAATCGGGCATATTTGCCGCCCATCAGGTAGGTGCGGTCGTTCTTATCATCAATGTAAAGCAAAAGCGTGTCGCCACCCTCTACAACCAACAGCCTCCAAAAAGTGTGCTCCAACGGATGCTGAGAGTCATTGAAGATGCCCATCACCGCAGGACCGTTCACAGGCATTCTTACCTCGAAACTGCCATGAGTGTCTATCGATGTTAGTTCCTTGACTTGTTTATCATTGAACATTTGGTTAATGAATGTCACAAATTCAGCCTTCTCTCTATTCGTGTTCACACAAACACGCAGTGTGACACTATCCTCTTCTGCAGGTATGCCCTTTGGCCACCCCGTTTCATCCTTGGATGGATAATCAGGTAAATACTTAGAAGTCAGCGTTGATATCCTATGTTTCACATCATCTATCGTGACAGTGTTGCAGAGGTCGAGGCCTGATCTCACTTGCCCTTGTCCTACCATCGCAACAAGCGCAAGCAAAATGCTAATAATCGTTTTCTTGTTCATATTCATTTTTTCTTTGTGCGCTTCGGTTTTGCCGAAGCCATTCTTCATTGTTTTATCTTGAGGCAAAGTTATTCAATTCCATTGTCATAGAAAAGCATTTTTCCTGACATTTGTCTGACATTCACTGATTTTCACTGAAAAGTGTCAAAAAACTTGACACCTTCAACTCGAATCCATGCCACAATAAAACACATAAACCCTGCCACTCATCCTCACGACGAATGGCAGGATGTGCGCACCTTGTCATTATTAATATTAACTAATCTTATGAAGTTTCATCTTTACACTTCACGTTGCTTTCTATCTACATATACGTAGGTTTATGCGAAAAGGTTGCATCCAAAACCGTTAAATTTACTTAAGATAAATCAATTCTCCATTGATATAGCTTTTCAGCTTCCGCCATTCTCTTGGAATCCACAGTTCGCCCTTGGTCGTGAAAGAGAGGATATAGAAACCCTTGTCGTCGGCAGAACTCGAGAGTGAGTAGCCCGAATCTCCTTCAATATCCTGTCCACTCACCATTTCCCCCAGATTCCTATAAGAAAAGCCTGGAGTGAAATTATACCGATAATATTGCTCTGGATGCTGCTCCACATAGTCGTAGGCAAGGGAATCAAGTTGCTGGTATAAGGCTTTGGCTTCCGTCTCGCATGCCCTCGGAATGAAGTATAAGGTGCCAGTTGTCAGTCCATAATGCTTATCTGTGTAATCACTCTGACGAGTTGTTTTTGAAAGAAGATGGCCATCTGTTCCCACATTGTCATCAAATCCCTCATCGTGTCGCCAATAGATGGGATATGCCTTCGTACCCTTCAATTTCTTCACAGATTTCAGCACAGGAGCAATCCGTTTCTCGAACGCAACATAGTCAAACGGACGCATGCCCTCCCACGCAATATCGGTGGGAACAGAGTAGATATGGTTATAGTTTCCACGTTCCGACGGACTCCCTCCATCAGCACTATTCTCACGAACATAATCAAAATTGGCAGCCTCGCGAGCATTGTGGAAATAGACCGCATTGCCACGTCGATAAGAATAGAGTGTGTCGTTATCCTTCTTGAATGACAAAGAATACTTAATGGTATCCGTACCATTCTTATGAAACTCATAGAGGTAGCTTTCCGAAGCATCCTTACCCAAACGTGCAAAGCAGAGACGGATAGAATCGACAGCATCGAGCATACGTTTTTGACGTTGCCTGTTGATGCTATCGGCGACGTGTACCCGTAGCTGATTCTGTTCCGCAGTCAGTTTACTGTCATACATCGATTCGGGATTCACACCAAACACATAAAGCAAAGCACGAAATTGGTGAGTGACACCCTTTTCTTCATGACCGCTCGACTGAACATGTTCCACACTGAAGCCTTGCTCTTGCAAATATTTTTCCAACTGGCGGAGTTGCTGGTTGGACTCCTGACTTCGAACTGCTGTAGCAACAAACGCCAACAGCATGATGATGAGTAATTTTTTCATTGTATTGTAAGTTTGTAAGATTTCGTTGAATAGCAATTTTTCACTCATTCTACTCCCCTCGCCCTTTGGAGAGGGGCTGGGGGTGAGGCTTTTTTTCACGCTTAATCAATCATCCATTAACATTGCCACTTCCTCATGCAGCCGTTCGCCTCGTGAGCGAATGTCCTGTGCCTGGCGAGCCATTATGAGGTACGGGTCTTCTACGGCTGGATGACGTGAAGGCATTGGTTCCACCTTCTCCACAATTGGCTCCACCTCCTCCACCACTGGCTCCGTGGAGCGACGATACTTGCGATGAGCCTTTCTATGCTTCTTCGTTGTCTTTTGAGGCACCACCGTTTCCACCACCATTGCCACTTCCTTCTTTTCACGACTGACCTCCACAGGACTTGGTTGCGGTTCATCCTGCTTTGCCATCTGCTCAACCATGACAGAACTTTGTTCCGTCGGTTTCCTTCCTTGCTGGAACACCATCAGCAGAAGCAAACTGGCAGCAACGGCAATGGCAGAGGCGATGTAAATCCAACGCTTGCCATGCGCTTTCTCTTTCGTTGCGCCCACATCAGGCAAATGAGTCATAATGCTGTCCGTCAGTTCATCGGGGTTGTCGATGACGGGCTGTGGCTGATGGCTCAATCGTTCGAGTATGTCGTTTGTCTTATTCATAGCCTAATTCTTTAAGTCGTTTACGAATCCTTTGTCGGGCAACGTACAGGTTGCTTTTCACCTGCAAGACGTTCATGCCCGTTATCTGTTCCACCTCTGCCGCCGACAATCCTTCCAGCTGGCAGAGGGTGAAGACAAGCCGTTGCTTCGAACTCAGTCCGTTGGTCAGCACCTTCACGATAGACACCCATTCCTTGTTTTCCAACGTCTGCTGACTGTCGTCGCCCGACGCAAAGCGCTGCAACGCCTGTTCGTCCTGTGACAACGCACTGTTGACCTTCCCACGCTTCAGGTGGTTGAGACAAAGACGCGAGGCGATGGTGTAGAGCCAGGTGGAGAACGGACGCTCCACGTCATAGTCGCCTATGCCCAACCAAGCATGGATGAAAGTCTCCTGCACCACATCCTTGGCTTCTTCCTCGTCCGCCATCATCTTCAGTGCCAACGAAAAGACCATCCGCTGATAGGTTTGCACCACCCATCGGAACGCTGTCTTGTCACCGTCCTTGCACCGCAAGATGATATGCTTTTCTGTCTCTGTCATCGTTTTTTGGCTTGTCTATTCTATCATACAACCGAAAAAGGAAAAAGTCGAATCATCAACCACACTTTTTTTCAAAACAACACAAATTTAAGATAAAATCACGGTTTTTTTATGGCAATACGTTTTTTTAAAACACGAATTACCATAAATTATCCATGAATTTTTCATGTATTACTTACAAATTCTCAATTTATGATAAATTCATGGTAATTCGTGTTTAAAAATTCTGCGTATTTCCGCGTTTTCTGCGTGCCATTATCCATGCGGACTTTTTGGAGTAAAGGACTTTACATCCAATTAATCCAGTACGCCAATGCGTTGTTTTTATTTCACACAGAACCTTCGGCGTAAGCCAAATAAAAGAAATAACGGAAATAATCCGTGTCAAGTTCGCGGTTATTGGCTACGCCGAGCTAAAAGGTTCGTGTTAACGCAAAAACTCGGTGAACCCTGCAAAAGGATTCGCCGAGAATAAGATGGTTAAAATGTTTATGTAAAGGAAGAAGATGCTTACTCTTGCTCCTTGAACTCTTCAAGATAATCCACAACTTGTGAACGGAGCAGATGCAAGTCTTCATCAATGACTTTCCAAACAAGGTCAGCCTCTACCTGATGGTAGCCATGAATGAGAAAGTTGCGCATACCAGTTATTTGCCGCCAAGGTGTGATAGGATGTGTTTGGCGAAATTCGATGGAAAGCAAGTTTGCAGCCTCACCAATAATCATCATGTTATAGACGATAGCGTGATAACGCATCTTATCGCTTGTTACTGTGACCATATCATCGTCACCTGCATATTGGAAGATATTGTCAATTGCTTCCAATATGTCTTGCAGTCGCTTGGGGTCTTTACTCGCTTCTCTCATAAATCAGAATTTTGTCACGGTCAACACTTTCGCGGGCAAAAGGCAGGAGTCCTCCGTCAGTTATCAAATCAACTTCACGCCCGAGCAGTTCCTTCAGGTCTTCATACATTCCTCCCATTGTAAAGAGGCTGAAATGCTGGGTCTTGTCGGGTACGAACAGGATGTCAACATCGCTGTTCGGTGTCTCCTCACCCCGAGCGAACGAACCGAAAAGCCAAGCCTTCACGACGGGTTGCGTCTTGAAGTAGTCTGCTATTGTTTGTCTCATCACCTGTGTACTCATCTTTTTCCGTTATTTGCATTTCGATTACAAATGTACGAATAAAAATGTTAGACAACGTCATTTTCTGTAAAAAAATGAAGATTGCCTCATGGTTCCAGCTTTTGAATGCTGAGCGATAGGATGTCGCGCACATAATCGTGCTTGATGGAAGAATGGATTTTTTGCAAGCGAACCACACAGAGTTCCCGTTCTTCAAAATCGAGTTTCGATGGCACATTCTTGCAGAGGTCGAGCACCAGTCCTGCTGCCACGATGAGGTCACGATTGTCCTTGTCGGTGTAGTTGGCAATTTGTTCTGTCAACAGTCCGAAGAGGCGCAACCACTCCGACGCGTTCAGTTTTCCCATCCTCTTGATGGCTTTCTGCGTCCAATCCTTACCGCTTCCGTTCAGTGGCACGTCGGCATCAGATCCGAAGAAATAGGAATCGTTGGGAAAAGTAGAAAACACACCTTCCGCCATGTTCGTCCGAGGCAGGAGTTCTCGGATGGAATCTGATATGACTTTCAGATTTCTCTTGTCGTCGAAATATTTCATCGTTGCGCTGTATTTCCTCAAGATGCTGTCCGCATCCACATGAGGGACGAGCCTGCCTTCATAGTGAATGGCAGAGTTTGGAGCAGTTTGTGCCTCAGGTTTTTTCCCGTAGCTATACACGAGTCGTCCTCGCTTGTAGTTGGGGTCTTCCGCTTTCCACCACTCTGCCGAATAGACCGTCCTGCAGTCCTTGCGTTTCGCATCTTCGAAGCACATGATGACGAAACTGGAGTTTTTTTCCTCACCAACAATCACGTCATCTCCCAGTCCACGCTGTATCCTCCAAATGGCACGTGTGTTAGTGCTCGACATCGGGTCATAGCACGACCATTCAAAGTAAGACTTTCCACTGTCTTTCTCGAATGCCTCCCTGATACGATCGAACAATCCCCACAGTCCCTGGTCGAGGAGGAAGTCCACGATTTTGGTCTCTTCCTGCACACTGTCCTTCTCGCTGTGGATGTTCGTTTCCGACTTCCTATAGCCATCCGCTTTCCTGATTGATTCAAACACTTCGCTGATTCTCTCCTGTCCCCAAGAAACGAGCGGAAGCGCAAGCAGCATGGCTACACACAATAAATGTTTTCCTTTCATAATCGTTGCTTTTTATAATAACTTGAGATTTTCTCAACCACGAATTTCACGAATTAAACGAATTAAAAAATATTTATACATATTTCACGAATAAAAATGCTGGCATTTTTTAATTAGAGAAATTTGAAAAAAATAAGAAATTCGTTTTGTTCGTGAAATTCGTGGTTGTAAAAATACAAATAATGGATTTAAATCGTACCAAGTTTTTTTTCATTAATTATAATTCTATGATTCTTTTCTTTTCCCTATCCACCACATCCAAGTCGCCGTTCATGTCCTTCACGAGTATGGCACTGCCCGAAGGAGGAGCCACGCGGAAGGTGGCGTCAATCACATTGTTGCGCACCTCCTGCAATTCGTTGCGGTAGATGGCATCGCATTCGTCCAACATCTTCATAGCGATGAGCACATTCTCAGGCGACTGAAAGATATGGCTGCCCAAAGTATCTGCATTTTGTTCCTGCACCAGAGGTTTTGTCTCAATCGATGGTTCCTTTCTGCGAACTTTCTTGCGATGCTTTTTCCTTGCTACACATTTTTGAAAATCCGCTGACCCTTTCTCCTCCATAGGAGCCTCCACCTCAGCCTTCGTCATCGATTCCGTTATCGTTATTGTCTTCGTCTTCGCTTCTAAAACAGGTGCAGGCTCCGTCTGTTCCTTCGTCGAGAGACTGCGCGTCAGCAACAGAAGCAGACATGCGGCGGCTGCGGATGTCAGTGCCAGCAGTATTCTGACTCTTTTCCTCATGCTGTGTCGGTCTTGCTCAGCCTTTCCCATCTCCTGCATCACCCGTTCGTTCAGACCTGCAGGGAGAGGAGGCGATTGTTGTTCATGTCGCCGAACAGCCTCCCGCAGTTGGGCATCGTGCTGAAGTATATTGTTGATGTCGTTGTCGTTCATTGTTCTGAGATTTGTTGGATGAGATGATAAAGTTTTTTGCGTATTCGGCTCAGACGTGAACCGATGGTAGTGGGTTTGGAGTCCGTGATGTAGGCAATCTCCTGCAGACTTCTGTTCTCATAATAGAATAAGGAGAGGAGCATCTGCTCGGTGGTCGGTAACAATGCCATTGCCTGTTCCAGCAGCAAGACCGCCTGCTCGTCATCGTGATGGTCCGAAGGAATGTCCTCCACAGCCGTTTCCATCTCGTTGTCGTCCAGCAGCACGAAATCCATTCGGTTTCGGCGCATGTGGTTCACCGACTCGTTGTAGGCAATGCGACTCAGCCATGTGGCCAGTGAGGCTTTCCTTTCGTCGAAGGTTGAAATGCTGGTCAGAGCTTTCACGAACACATCCTGATACACTTCCTCCGCATCTTCCGTCTGTCCCACCATCCGCACCACAATCCGAAACACCATCGGTCCGTAGTCGGCGAGCAAACGCTGCTGTGCTGCTGGCTTCCTCCGTCGCAAGTCGTTGATGAATTCGTTGGTTTCTCTTTCCATGCTTTTTCTGATACCTTCTACTCTTATATACACGCAAAAGTGCAAAACATTGCATGGATTCACATTTTTTATGAAAAAGCAAGTTTTTTTCCCTTCTCACAAAACTGTCGTAACTATTCAGGCCAGTACAATGCTATAATTGGTTAACGCTTTGTATGCCTGTCTCGTTGCATAGCCTTAAATGTTAAATCTTTGTGCGAGCAAAGCA
>CADBXS010000065.1 GCA_902798705.1 uncultured Bacteroidales bacterium
CTTGCCTGGCTCCAGCACAGTGCTCTTGGTGGTCCTTCCCCAGTCGAGAAACGCCTGCGACGAATTGAGCAATGGCATCTTCAAAGTGAAACGCCCAAGTGAGTCCATCGGGGCGTATGCACTCTCCTGCTCACCATTGATGATGTTCTCAACACCCACTTCAAATTCGCTGCCATTTTTCTTCCTAACTTCTTGCGGCATGTCCTTCAGCCAACCGACAATCGTCACGCTGTCGCCAACTTTGTAGCCGTTATCAACAAAGCCCTTGCGAGCGTCTTTCGTTGGATAGTCAGGCAAAGCAGTGCCTGTTATCGGACTGCATGTAACAGACTTCTCATTGTCGATAGCGATGGTGCGTTGTCCCTTCTTCAACTTGCCCACCTTGATAGTGATACCATTGTCGAGCGTTAAGGTATAGGCATCCTTCTTCTCCGTTTGGTTAACGATGTCATAAACCTGACTGCCATAGATGACGTGCTTCGGTGTGAATCCAATCAACCAATCGCCCGTTGCCTTGTTGCACCAGTAAGTATCGGCAATGCCGATGGGTTGGCTTTCTGCATCGTGCACGTTGGAAAAGTTCCACGCATTGGGCTCAGCCACATCTATCATCCATGTGTTGACAGGGATAGGCTCAAAGATGAGTGAAAAATCCACTTTGCCGTCAGCCGGAATTTTGCAGGGTTCGGTCAGAGAGATACCCGTTGCTCCCTTCACAGCGTACTCCTTCCCATCTGCACAAAGCGTAGGTTTGGTGGCAAGGGGAACCGTGTCTCCCGTCATCTGCTGAGGCACTTCCAAGTGGAAGAACACCTCTGTACGATTATCGTAAATCGACACTTTCGATATGCTGATGATGGGCACATTCACATAGCCCGTCACAATCTTGTTCCATACTTTCGTCTGTGCCTGTCCCACCACTGCAACGAGGGTAAGCAGCAAGGTGATGATTGTTTTCTTATTCATAATCACAAATCAAGGATTTAAAGGATTTTCAAGGATTCGGTAGCTGTTCAGCGAAAAATTTTTAGGAGTGCCCTGTCGGGCAGAAATCTCACAAATCTTTTCAAATCTTTCAATAATCTTCGAATTAAAATTTGTATGATTTGTATAGATTTGAAAGATTTCTCGCCGTAGGCGACTCAAAAAGATGATTCGCTGAATTGTTCATGATTCGCTTCACTCTTCACGCGAAATTCAAGACAAAGGTACTATATTTTTCCGTTTGTAACAACAAAATGCCTTGAAAAAGCCTTGTCACCACTCTCACGAGCAGCAACAAGGCTGTAACCGGTCATTATGTCTATTATCTAACTAACTTAATGTCTCCTGGAGATTTCTTTCTGTGCGCATCATCTTACTGCACCTTCTCGTAGAATTCATCCATCTTGGCACCCGTGATGGGGTTGAGCCAGATGATGTGCATCACTTTGCCGTTGTCGCTGAGTATCAATTCCATGGCGTTCTTCTTGCCATCGAATATATTACCACTCTTAGCATCGACAGTTTCCACAAGGCATCCATCCTTCACTTCCCACTTGCCAGTTCCACCAAGTCCGAACTTAGGATTGCTTGCTCTCATGGCACCCACGTTCTGGAAACTGCCATCGGCTGCCAAGATTTTGAGGATAGGACCATAACTGCGACCTTTCACATCGTTAACTACGAATCGCTGCCATATGCCAACGAGCATTTCTTTCGATGGATTCGCCAAAATGTCCTTCTCTTCGAACTTCGCTGCACGTGGAGCAGCTTCGGCAACGATGTCCTTCGTCAGGAACCACTCTTTTGCCACTTGCATCCCACGAATGTTGCCTTTCGTAGCATCCATTGCCAGACGGAAACCGAGTCCGCCATTCTTTTTGGCAGGATACTGCAAGTCGCGATAGGCGAGCTGGCACCAATAGCTGAAATGACTGAATCCACCGCCTCTTGCCTGATGCCATGTCACTTTCGTAGGGCCTTTCGGATTCTTCTGATCCTTATCGCTGTAAGGACCATTGTAGTCGCTGCACCATTCCCACACGTTTCCTGTCATGTCGTAGATACCGAGTTCGTTCGGCTGCTTGTTTGCCACGTTGTGCGTGGTGTGCGTAGGATTACTGTCGCCTGTCCACCCCACTTCGTCCAATTTGTTGCTGCCGCTATACACATAGCCTTTGGTCTGCAAACCGCCTCTTGCCGCAAATTCCCATTCCGCTTCGGTCAGCAGGCGGAAATTGATGCCAGTGGCTTCGTTGAGTTTCTTCAGGAATGTCTGGATTTCCTCATAGTCAATGTTCTCCACAGGGCGATATTCCCCCTTGAAATTGCTGTCATTATAACCCATCACGGCTGTCCACAGTTTCTGTGTGACTTCCGTTCGTCCCACGTAGTAACTGCTGAGCGTGACACGGTGCAAAGGCAGTGCATCCTTATTCTGCCGAGTTTGGTCGCCCATCATAAACGTACCACCTTTCACTTCAATCATTTCGATAGGAGCACCATTTACTGTAGTTCTGAGATTCTGAGCCTGCGCATTTGCTGCAAGCATTGTCATGCACAGTGCCACTGCGGATGACATCAAATGTGTTCTTTTTTTCATTTTATATAAGTTTTAATCAAGGATTTAAAGGATTTAGAAGGATTTTTTTAAGTAAAAAGTGTAACTTCGTTAAACTTTAAACTTTAAACGTTAAACAAAATTTTTACTTACCAAGATAATCCTTATTCTTCTTCGGGTTGAAAATTGGTGAGTCCTCCGACCAGATTCGCGGCAAGACGATGTTGTAATTAGCAGTCCCTTCCAAGCGGAGCAATTTGAGTTCACCGTCCTTCAAGGCAGCAGCAAACACGATGGGCACGGTGCTTTCGCGGTCAATCAGTATCTCCACCGATTCACCATCGCGATACACGTCGTTCCAAGCCACTTGCACGTTGTGGACCAATGCATAGCTCTTGATTTGTTCGAAGATTCTCTGCCAGTCTGCCTCCGTGCCGTTCGGGATGATGTAAATGGTTCCTTCGGCATGTTGACGGATGCGTTCGGAGTTATTGAACGTGACCAATTGGTATTGATAGGTAGGTCCATCGTAAATGACTCCCACACGGCCAACGTCTTTACGTGATACGTACTCGCCGAACAGCTTCTCCATTTCCTCCACGATGGCAGGATTGGCTTCGTGTCCCAACACCGCATTTTTGTTTCTCGAAATGTAGCAGAAGTGCATGAGATTCCGATTGAACACCAATTCCACGTAGTTTTTCTGCGTGTCATCGTGAAAGTTGGGATAGCAAGCGAAGACGAAGCCCTCGGCAGGGTCGTTCTCTCTGATTATCTTCTCCCCCTTGCTTGGAAGCGACTTCAGTTTCTCAATCATCGGCTTCAACTTCTCCAGTGTCCCGAGGAAGTCGTATTCGGGATGCATCGAGCGGTTCACCCAATAGCACACCTCGGTGGGCTTCAAGGTCACGTAGTCGCTGTAGGGGAATGCACCATTCAGTGTTTCGTACATCTCCACCAAGTCTTTCATCGGCTCCACGAGGGGCGAAGTCTGTGCCGTCGTTCGCACCGTCACCCATCCGCATAGGAGCAGCGTTATTATCAAGTATTTCAATTTTTTAAGTTTTTGAGTTCTCACTTTGCACTTCTCACTTTTCACTTTTCATTTTTCACTCTAATCTCTTACCATTATTCCTATTCCGTTCAAACATTCATTGATTTCCACGTCGCCATCCTCCAGCTGCATGACGTCTGACTCCATCATTTCCAGCCTTTGGCGTTCCTCAATCGTCATGAAATTGGCTGCTATGTATTGAGCCATCAGCTCTGCGTCCGTCGGTTCTTCGCTTTCCTCTATTTCTGTCCCAACAGGAGCCGACTTCACTGCTACTTTTGGCTTTTGCGTTGGCTTTGGCATCACCTTGGTGGGCTTTTCCTCAGCCTCCTTGTCCAACTCGGCGAGTGCATCATCCGTGTCAGGCACCTCGTACTGTTCCACCTTGGCAATTTCGGGCGTCTGTGTTGCCACGTTGTCTGTATCATGAAGCATCCAAACTGCCAATGACGCAATCAGCAACGATGCAGCCACACCGACCGTCCATCGCATCGCCGAAGACGGTCTCTTCGTTTTCGTCATCGAACCCCAATGGCTCATTCCTCGGAACATCACAGCGTATGCTGCCCATGCCTTGGGGAAATCATCATGCGAAGAAAAAAACTCCTTGAGCTTTCTTTCCTCTTCAATAGTGGTTTCGCTTGCCATGTAGCGTTCCAGCAGTTGTTGTATGTATTCCTTGTTTGTCATCGCATTTCTTGTTTTATCAATTCAAGCAATTTCGCCTTCGCCTTGCTGAGCGTACCCCTTGCCGACGATTCCGTGGTGCCCAAAAGGGAAGCAATCTCCGCATAACTCATTTCCTCTTCGCTCCGCATCTGTATGATGGCTCGCCAGTGGTAAGGCAGGCGTTTCATCGCTCTGAGGTAGATGTCGCTTGCCTCCAGTTCCTCCATCCTTTGCTGGGGCGTGTCGAACGAGGGAATCTGCACTTCGCTATCCGTTTCCCCCTCCTTGTGTCGCCACAAAAGCCTCAGGATGGGATGCCGTCGCTTCACCTTCCTCCTGTCCAAGCATATGTTTTTCGTCAGCGTGTCAACGTAGGCACTCAGCCTCTTCGCGTCGTTCTCAAGACTGTCGTGCCGTTCCCACATCTTCAGCAGAACCTCTTGCGCCACATCCTCCACTTCGTCCGCGTCCTGTAGCAATTGGGATGCTTTCGTCATAGCCAAGTGGCGGAATCGCTCTGCCAATAATATGTAGGTTTTCGTGTCCATCTTTATATATATACGACAAAGATAGTCGAACGCTACGGAAAAATCAAAAAAATATCTTGAATGAAGCAAAAAAATTGAAAGAATGCGGATAAAAGCCAGGAACGATGAGAAAAAAAATTCGTGGAAAAGTTTTCCACGTACAA
This sequence comes from uncultured Bacteroidales bacterium, assembly GCA_902798705.1. Classification (GTDB taxonomy): domain Bacteria; phylum Bacteroidota; class Bacteroidia; order Bacteroidales; family Bacteroidaceae; genus UBA3839. The sequence goes on from CADBXS010000065.1 coordinate 4,957, forward strand.
TCCGAACTTTGGTTTGTACAATCCGTGGTTTGGTTTGTACAATCCAAACCATGAAACGAAGTTTTATTCCCAATTCCAAAAATAATCCTACTCTATTCCGCTTTTTATATTTTTCATTCTTCATTTTTTCATACTTCGCTGAAAATCCTTATATTTGTGCGAAAATCTACATTCATGAAACAAACCACCTAATTAACTGAATAATTCGACTACAAGAAACAATAAGTATTTATCAACGATGAAACAATCTAAATTATTACTAACGCTATTCCTGGCGCTTGGACTTAGTGCCTCGGCAGCTGGAGTGAAAAGAAGTGGAAACTTCGTGACGGTAAGCGTGGAGCAACCCGAAGCCAATGGTGCTCAGCTCGTGCGCTTGCAAGTGGTAAACGACAACATCATCCGTGTGCAGAGCACGGCTGAGAAAGCCTTTCCAAAGAAGCACAAGAGTTTGATGATTGTGGACCAAAAGGCAAAGCCTCAGTTCAGTGTGAAGGAAGAAGGCGGCAAGGTGATTGTCACCGCCAAGAACGTAAGGGCAGAAGTGGAGAAGAAGAGCGGTCGCGTGGTGTTCTTCGACGCACAAGGCAAGCAACTGCTGAAGGAAACAGCGCAGCAGGGCAAGACCTTCGAGCGTTTCACCGTGCCTGAAAGGGAAATCGGTGTAGGCACGCTCACCGAGCAGGAACGCAATGCCTGGACTTGGCACATGCAGTTCGACAGTCCTGCCGACGAGGCTTTCTACGGACTCGGTCAGCATCAGGCAGAGGATTTCAACTACAAAGGCATCAACGAGGAACTCTACCAATACAACACGAAGGTGAGCATTCCTTTCGTCATCAGCAACAAGAACTACGGACTGCTGTGGGACAGCTATTCCTATTGCCGTTGGGGCAATCCGAACGACTACCAGCAGTTGCATCGTGCCTTCACCATCTACAACAAGGGTGGCAACAAGGGTTCGCTCACAGGCACCTATGTGGATGCACAAGGCAAGAAGTTGGTGCGCGAGGAAGACTCCATCTATTTCGAAAACTCCGAAACCATCGGCAATCTTCCTAAGGGTTTCAAACTGCAAGGAGCAAAGGTGGTTTATGAAGGATTCCTGCAAGCACCACAAAGCTACAACTATCGCTTCATCCTCTACTATGCAGGCTACATCCGCGTGTTCATTGGTGGCAGGGAAGTGGTGGCCGAACGCTGGAGAACGGCTTGGAACCCTAACTCCTGGAAATTCACCTGCGACCTGGTGAAGGGAAAGAAAACGCCTCTCCGCATTGAATGGGAACCCGACGGAGGCGAGAGCTATTGCGGACTGAGAGCAGCCGTGCCACAAAGCGACGAGGTGCAGAACCGCCTCAGCGTGTGGAGTGAGATGGCTCGCGACATGGACTATTATTTCATTGCTGGCAATAATTTCGATGAAATCATCAGCGGCTACCGCACACTCACTGGCAAGGCTCAAATCATGCCTAAGTGGGTGCTCGGTTTCTGGCAGAGCCGCGAACGCTACAAGAGCAGTGCCGACATCGAGCAGACTTTGAGCGAATTCCGCAAGCGCAAAGTGCCTGTTGACAACATCGTGCAGGACTGGAACTACTGGAAACTGGATTCGTGGGGCGACCACAAGTTCGAAAGCAGTCGATTCCCTAATCCTCAGGCCATGCTCGACAGTGTGCATGCCATGGGCGGACGCTTCATGATTAGCGTTTGGCCTAAGTTCTATTGCACCGTTGACAACTACAAAGCACTCGACAAGAAAGGCTGGATTTACCAACAGGCCGTGAAGGACTCCATCCACGACTGGCTCGGATACATGGGTTCCTTCTACGATGCCTACGACGCAGGAGCTCGCAAATTGTTCTGGAAGCAGATGAACGAGCGTCTCTACTCCAAGTATAAGTTCGGTATCGACGCATGGTGGATGGATGCCAGCGAACCTAACGTACGCGACTGCACACCAATGTGGTACCGCAAGGCGCTAAGCGGTCCTACTGCATTGGGAAGCAGTACGGAGTATTTCAATGCGTATTCCATCGTCAATGCCGATGCCATCTACAACGGACAGCGCAGCGTGAACCCTAACCAGCGCGTGTTCCTCCTCACTCGCAGTGGATTTGCAGGTGAGCAGCGTTACAGCACCGCCACTTGGAGCGGCGACATCGGTACCCGCTGGGAGGACATGAGAGCGCAGATGACAGCAGGTCTCAACTACTGCATGGCAGGTATTCCTTTCTGGGGTATGGACCAAGGTGGCTTCTCCGTTGAAAACCGCTATGTGAAGGCTCAGCAGATTTTCGATGAGACAGGCGAGGAAACGGAAGACCTGAAAGAATGGCGCGAGTTGCAGACTCGTTGGAACCAATTCGGCTGCTTCATTCCGCTCTATCGTGCTCATGGCCAGTGGCCTTTGCGCGAGGTGTGGAACATCGCCCCTGACAATCATCCAGCTTACAAGACCATCGTTTGGTACGACAAGCTTCGCTACCGCATGATGCCTTACCTCTACTCCATCGCTGCATGGGCACACCTCAAGGACTACACCCTGATGCGCGGCCTCGTCATGGACTTCAACGGCGATAAGAACGTGGAAAACATCCCTGACCAGTGGATGTTCGGTCCATCATTCATGGCATGTCCAGTGGGTTACTATGGTGCACGTTCCCGCGAAGTCTATTTCCCTCAGCAACGCGGTTGGTACGACCTCTACACAGGCAAGTACATCGCTGGTGGACAGACACTTGAAGTGGAAGCTCCTTACGAGCGAATTCCTGTATTTGTGCCAGAAGGCTCCATCATCCCATTCGGTCCAGAAATCCAGTGGAGCGACGAGAAACCTGCCGAACTCATCAACCTCTACGTCTATGAAGGCAAGGATGCCGAGTTCCTCCTCTACGAAGATGAAGGCACCAACTACAACTACGAGAAGGGCAAGTATGCCACTATCAACATCACCTACAGCGAAAGCAGCAAGACACTCACTATCGGTGCTCGCAAGGGCAGTTTCAACGGAATGTTGCAGAACCGCCGTTTCAACGTAGTGACTATCTCGAAGAACCATGCCCAATCCCTCAACCTCGAGAACCCTCAAGGCAAGATGATTGAGTACAACGGCGCAGAAGTGAAAGTGAACCTATAGACTCACCCGCTTACCCCTCCCTGTGATGGAGGGGAGAAGAAAGTTGGAGATAAATTTAGCAAACAATCCAATGAGAAAAGACCTATTTAGAAAATTGTTTAGCAGAGAATCTATCCCTTACCTCCCCGTGAGAGTGAGGGGTGGATTCTCTCTTTTTATAATATTATTGTTAGGATTCGCCATTTCAGCCTCGGCACGAGAACGTCAGAACTTCGATGAAGGCTGGCTTTTCGTGCTGGCTGACTCAGCTCAGATGTCGCAAAAGGACTATAACGACGGGGCTTGGCGGTCGTTGAATCTCCCTCACGACTGGAGTATCGAAGGCGATTTCAACGCGGGAAATCCTGCTGGGGCAGGCGGAGGAGCCTTGCCTGGCGGCATCGGATGGTATCGCAAGCACTTTACGGTAAGTCCTAAGGACAAAGGGCAGCGTTTCTACATCGAGTTCGATGGCGTCTATATGAACTCCATCGTCTATGTGAATGGGAAGGAATTGGGGACACGCCCTTACGGCTTCATTTCTTTTTCCTACGACATCACGGACGCTCTGAACTTCAGCGGCGACAACGTCGTTGCTGTGCGTGTAGATAACCACGACCAGCCCAACTGCCGTTGGTACAGCGGTTCGGGCATCTACCGCCACACCTATTTGCTGAAAACCAATCCTACCCACGTCACGCAGTGGGGCACCTACGTGACAGCTCAACTGAACGACAACATGAAGCGTGCCGACATCGCAGTGGAAGTGCAAGTGGAGGGCGCACTGAAAGCTACAAAGGTTCGTGCCATTTTTCTCGATGAATTCGGCAAAAAAGTGGGAAAAAGCCAAGCCAAACTGGCTCAATCCAACCACAAAAACGAACAAGGCAAAACGGTATCGACCTTCAAGGCAGAACTCACTCTCTCCAACCCTATCCTTTGGAGCATTGAGCGCCCTGCACTCTACAAGATGGTGACGGAAGTGCTGAACGGTTCGAAAGTGGTGGATTCCTACGAAACGACCTTTGGTATTCGCTCATTCAAGTTCGATGCAAAGAAAGGTTTCTCCCTCAACGGCAAGAGCATGAAAATCAATGGCGTTTGCCAGCATCACGACTTGGGATGCCTCGGTGCTGCCATCAACGAGGACGCACTCCATCGCCAACTCCAAATCCTGAAGGACATGGGATGCAACGGCATTCGCTGTTCCCACAACCCTCCTGCTCCTGAGTTGCTCGCCATGTGCGACTCGATGGGCTTCATCGTCATGGACGAGGCTTTCGACATGTGGCACCGTTCGAAGACAAAGTACGACTACGCACACTATTTCGACCAGTGGTTTGAGCGCGACCTTACCGACTTCGTCCTTCGCGACCGCAATCATCCAAGCATCCTGATGTGGAGCACAGGAAACGAAGTACTGGAACAATGGTCGAGCAACGATGGCACGGAACTCTCCATCGAACAGGCCAACCTCATCCTCAACTTCGGACACGATGCCTCCACACTTGCCAATGGCAACGAGAAGAGTGTCAATTCCCTCTTGGCAGAACGCTTGTCCGACATCGTCCGCCAACTCGATGCCACACGTCCCATCACGGCAGGTTGCAACGAGCCGAATCCGAACAACCACCTCTTCAAGAGCAATGCCTTCGACATCATCGGCTACAACTACCACAATGGCAACGTAGCCGACGTGCCAAAGAACTTCCCTGGCAAACCGTTTATCTTCACGGAGAGCAACTCTTCGCTCGCCACCCGAGGCTTCTACGTGATGCCGTCCGATTCCATCATCGAATCGCCGAAGGAATGGTGGCGACCTTACACCGACCCAACTTTCATGTGCTCCGCCTACGACAACCAACGTGCTTCGTGGGGCAATCTGCAAGAGGAAACATGGGACCTCATCAAACACAACGACTTCGCCACAGGTCAGTACATCTGGACGGGTTGGGACTACATCGGAGAACCAACACCTTACGGATTCCCTGCCCGCAGCAGTTATTTCGGCATCATCGACTTGGCAGGTTTCCCGAAGGACACCTATTATTTCTATCAGAGCGAATGGACCGACAAGCCAACCCTCCATCTCTTTCCTCATTGGAACTGGATAGAAGGTCAGACTGTTGATCTTTGGTGTTACTACAACCAAGCTGACGAAGTGGAACTGTTCGTGAACGGGAAGTCGAAAGGCACACGCAAGAAAGACGAACACACTTTCCATGTGATGTGGCGCGTTCCATTTGAGCCAGGCGAAGTGTGCGTGGTGGCAAGGAAGAACGGAGAGGAAGTACGCTCACAAACTATCCACACGGCAGGTCAGCCTAATCACTTACGCCTCACTCCCGACAAGACCCAGATTGCTGCCAACGGCACCAGCCTTGCTTTCGTCACAGTGGAAGTGGTTGACAAGGACGGCAATCTCTGTCCTCATGCCGATTCTCAAATCTTCTTCGAAGTGGAAGGAAATGCCACCATCGCAGGCGTTGACAATGGTTGCCAAACCAGCATGGAACGCTTCAAGGACAACAAGCGCAAGGCTTTCAACGGCAAGTGTCTCGTTGTGCTGCAAAGCACCAAGACAGCCAGCACCATCCGCCTCACCGCCAAGTCCTACGAGCTCCCTGCAGCAACACTCAGCATTTCCTCCCAATAAGTATTCTCCCAGATTCTTTGTATATCACTTTCCCGCGCCGCTTTTTTGCAGGAAAGTGATATACATGCTATTTCCCTCCCATGCAGTGAAACTCTGCAACAGTTTCTCTCCTTCATAAATGGCATCCACCTGCAAAACCATTTCGCCGTCGTAACGAAATGCACCACTTTCCAAATCTTTCATCAGGAACTGATAGAAACGGCCGCCATTAGAAAAGGCCACACGGACGTAATGCTTTGCGTTTCGATAAGTGAGCGTCAGAGGAAGGTTCAGCGGCTCAAAGTCCCACCCCACGTAATCTGTGTTCTCATAGAAGAACTTGTATTGGGCTGTGATGTCGATACTTCCATACTCCGAAAGCGCTTGACTCAGGTCGGCATCCACATCCACAATCTTGGCAAGGAGGCTGCAAGGGAAATTGTGGAAATACAGTTTTCCGTCATCCGTAATGAGCAATCGTGCATCCGCCACCTCTTCGCTATGGGCATTATGGGCAATCGCCTCCTTTACCGAGCCGTTAGGTTGCACTTCATTCACCTTTTCGTATGTTGTAAGGCTGTCTGTATAAATCACACTATAACAGCCCGAATAGCTGCCAGCAATGGCATGATAGTACGTCTGCTGTTGCTTCAAGGAAAGGCGAGGAGCATCTTCATCACGATGGCAAGAAGCCAAAAAGAAAACCATAGCCATCACGAGGAGGGCCTTCAAATAAGAAATTCGTGTCATATTGCTTAGTTTTATTTTTCGAATAATAAGTCTCATTTCGTTCTTCAATTATATAACTGATTCCCTCCCGAATTATTGTTTTAACAACATGTTTTTCATGTGGAAAAAACAATCGAGTAGGAGGAAAACGAAGTAGTTTTCTTCCTACTTTCGTTTTCCGACCTCTCACACCACCGTACATGCGGTTCCGCATACGGCGGTTCTTTA
>CADBXS010000066.1:0-19827 GCA_902798705.1 uncultured Bacteroidales bacterium
GTGTTCTACAATGGGGGTTTGGCATGTTGTCGAGGCTAACTGGCTGAAAATCAAATGCAACTTTTTTGAAAAAAGTTCAAAGCGTTAAAGTTGGGTTAATTCAACTAGTTGCTCGAAGGTTCGTCATCGAATCGGCGAACCCTCGGCGTTGTGATGGCGAAGGTTCGCCAGTACAACGCTGAGGGCTCAGCTATTCAGTTGAATCAAAGTGACGTTTTGGTTAATACCTTCATGCGCTTCAGACATTCCCCTAAAGCGCAGCATCACCTTCACATTCTTATTAGAATGATTGTTGTCCTTTCGTGCCTTTGGCCTTTTTGAACGGATAACAAGATGGGTGGTTTTTATTCCTGAATCGAAATAGGCTCCCAGCCGTAGTCCTGGAAGCAGGTGAAGGAGAGCTTGTTGCGCTTTACGTATTCGGCAATGACTTCGGCTCTCACTTTGTCGCGCTTCTGTTCAGAGCAAAGCTTACGGAAGAGATTGTAGTTGATGCCAAAAATCTTCTTCGCACTTGCCGTATTGCCCGCACCGTCTTCCACTTGCTCAAACTTTGTCACTTGTGCCGTCTTGCCCACTTGCTTCACGTGCATCAGTCCAGGGTGATTGCCTCCCGAAAGGGTTTTCAGTGTGTCGCCCACCTGCTTGTAGTTGAACACCCAGAAGTCGCCCCACACGAGGATGTCGTTCGAGTTTGTTTCGTCGGTCTTCACGATAGTTGCCTGAGGTATGCAGATGTCGCCCTGCGTGTATTTCGACCCGACGGAGTCAACCAAGTATTTATAGACAGCAGCAATGTGATGCTCCCTGCCTGCGTATTTGTATTCGGGAAGTGTGTTGATGGTATCCACCACCACTTCCGTTTCGTTGTCGGCCACTACCACGTTTTCGCCCTTGTTTGTGCAACTGGCAAAGATGCCGCTCAAAAGGATGGCGGCAAGCATTCCGATTTGTGTTTTTTTCTGTGTCATTTTATTGTTGTTTAAAATTTATTTTAAATTCCGCCGCTAAGAGTGATTTTGTCACTCTTCCTTTTCATTCTTCATTTCTCATCCATCACTTCCCCTCATACCACTCTTTCAGCACATAGAAGGCCTTCTTCTTCTCGCCATTGTCGGAGAAGAGCCCCTTCCTGTTGTAGTAGTCCTGAATGCCATTGAGGACACGGCGAGGTGAACGGAAGTCCTTCAGAATCCAAGGAGTGGTTCCTGCCAATCCTTCAATCTTGTCAATCATGGCGCAGTTCTCGCGGTAGAGGTTCTCTTGGAATTCCTCCGTCCAGCGCTGGTTCTTCGCTCCGTGCAGACCATATTTGGCTCCACCACCAAACTCGCTGATGATGACTGGTTTGTCGTATGGAATCTCCCATGTCATTTTAGGTGCATCGTTCACGTCGCGATACCAACCGATGTACTGGTTAAATGACACCACATCCACATATTCGTGCATGTTGTCCTGCAAGCGGTTTTTGTAGTTGGAAGCCGAAGTCACTTCCATCGCCATCGAAATCAGTCGGGTGTTGTCAAGACTGCGAGCATGTTGAGCCAATCGGCTGAGGAACTGGTCGCGCTCAGCAGAATGAGGTGTCTCGTTGGCAATTGACCAAATGATGACATTGGCACGGTTCTGGTCGCGGCGAATCATGTCGGTCAGTTGACGATGCGCATTTGAGTATGTCTGTGGGTTGGTCCACGCAATCGTCCAATAGACTGGAATTTCGGACCACACGAGTATGCCCATCCGTTCAGCCTCGCGCACAGCATATTCGTTGTGAGGATAGTGAGCCAGACGCACGAAGTTGCAGCCCAATTCCTTAGCCCACGAGAGGAGGGTGTGGGCATCTGCGGTGCTGTTGGCGCGTCCACCTCCGTATGGTTTCTCTTCGTGGATGCTGATGCCCTTCAGGAAGATAGGTTTTCCGTTCAGCAGGATTTGCTTGCCACGAGTCTCGATGGTGCGGAATCCGATGGAATCGACTAAGGTTTCGCCATTCAAACTAATCTCAACTCGATAGCGTTTAGGATTATCTGGCGACCAAAGTTGCAGACGCTTAGCAGGAAAGGCGAATGATAAGGATGCTCGACCGTTGTCGGATGTTTTTAACTGTTCATTCACCTTCAGTTCTGGAATACTCAAGGTAATGATTTGTCCTGCTTCTTTCTTGTTCAAAAAGGCATTGAATCTTATAGTGTAAAATCCTTTCTTTTTTCTAACATCTTGATTAATATTCAACGTGTAGTTTTCCACATACGTCGGTGCCACACTGATGAGCAGCACGTCGCGGGTAATGCCGCCATAGTTCCACCAGTCGAAAATCTGTGTAGGCACATCCTCTGCATGGCGTTTGTTATCTACTTTCACTATGACGGTGTTCTCGCCGTCCTTCAGCAACTCCGTCACGTCGAAGTTGAACGGTGTGAAACCGCCGATGTGGTGTCCTGCTTTCCGTCCGTTCACATACACGTGGGCATCATAGTTGACAGCGCCAAAGTAGAGCAAAGTGCGACGATTGTTCGTTGGATGATAATCGAATGTTCGTTTGAACCACACTGTGCCTTCGTAGAAGAACAAACGAGCATCCTGCGTGTTCCAATCACCAGGAATTTGCATCGTTGGAGCCTTGTCGAAGTCGTACTCAATGAGGTCTTCAGGCTTTTGTGGCTTGGCATTTCGGAAGAATCCCCACTGCGTAGGGTTCATGCGGTAGTCGTAGTACCCTTCTTCCTGCACGTCGATGATGTAGTTCCATTGCCCATTCAGCGAAAAGGTCTGTCGTGCCAACACATTTGCCACTTGAGGCACTTCGTCTGCTATTGCTGCTCCGATGCCGAGACACCAAAGAAGCATGATGGCCATTGTTTTTTTCATATAGCATTTGGTTTTTGGTTGATTCTTGCTTGCAAAGTTACGAAAAAGGTAACAGATTAGCCTTCCTGCTACGAATAATTATGAGCAAATTGTTTTGAAATGACTGCTTTTTGCTTTAACTTTGCAGTATGTATCACCTAAATAGATAGAAATATGAAACTGGCAGAAGCATTGAGCATCCGAAAGGATTTGCAAAAGAGAATAGAACAGTTGAAGAGCCGTTTGCTCAACAACGTGAAGGTGCAGGAGGGCGATGAGCCTGCCGAGAACCCCGCTGAGCTCATGGCAGAACTGGACAGATGTCTTGTTCAGTTGCAAGAACTGATTTACAAAATCAACGTGACCAACCTGAATACTAAGTATGAGGGACGGACGCTCACAGAGATGATGGCTGAGCGCGATGTACTGAAGATTCGGATTCAGACGTTGAGGGACGTGTTCCAGGATGCGTCGCAAATGCAGGACCGCTATTCGCGCACTGAAATCAAGATGGTGACGACGGTCGATGTAAAGAAATTGGGCCAGCAACTTGACCAGCTCAGTGCCGAACTTCGGAAACTCGATGTGGCGATTCAAACCGTGAATTTCACAACGGAAATGATTTAAAACATAGGCAGTAGCGGACGATATAGGGTGAACTAAAGAAAATCTGGTTAACTGTGTCGGGACAGCAGTTTTTTCCTTTACGGTGCATTGTCCAGCACATCTTTTTCGCATGCACGACGCATGGCGCATTTAGCACTACCATTAGTTGACTATATCCGAAGTGAGGGTGGGAAGCGGGAATAATTTTACGAAAACGATAGCGAAGAGTTCTGACATTTTTCAAATTAGAGGAATTCGATTTGGAAATGGGTTTACGCCGAACTCTAAGGTTCGTGTAATTCGTTGTAAAAAATACAAATGAATGGATTAAAATAGTCCATTTTTTTATCATTACTATGTTTTATGAACACTCCCCACTGCATCGTGATGGTGCGGTGGGGAGTATCTAATTTAATCCTTATAAATCCTTTAAATCCCTGATTGTTTCATCCTCTTGTCGCTCCACTTTTGCAGGCGCTTGTATTCCTTTTTGGTGATGCGCATGAAGCTGCCGTGCTGTGGACGTGCCACACCGATGATGTTCTGTGGAGAATGGAAGTTGCGCATGAAGCGGTCGGCTTGGCAAATGCGGTAGTTGCGGGGCTTGGAGGAGTATTCGATGTAGGCGATGTGCCAAGTGTCTTCGCCTGCGAGTTGGAAGGCTGAAACACCTTCGCATTTCTTCTTTCCTTCGAAGTTCACGTAGTCATCTTCCACGGGCTCGCTCCATGGTCCTGTGAGGGATGGGGCAGTGGCTGTGAAGAGTCCTGGTGTGCCTCCTTCCTTCTTAATCATCATGTGCCAGAGGTTGTCGGCAGGCACCCAGTTGATGTCGGCATCAATGGTAGCGTAGCCCCAATCGAAGAGGAGTCGAGGCTGTGTGAGTGTGGTGAAGTCGGCATCAGCGTAGGAATAGTACATGCGGTCGTAGGCTTCTTCACTACGGTTCCAAAGGGAGAAATAGACGAAGTAACCGCCTTGGTGTCCGTCGGGCCACATATAGTTAGGGTCCCAAACGGCTTGAGGTGCCCACACGCGGTTGATGGTGCTCCAGTCTTTATACACACTTTCTGCTTCGGGGTTGCTGAAGATGGACGTGCCCTTGCGGAAGTCGAAGGTGCGCGATTGCCAATGGATGAGGTCCTTGCTGGTGAGGAGGTTGATGCCGTAGTTGTCCCATGTCTCTGTCTTGTGCAGTCGGTCGCGAGAACGGTTGCTGGCGTCCATGTCGGTGGTGAGCATGATGAATCCCTTGTCGTCGTGCTTGCGGGCAATGTAGGCATCGCGAGTGCGTCCTTCGATGGTTGCCACTTCGGCATCGCTGAAGATGGAGTCGCCATCGATGAGGTCGTGGAAATGAATGCCGTCGGGACTGATGGCATACGCGGTCCATGCCACTCCACCGTTCATGTGGCAATAGAGGTAATGGTCACCTTTCTGAAGGTTCTGCGCTCTTAAAGACGCAAAAAATGCGAAATAAAAAAAGAGCAGCCCCCCTCCAACTCCCCCGAGGGGGAGGGAAGCCATCCGGTTGGAAAAGCCAATGAAAGAATGAAGAATGGAAAAAGGTTTTTTCATCTGAAATGAGAGAAAATGAAGAAAAAGCCCCCTCCAACTCCCCCAATGGGGAGAGAAGTGAAAAACGAGAAGTGAAAAATGAAAAATCCCATCCGGATGACAACTCTTCACTTTTCACTTCTCACTCTTCACTTTCCTCTCCTCCCCTCGGGGAGGTCGGGAGGGGGCTTTGGTTTTTTACTTAGTCAATGATAAGGCATTCACCTGTCATGTCGGCTGGCTGTTCGAGTCCCATGATGTGGAGGATGGAAGGAGCCACGTCGGCAAGACGACCGTTCTTCACCTTTGCACTGTTGTTGTTCGTGACGTAGATGAAAGGAACAGGGTTGAGGGAGTGTGCCGTGTTTGGAGTGCCGTCAGGGTTGATGGCGTTGTCGGCATTTCCGTGGTCGGCAATGATGATTGCCTCGTAGTCGTTAGCCTTGGCTGTTTCGATGACGTCGTGCACGCACTGGTCGATGGCAACGACAGCCTTGGCGATGGCATTATACACACCTGTGTGACCAATCATGTCGCCGTTTGCGAAGTTCACAACGATGAAGTCGTACTGTTGTGTGTTGATGGCAGCGACGAGTTTGTCCTTCACCTCGAATGCGCTCATGTCTGGCTTGAGGTCGTAGGTAGGCACCTTTGGAGAAGCCACGAGGATGCGGTCCTCACCTGCGAATGGAGCTTCGCGACCACCATTGAAGAAGAAGGTGACGTGAGCATATTTCTCTGTCTCGGCAGTGTGCAACTGGCGCTTACCATTGGCAGACAGATATTCGCCGAGGGTGTTCTCCACGTTCTCCTTAGGGAAGAGGATGTGCACGCCTGTGAAGGATGCGTCGTAAGGAGTCATGCAGTAGTACTGGAGTCCTGGGATGGTCTTCATGCCCTGCTCTTCCATGTCCTTCTGAGTGAGGACGATGGTGAGTTCCTTAGCGCGGTCGTTGCGGTAGTTGAAGAAGATGACAACGTCGCCTTCCTTGATGCGTCCATCCACGTTGGCATTCACGATTGGCTCCATGAATTCGTCGGTGTTCTTATGAGCCTCGGAGTCGGTGTCGTAGCAGCTCTGCACACCTTCCACCATGTCGTTTACCAAGCGTCCCTTGCCCTCAACGAGCTGGTCGTAAGCCACCTTGATGCGGTCCCAACGCTTGTCGCGGTCCATGGCATAGAAGCGTCCGATGATGCTGGCAATGTGACCTGTAGATTGGTTGCAGTGGTCTTGCAGTTCCTTGATGAAACCCTTACCGCTCTTTGGGTCGGTGTCGCGTCCGTCCATGAAACAATGAACGAAAGTGTTCTCGATGCCGTATTCCTTGGCAATGTCGAGGAGCTTGTAGAGATGAACGAGCGAAGAGTGCACACCACCGCTGGAAGTAAGACCCATGAGGTGGATGCTCTTGTTGTTCTTCTTTGCATATTCGTATGCGCTCACGATTTCAGGATTCTTCAGAATGCTACCGTCCTTGCAGGCACGGTTGATTTTCACAAGGTCCTGATAGACGATGCGTCCTGCACCGATGTTGAGGTGACCCACTTCGGAGTTGCCCATTTGTCCGTCAGGAAGACCTACGTCCTCGCCGCTGGCGTCGAGCTGAGAGTGTGGACTAACTGCATTGAGATAATCAAGATAAGGGGTTGGAGTGCGATAGATGACGTCGCCTTCACCCTTGTTGCCGATTCCCCATCCGTCGAGAATCATGAGTAATGCTTTCTTTGCCATAAAAAGATTTACTGATTTACTTATTTACTGATTTTAGTAATTAACTTCAAATGAATATCCTCCTAAAGAAACGTACAAAATTAACAAAAAAAATATTTAGTACATTTAGTTCATTTCTTTGGAGACCTCCTCTGATTTTGCTGCAAAGTTACCTCTTTTTCTTGGAATTACCTTGCTTCCTCGTAGATTTCTTTCGTCAGCGTGCGGTCGAGTTTGACGTAATTGCCGATGGGTTCGCCTTTTGTGATGTGGAGATTGCGAACGAGTGCATCAATATCAGGATTCTCAATGCCGAGTTCCTGGAGTGTGATTGGCAAACCGAGCGAGTGCCAGAACTGACGAAGGCGAGCAATACCTTCGGCAATGATTTCCTCGTCCGTCTTTCCTTCGGCACTTACACCCAGCACGCGAAGGGCGAGTTGCTTGGCACGGAATGGATTGGTGCGCGAAACCACCGTGAGCCATGCAGGGAAGACCACGGCAAGTCCTGCTCCGTGTGTCACGCCATAAAGCGAACTCAGTTCGTGCTCCATGAAGTGAGAAGCCCAGTCCTCCACTCGACCTGTTCCACAAATGCCATTGTGAGCCAGCATACCAGCCCACATGATGTTGGCGCGAGCATCGTAGTCGTTTGGATTGGCAATCACCTTTGGAGCCTCTTCCATGATGGAGAGAAGCACACCTTCAGCCACGCGGTCGGTGATGCCCGTCTCGGTGGTGTTTGTGAAATAACGCTCGAAGATGTGAACCATCATGTCGCAAATGCCACTTGCCGACTGGTAAGGTGGAAGCGTGAAAGTCAGCTCTGGATTCAGAATGGAAAAGCGAGGACGCAAGTGCTCAGGGCAGCGAAGCGAGATTTTCTGTTTGGTGGCAAGGTTGGTGATGACGGTATTGCCCGAGCCTTCACTTCCTGCAGCAGGAATGGTGAGCACGACACCCACTGGCAGAGCCTTCTGAACGGTGGCTTTCCCTGCATAGAAATCCCAGAAGTCGCCATTGTAGAGGGCACCCGCAGCAATGGCTTTGGCTGTGTCGATGGTGGAACCTCCGCCAACGGGCAGGATGAAGTCGAAGTTCTCAGTATGCACCATTTCGATGCCGATGCGCACGAGGTCGTCTTCTGGATTTGGCTTCACGCCACCCAGTTCACCGAATGGCAGATTCTCCTCAGTGAGGGCAGTGCGAACTCGGTCGAGCAGACCGCTACGAACAACGGAACCACCTCCATACACGATGAGCACACGTGTTGCTCCGTTTTCTTTACAGAGTTTGCCTACTTGGTTTTCTGTGCCACGTCCAAAGACAAAGTTGGTGGGGCTGCAAAAGATGAAATTTTCCATATAGTTAGTTGTTTTTATGATGATTATCAAGAGAAAGCAAGAGATGAATGTCTTTCGGTGACAAAGTTACCGAAAAAGCTTGTAACTAACGAGCGATTTCATAGAATTTCATTAAGGTAGGTTCTAATAATTATGTCGGATTGATTTTTGAACCTTTAGCTCGGCGAAGCCAATTGATTTGATTGGATTTTTGTCAGTTTTTGAGGGCGCATAGCGAGCTATGTAACATATAATAAACTGGTAGTGAACTAAAAAACAGATTTTTAGAGCCTACCTTAAAATAATCCTCCACG
The DNA here is from genome assembly GCA_902798705.1 of uncultured Bacteroidales bacterium. Classification (GTDB taxonomy): domain Bacteria; phylum Bacteroidota; class Bacteroidia; order Bacteroidales; family Bacteroidaceae; genus UBA3839. The sequence continues at coordinate 8,382 of CADBXS010000066.1, forward strand.
GAGTGCGATGTAAAAATAACGATGAAGGGGAAAAAACTCGAATCCGTGGTTGGGATTGCAGAAACCAAACCACGGATTGTACAAACCAAACCACGGATTGCAGAAACCAAACCACGGATTCGAGTTTATTCCCCTTCGCCGAAATGTTTCATGCGAATGAGCAAGAAGTTTGTTATCTATCAATACGTCTTTTATGACGTACCCTATCAATTGTTTTCAGAAACGGAAATGTTGAAACCGATGGCATTCACTGCATCGAGGGCAGCCTGGATGTCATGCTTTCCTTCAACGTATGCAATGCCTTTTGTCAAATCCACTTCCACCTTTTCAACACCTTCAACACCGCTGATAGCTTTTTCCACGCTTGCCTTGCAATGATTGCAACTCATGCCTTTCACCGTATAAACCATGGTGGAAGGAACTGTCTCTGCCTGTTTCATTGCTGTTTGTTCCTCATGGTGATGATACTCATGCTCATGCGTCAGGTTGTGAGAATGGCGGAAACGAGCCGTGAATGCGTTGATGAGGAGTAGGAGGAAGAGTGCAATGAAAATCCAGTCCCATGTGCTGAGGCAATGTCCGCAGTGGGCTGCTTCTGTGAAACTACCACTCACAGCAAACCACTCTTGAGGAAGCAGATAGTCGATGCCGAGACCGAAGACGATGGCACCTATCACGATGGAGGTGATGTAGAAGCGGAGGGTGCGACGACCAAATGCCTTGCCGATGACGAGGATGCTGGCGCTGTTGACAGCAGGACCTGCCATGAGCAGAACAAGAGCTGCACCAGGGGTAAGACCTTTCGCCATGAGCGAAACAGCAATTGGTATGGAACCCGTAGCACAAACGTACATCGGTATGGCAATGGCCAAAACAATCAGCATATTGAGCAGTTTGTACTCGTGCAGGGCAGCGAGCCATTCGTTAGGAACAGCAACTGTGATGAGTGCAGCGATGAGCAAACCAATGACAAGCCATTTACCCACATCCTGAAACATCTCCACAAAACCATAGCGTAGCGCACCTACGAATTTGTCCTTCAACGAATGGTAGTGATGCTCGTGTTCGCATCCGCATCCACATTCGCATTCACATTCGCAGTGGTCTTCTTCTGAGTGACAACTCCCCTCGCCCTTTGGAGAGGGGTTGGGGGTGAGGCCTTCATATTCGCCTATCTTTGCTGCTTCTGCAGAAATCTGCTCGTCTTCCTTGGCATAGCGGTTCACCAGCCAACCGCCAAACATGGCAGTGAAGAGGGCTGCGATGGGGCGAACGATGGCGAAAGGCAGACCCATGAGCGAATAAGTGGCTGCGATGGAATCGACACCCGTTTGAGGAGTGGCAATGAGAAAACTGGTGCAAGCTCCGTGACTGGCACCTTCCTTTCGGAGCGATACGCTGGTGGGGATGACACCGCAAGAGCAGAGTGGGAGAGGAATGCCCAAAAGGGCTGCCTTCACCACGCTCTTCATGTTGCGCGGAGCCAAGTGGCGCGAATAGATACTACGGGGTACAAACGTGTGCAGGATGCCTGCCACGAAGAATCCCAACAAGAGGTAAGGTGCCATTTCGGCGACCATCATAATCAATGCGTTCCAATACGCTTCAAGCCATTCAATCATAGTCTTAATTTTGTTTTTTTTTTGATTTATGGTGCAAAGGTATGGAGTTTTTCATGCAACTTGGTTGCAAAAGTTTGTTTTGGCTTTTGTGGTCTCTTTTTTTTACCTTATTTTTGCAAAAAGAAATGATCTTCAATTCACTATGATGAGTCACAAGAAAGAATACCTATTATTATTAGATGACCATGGCATTCGTCCTACCGCCAATCGCATCCTCGTGGCAGAGGCACTCGACAGGGCAGGACGACCTATGTCGCTCATGGAGTTGGAAGACAGACTGCTGACCTTGGACAAGTCGAGCATCTCCCGTTGCCTCACGCTTTTCAAGGAAAATCACTTGGTGCATGCGTTGGAGGATGGAAGCGATGCCGTGCGCTATGAGTTGTGCCATAGTCGCTCCCATCATGAAGACGACGACCAGCACGTGCATTTCTATTGTGAGAAATGTCATCGCACTTTCTGTTTGCACGAAACGCCGATTCCATCGATAGATTTGCCCGACGACTATGTGGCGCTATCAGTCAATTACATGGTGAAGGGCATCTGTGCAGCTTGCAAAAGCAAATCATAAATATAATAAACACCTAATAAACACCTAATTATCATGAAACTTAGAAACTTATTACTGACTATTTCTTTGCTGGCAGTGGTGTCGGCAAAGGCGCAAATCACGAATGGTGGAAACATTGTAGCTGACGAAGGCGCTTGGTGCTGGTTTGCGGACCCACGTGCCATGCACTACACAAGTGCTGACGGAAACATCAACGCTGCTTACATCGGTTATATCGACGTACACGGAGCCATCAAGGCAACGCAGATGGACTTTGTGAACAACAAGCGCGAAGATGTGCTGGTGCGCAGTGTGTTCCAACCTGACGACCACAACAACCCTACGTTCCTCACTTTGCCCGACAAGCGCATTATGATTTTCTACACGCGCCATACCGATGAGGCGAAGTTCTACTACCGCATTTCGAAGAAACCAGGCGACATCACCAACCTCGGTGAGGAAAAGGTGCTCAGCGTGGCGAATAACACCACTTATCCTTCGCCATTCATCCTGAGCGACGACCCCGACCACATCTATCTCTGCTGGCGAGGCATCGGTTGGCACCCAACCATTGGAAAACTCTCCATGCCCGATGCTAACGACGATTGCGACTTCGAGTGGGGACCTTTCCAGATGGTGCAGAGCACAGGTGCACGACCATACGCCAAGTATCAGAGCAACGGCAAGGACAAAATCTATGTGAGCTACACTACGGGTCATCCTGATAACGAAAAACCCAACTGGCTCTATTTCAATGTGATTGAAATCAATGCCAAGAAGAATAGCGATGGTACTTATTCTTCTACTCCGAAACTCTGCGACCTGAAAGGAACTGTGCTTTCCACTATTGAGAATGGAAAATTCAATGTCAGCAAGACTGATTCCTACAAGTCGTCCTATCCTAATACGATTATCGATGCTCCTGATAATAACATACGTGACTGGGTTTGGCAAATCACGCTCGACGGGAACGAAAACCCTGTAGTGGCTATGGTGCGCATATCAGAAGACAAGAACACGCATCAGTATTACTATGCGCATTGGAACGGTTCGAAATGGAATTTGACTTTCTTGACAAACGCTGGTGGACGCTTCCATCCGTCCAACACGGAATATTGCTACAGTGGCGGTATGGCGATTGACCCTGACCACGTGGAGGACATCTATCTCTCCATCCCTACGGATGGCATCCACGGCAATGTCTATGAAATCTGGAAATACACGGTGAATAGCAGTGGTGCTATCACAAATAAAGAAGCGATAACGCAGAAATCCGAGAAGAACAATGTTCGTCCATTCATTTTGCCTGGTTCCAAGGACAGTCCGCTTCGCCTTTGCTGGATGAATGGTGATTATTACTATTGGATTGTTTGTCAGAACTATCCAAAGGGTTATCCTACTTCCATTCGCACCACTTACGCATTCCCTGCCGACGCAGCAGCACAGACAAGTGCCATTGCTTCAACCACAGAAAGCACAAACTTTACCACAACCTCTGCATCAAAAACACTCTCCGTAGGGAGCAAGACAGGAGCAACGGCATGGACCATCATCGCAAATTGGTCGATTGATGCCAACAACTATTCTGGTACGCTGCTCAAGATGGGAAACCTTACTTACGGACTCGATGCACAGAGTGAAAAACCTTATGCAAAGGTGGATAATACAACATTCTCCAGCCAAAATAGACTGGGTACTTCCGACGACCATAAATATAATAGTTCGGGAACGGATGGAAAGACCTTTAGAACCAAACTTGCAAGTCACTTCACTGCTTTCACTTACGATGGCACCACCCTCACCATCTACCGCAATGGTTGGATTGACCAGAAGATTGAAGCGACTGGACTTACTCTGCAAGATGTAAAAATCGGCGGTTTCATAGGTGGTTTGAGTGCTTGCGAAGTCTATGCAGAGTGCCTCACACAAGGGGCTGTTCGTTCGGCTCAATCGAAGATGAGCCTCAACCAACTCACACTGCCAACTGTTACTTGGTCTGACCTCGTGCTACCTACGTCATTGGGTGAAACTGCCATCACGTGGGAGTCCAGCCACGAGCCTGTGCTCAGTGCTACGGGTGTGGTGAACCAGTCGAAAGTGACGAGGGCAGATGGACGCGAAGTTACCTTGACTGCCACTGTGGGCAATCAGAAGAAATACTTCAAGGTGCGTGTCATGCCGCGCGATTTACCAAAGAACTTGCTTTACTCGAAGGACAACATTGACATGACAAGGAACACCCCTTCGGGCTTCTCCACTAACACCACCATCACAGCTCCTTCTGAAATGCTCGACAGTCTTCGCAGTTACACATTCCTTCTGAAAGTCAACGCTACGGCATTTGGCAACAATCCTCGCTTCTACGACTTCGGTTCAGGTTCAGGCAACAGCATTTTCCTGCGTGCCAAACCGCTGTCAGTTGGTTTCAAATACAATGGTGGCACCACCACATTGATGAACTCTTCGACCACTCTTTCCACCGACAAGGAATACTGCTTGGCTGTGACTTACAGTGCCGACACCAAGACCACGACGCTTTACATTGATGGCAAAGTCGATTTGCGAGGTGCCGACATCGCCTACGAAGCTTACCAACTCTACCAAGTGGCACGCGACACCCGCAATTACATCGGTCGCACGCAATGGTGGGATGGTGCCTACGCTAATGACAATGTGGATTATCAGGGCAAGATGGACGGCTTCCGTCTCTACAACACTTGTCTCACTCGTCAGGAAATCTGTGAGTTGCAAGGACTGGATTATTCGCAGACGCAGGCTCCTGCCCAGCTTCAGAATCCCGACTTCGAGGCTTCCTACACAAAGATGAGCGATTCGGGTGTCACGTTCGACCGTGCCATCTATCAGCCTCAGGGATGGAGCATCGACTATTCGAACCGAAATGAAAACGACCTCACCGCACTCAAGAGTGGTGACCTCTACTATAGCAAATTCTTTGCTTCGTTGGCAAAGCCTACTAACGGTGGATCGCAAACATATTGGATTCGCCAGAATTGGGGTACATCCACCATCACGCTCCATCAGACCATCTGTCTACCAGCAGGCAAGTATCGCCTCACAGCCGACGTGTGGAAATCGGGCTTGGGTGGCGACGTCAGCGTCAACGTGGCTGGTGAGTCGAGCACATTGGCTTCGAGTCCTTCTCTCGAAAACAAGACAGCTTGGCAGAAAGTGGATTTCACCTTCAACACCGATGGCACCAACATCACTGTCAATCTCACTGCCATGCACAACACGAATGGTAACGAGAAAATCATTGGTTTCGACAACATCTCCATCACGCCAACAGAAGAAGATGGCTTCCTCTTGGGCGATGCCAACTGCGATGGCTCTGTCGATATTTCCGATGTCGTCCTTGCCGTCAATCACATCCTCGGCAGTGGTGCCGTAAAGAACGAAACCAACACCGACACCAACCAAGACGAATCCATCGATATCTCCGACATCGTTGGCATTGTGAATATCATATTGGGTAGGTGATGTATAAAAAAGAATGAAAAAAGAAGAATGAAGAATGGGACGTGATTTGTCACCCTATTCTTCATTCTTCATTTTTCATTCTTTGTTTTCAATCAAAGAGCCACTTTGCCAATACCTTCCATTTCGAGTGCTACTTGCACGCCTAAAGCACGAAATGCTCTCATCATGGAAGCAAGTGTGATACTCTTTCCACTCTCGATACGAGAGACCTGTGATTTTTGCACACCCATCCGCTCACCGAGTTCTGCTTGGGTAAGTTCTTGTGCCTCTCTTGCTTGCCTGATAGCTTCTCCAACATGATATGCATGGAGTTCATCATCAAGCATTCGTTCGTATTCGTCTCTCTCGGGTGTTCCTACAGGTCCAAACACTTGGTCTTTTGCTTCTTGTAACGTTGTTATTTCCATCTTTTCTGCTATTTTGAATTAAAATACTTCTTTCGTAACTGCTCAGCCTTCTGTATTTCCTTGGTAGGGAATTTCCATGTCTTCTTAACAAATCCATGAGTGGCAACCACCATCCTCTGCTCCTGGTCGTCCCAAAAAGCCAAAAGGCGGTATTGCATCCCGTCGTATAGAGTTCGGAACTCCCAAAGGTCAGAATCACCTTCTAACTTCTTGAACAATTTATTACTGACAAACCCTCTTGAAACCTTGTCGGCATTGTAGAATATCTTCTTTTGAGCTGACAATGGGAGAGTTCTAATAAACTCCATCGCCTCTTTCAAATAAACTATTTGGAACTGATTTACTTGTGCCATATCATCTCATTTGTGATGCAAATATACGGATAGTTACGCAAATGCGCAACAACAGAACGAATTATTTTCATTGAATCGTTTTTTACGAAATGGCATATTGCATTAAACTCGACTTACCAAATCGGCGAGGGCTGATGAGAATGATGTGGTTGTCGCTATTGAGCATTCGTTCAATCTGGAGCAACTCTTCACGTCTGTCGGTGAAGAAGTCACCATCTACAATAGAACCAAATTTAAAGGGATTATTCATGTTGCGAAATTTTTCGTTGCGAAATTTTTCGCAAAGATATAAAACTTATTTCAACTGCCAAAGAATCAGATAGAAAAACGAAAAACCGCAGCGTCCATTTGGATGCTGCGGTTCAATTTTTTCGGCTGTGGGTAAGTAGGATTACTTACGAAGACCGAGAGCCTTGACGATGGCACGGTAGCGCTCGATGTCCTTGTTCTTAAGATAAGTAAGGAGGCGACGACGCTGACCTACGAGATGTACAAGAGCTCGGTTTGTGCTATAATCTTTGTGATTGGCCTTCATGTGTTCGGTCAAACGGCTAATACGGTATGAAAACAATGCAATCTGGCTTTCGCATGAGCCAGTATCAGTGTTAGACTTTCCGTACTTGCTAAAGATTTCTTGCTTCTTAGCTGAATCTAAGTACATAATGTGATATATAAATTAATGATTAAAAAATAGTGCCCCAACTCGAAAAGAGCCGAAAGCGGATGCAAAGGTACAACATTTTTCTGAACTGACCATAAAAATAGTTAAAAAATAAAAGTTAAAAATTAAAAATGGGCGGCTTGTTGGCTCTTTTAACTTTTTGCTTTTAACTTTAACTTTACAACATATTCATTGCTTTCAGGAATTGACGTTGTTGCTTGTTGGGCTTCTCCACTCGTCGTATGCTCCAGTCGGCGGTGTTGACGTAAAGGCCTGCTTCGCGCAAGTAGCTGTCGTAGTCGATGTCGTCGGTTGTATCCACCAAACGTCGGATGTCTGTCAAAGGTTGTCCTGCAATGTCGGCGACTTCTGTCCAAAACTCTTCCTCCGTGAATCCGCGTTGCAGTTGTTGGTAATACTTCTGATACAGTCGGCGCATCACATCGTCGAGCGAGTGTTGCTGATGAGTTTTGCGTCGGATGTCAATGTCCATGAGCAGACCGATGACAGGGCCCTTGAAGTAGTAGTTCACCCTCACGTCGCGCTCGTTGTCGTCGTTGTTCATGAAGTTGAGCCAGATGTCATAGCTGCTTTGTCGCAAACTTGCATGGTGCTGACCATCGTAGGGAGCGTAGAGGCTGAAGTAAGTGGAGAGCAATTCCAAGGCTTCTTCGGGCGTGGCAATACCAGCATTGCGCAGCAGACGGAACTCATAGTAGCAGGTGAGTCCTTCGCTCACCCAAAGCATCGGCGTAATCGCTTCGCGGTTGTAGTCGATGGGCCACAATTCAGCGGGGCGTATGCACTTCACGTTGTAGAGATGGAAGTATTCGTGTGTGGTGAAAGCCAGGAATTTCACGTGCGACCTACGCGACGGGAAACGGTATGTGCCATCGGTGTAGCAAGCCTGTGAATTGAGGTGCTCCAGTCCACCGCCTCCTTCGCCCATGTGGATGAGGCAGTAGTTGTTGTAAGGAACGTCGCCCATCAATTGGGTTGTGGTACTGACAATCCGCTTGAAGTCCTGCTCAAAGCCGATTTCCTCGATTCCATCGGGAGTTTCGATGGCAAAGGTGTAGGGGTGTCCTTCGTGTTCAAACTCCTTTACGTAGTGGTTTCCTAAGAGGAAAGGTGAGTCGTAGAGTGTATCAAAGTCCTTGGCCGTGAACGTATGGCCATTCTTGGTGTTAGGCAGTAATCCCGTGGAGATATGTTGCCATGACGATGGCATTTGGAAAGTAACCGACACGGGATGGTTGATTTCTCCATCGACATGCATGAAAACGCCTGCTGGAGCAATGAATGCCGCGGAACCATCCACCCGACTGGATGCCACGTCTCTTTTGTTCGCGTAGATGCGGTAGGTAATCGTCGCCTTTTGGCAGTCCGATGTCTGAACGCGCCATCGGTTCATGCCATCCTTGCGCCAAGTGAGACGGTTCCCTTTTGCGTCCTTGGCTGCAAAATCGCACAGGTGCTTCGGAAAGTTCAGGATTTCGTAATAGCCAGGAGTCCACACTGGCATATTGAGAACCAACTCGTCTGTGTTCGTTCCGCCCTTTTGGGTGTAAGTCAGTTCTACGTTGAGATAGTGCGCAGCTGTGTCTAAACCAACAGAGTAATACAGGTCGTATTTCCCTTGGGCCATAACACCATGCCCCATCCACTGAAGCAGCAGAATGGTCAAAATGCTGCGAATGCAGTTTTTTCCAGTCATTTTTTTAATTATAGTTAGTTTCTTGTAGGTTTTCGACTGCAAAGTTAATCAAAAACTTTCTACAAACTCATCATTGCTTTCGTGTTTTTCAGCAGGCTCGTACCCAATGAATGTTTTCTGTTTCCTTCGCCTATATGCAACGACCGTTCACGCCATTATTTCATCCTCATGCCAATTTTTGTGCGATGGAAATGCGGTTACTTATGATGAAAAAAGAACCGCCCAAGCGTGTGCTTGAGCGGTTCTTCCGAAATATGTTTGAAATGTGAATTACCAGAGTCCGTCATTCCATTCGTTGCGTTCTTCCTTGACCAAGTCATCGTCAGGATTGTTGGTAGCTGGTGTCTCTGAAACAGCAGGAATGCAAGTGTCAAGCGTCAAATCACTTTCGAGGAGGAAAAGTGTTGGTGAAATATATTCCTTTTTCATTGTTGTCTTAGTTTTTTGAGTTGATAATAGTTTTAGTTCATTCGTTCAGAAATTACTTCACGAATACTTTCTTCACTTCGCCATTGCTCATCTTCACGATGTTCAAGCCCTTCTGCTCGCCAGCAAGCTTCTGACCAGCTGCGTTGTAGCGGATAACAGCTGTTGCGTTGCTGTCATTGTGTGCAGTGATGCCTGTGCTTTCGTCGAAGACGATATTCAGCGACTTAGCGCCATTTACATTAGCAGGGATGTATGCACGGAATGGCTTTATGGTGCGTGCACCTTCGAATCTGAAGAATGCTACACTGCCTTCCTGATTCTGAAGAACGTAACCGCCTTTTGCTGCCTCTGTACCAGCATAAGATGCTGTGAGGAGACCGTTCTGAACTGCATCAGCAGTAGCTTCTACGCTTACGTCACTTGCCTCGAATGTGTAAGTGCCTGCTGCACCTTCGAGCAATACAGGCTGACCAGCCTTCACGCTTGTTACTTCCTCTGCAGAAATGGACTTATCACTAATAGCTACCAGGTTGTAAGCCTTCAGTCCACTTGGAACAGCTGCATTGAATGGAACTACAGTTGTGCTGAAGCCTGCTGCGCTGATTGTCACAGTCTGCTTAGCTGATGAAGCGTTAATAGGATCGACATACATGAAAGGCTTGTTGTCAACGATTGAGAATTCAGCACATCCACCGTCAACGATAACGTTTGTACCTGACACAGCTGGGTCGTCAGCCAAAATTATAGCGTTTGGATTTGCAGCAGCCAATGAAACAGCACCTGTCACGTTTGTTGCATCGTAGAGATTTGCATTTTTGTCGGCAAGAGCTTCTTTTGCAGAAACAGCCAATGCACCAGTACCTGCCAGTGTGTAATCACAATCAGATGGATTGTAAACCACGAGCTTCTTGACAACGTTATTTACACCCCAAGCCTCAGACTTGATAGTGTTCAAGTAAATCTTACCATTGTATTTCTCAACCTGTGTCAAATCGATTTCCCAATAGGTTTCCTTCCAAGTTACACAAGCACTTCCGGAGTTGATATTGTTTGTGCCTGTTCCGCCTGCGTTAATGAAGAATGCACGGAAACCAAGCTGTGTGTCGCGATAGATACGAAGAGCTTCAAATCCAGTTAAATCCATATAGTGATTAGGATCAGAGCTACCACTACCCATGTAAGTATCAGTAGGTGTGCCCATGTTGTAATTCAACCATGCATCAGAGCCGTCAGGGAAGTTGTAATACTGGAATGTATTGAGAGCAACCTCACCTGCTGTAGAACCCACGACAGCATTAGCTCTCAAAGTGAGACCAGTCAATGTCATGGTTCCTGCTGCAGCGCAATTCCACTCAATGCGAATAATCTGACCTGACAGTTGTGCATAAGTACTTTCTGTTCCAGCTTTAATTCTAGTGTAATCTACAGTGTACTTGCTTCCCCAGAAAGTATCCAGAAGGCCATTCTCTGCATCTTCAATCTGCAAAGTCTGAACAATGTCATCACCTTCGCGATTAACAGTGATGTTTGTTACGGAGCTCAGGTCAAGGCCTTCTGCTGGAATTACAATCCAGAACTTACCCTCTCCTTCGCTGGTGATAGTCTGTGCTACTTCATCAACTACCAACTTGTCATCGAAAGCGAAGTCTGTGAAGTCGATGAATGCCTGACCTGCATCATTGAAGTTAAGTGACAATGGCTTTTCAAGATACATCTTGTTGATCTTAACAGAACCACCAGCTGAATTTGTATTCACGCGGATAGTCTTCACGCTCGAGATGTTCTCGCCTAATGCAGCAGCCAAATTAATGACCTTCGTACCTGCAGAGTAGAACATTGCTCCATCGATATGGTGAATGACATTACCATTTGTCAATTCAAAGTCAACACGATAGGAAACGCCTTCTCCTTCACTCAAATCAGAGGTTTCTACAACCAACGAAGTGTACTCACTCAGGTTTCCTGCGATATCCGTGACTCCAAGATAAGCCCAAGATCCTGCTGTCCACGTAAAGAGTTTACTGTCTTTATCCCAAGAAGCATTACCTGTTGCAGTAGCTTTGGTTAAATCTGCATACACCTTTGTGGCATGCACGCTGACTGCTCCCACCAGAAGCAATAGCGAAAGTAAAAGTTTTTTCATTTGCATAAGTGTTAATTGATTGGTTAATAATGATATTTAAATGCTTGATTATTTCGATTTAAAGGC